>JAGHSY010000033.1 GCA_018065615.1 Candidatus Colenecus caballi | reverse complement strand
GGGACAACGACACCGCTAAAGAATGCTCCTTCGCATCGGGAAAAATTTTCCGCACATCTTCCTTTGTAAAGAAGTAGCGTCCCCTCATTTCTTGAGCATCGATCCATTGGGAACAGTTGTTATATTCAGCATCGTTCATAACATCAAACTTGCAATTCTATACAGAATATGTAGAATTCTGCAATTTCGATGCAAAGATACAAATTATTCATATGATATCCACGAGGATGTACAAACAACCTGAATTTTAAACAAACAAACGCGCGTTTTAGGGCATTTATAGCGATTTATAGCGCATTTTGCGTTCAAATCCAGATTGAAAAAGGGCAAAAATAACAATCGGACAAACAAATAATCTTTGTTCATCCGATTGATTATTAGATATTTAAGTCTATTGTAGACTCTTAGTATTCGTCCTCGTTGAAAAAGAAATCTTCCTTTGAGGGGTAGTCGGGCCAGATGTCCTCTATGCTTTCATATATGTCGCCTTCGTCTTCGATCTCCTGGAGGTTCTCGATGACTTCAAGGGGGGCTCCTGAACGGACGGCGTGATCAATCAACTCATCCTTGGTTGCGGGCCAGGGTGCATCTTCAAGTTTTGATGCCAGTTCCAATGTCCAATACATAACGGTTGTGTTTTAGGTTGTTTTTATAGGGGTGCAAAAGTATAAAAAAACTTGGTTTGCAAAAGTTCTACCAGATATTTTCTTCAACACCTGAAAAATAGTTGATCCGGCGGGCCAGAACGAACAGATAATCAGACAGTCTGTTCATGAAGCAAAGCAGCTGACATGGCACACTGCAGGTATCTGGAAGGCCGATTATGAGTCTCTCGGCGCGGCGGCAGACGGTCCTTGCAACATGGGCGTACGCTGCAGCCTGACAGCCGCCGGGCAGAATGAAGTTCTTCTGCTGCGGGAGTCCGTCCTGAGCGGCGTCAATCATGCCCTCAATGCGGGTGACGTCATCGGCCTTGACCATACAGCTTTCAGGCAGCTGGAATGTAGTAGTGTCAGTGGCAAGACAACCGCCAATGTTGAACAGAATTTTCTGAATCCAACGGATGTTTTCAGGCTTTTCTGCCTTGTCATCCATAAGTGAAAGCATGAGTCCGATGAACGAATTCAGCTCATCGACCGTGCCGTATGCCTCAAGCCTGCAGTCAGTCTTGCTGACGCGCTGTCCGCCCACCAGACTGGTGGTGCCGCTGTCCCCTGTACGCGTGTAGATTCTGCTCATAAAAGATAATGCTGTTTGGTCTTCTTAAGGTCAAAGAACAGAAGTCCTACCTTGGACATCTGGAAAGTCACTCCAACCTTTTCATTCTGAATTACGCCTTTCCACCACTCCTTTTTCTCCTTCTTGCCAAGGTCCTCTACCACAATCACGGCATCGGACTCCATTCTGGGAATGAGCAGTTCGACAACCTGCCGCCATTGTGAAGTGTGTGCCACATGCACAAACTTGGGCATGACACCGCCGTCAAGAATCTCCTGCACGGTTTCAAGGACGTCATCCGCCACAATATACTCAATATTGGGAATCCTTTTCAGATTTTTACGGACTTCTTTCACTGCCGGGTGCGTATGGTCAACTGTCACGACCTTAGAATCCTTTGAGACCGATGCAAGATAACCCGTGCTTACACCGGCGCCGGTGCCGATTTCAAGAATGAACCCGGGATTGAAGCGGTTCACCAGACGGAAAAGCAGTTCGTCACGGCTCTGCGGGTACTGCGGCAGATATTGGGGAGCCTTTTCCCAGAACGGATAAAGGTCCTCATACGCATAATACGGGAGTTTCTCGTTAATGACAAACTCTATCAGGTCATAGGCCCATGGAGAGTGAACTCCAAATCCGTGTCCGGTAAGCCAACGGTTTTCTGTAAGATTCATAATCAATCGGTCAAAAGGGCCTTAATCGAGGCCACACCAACAATAATATTAAGCTGGACGGGTACATGTACGTCCGCAGTCAAATAAGCTTTCAGCGTCTCACGCTCCTCACCGTACTTGTAGTCACGGACTGAAATCTTAAGGCAGTCATACTTCTTTCCGTCATCGGCCTTAATCTTTTCCATGCCCTGATAGATAATGTACTGCTGCACTACCATGTCACCGTTTACCATAGGCAGGGTCTCAGTATAACCGGGTTCCTTGTCCGTCATATCTATATCACGGGTGAAACGAAGCATGCTCAGCATGTCAAAAATGCGCTCATCACGCCATTCGGTGCTGCGGCTGCTGCCGGCTGTAAGGTTAACAATGAAATGGCCCGAGTCCTTTGTAAACCTTGCAGTCTCAAGAACATGCTTCTTTCCCTCATTGACGGTCTTGGAATAGAATATGCCCTCACCATCCGGCGTGTTGTAAGAAACCATGGTGTCACGCAGTTCGAAAACACGGTCCGCCACGGAGTTGGTCTTCATGGCCAGCTGCGTACGTACGGCGTCACGGCCGTCATAAACCACATCGGTATCATTAAGCCGCGCCTTTCCTGCGCTTATGTTCACAAAGCCTACGTTGAGATAAAGATTGTAGCTGAAGT
Source organism: Candidatus Colenecus caballi (assembly GCA_018065615.1). Lineage (GTDB taxonomy): Bacteria > Bacteroidota > Bacteroidia > Bacteroidales > Bacteroidaceae > Colenecus > Colenecus caballi. The sequence goes on along the minus strand of JAGHSY010000033.1, from coordinate 86,411 downwards.
CCTGTGCCTGAGCAGGAATTATCCCGATGAAAAGGGAAAGAACGGACAATTTTACGATACGTCCTGAAATCATGACCTGATGCTCTTTAGGGCCAGTGCTCGAAGCGGGACTCGAACCCGCACAACCGGTAAAGGTCAAGGGATTTTAAGTCCCTCGTGTCTACCATTCCACCATTCGAGCGGCCAGTCAGACAAATCTGCACCGCAAAAGTAGTTCGTTTTATGTGATTGACCAAAAAAACAGCCCTATATAAAATATGGTAATAACAAAAAACATTACATTTGTCCTTCAGCAAAAAAACCTATTCAACTATCAACCAATAATTCAAATTATGAAAAAACTGTTGTTATTTGCCGGCATCATGACCATTATGGCCAGCTGCTGCGGCACTGCAGAGAAACTCAGCCCAGTGCTGACAATTGAAGGCGGACAGGTTCAGGGCGTCAGCACTGAAACCAAGGGAGTATTCGTATTCCGCGGCATTCCCTATGCAGCCGCTCCAATTAAGGAAAACCGTTGGAAAGCTCCACAGCCTGTAACTCCATGGGAAGGCGTAAAGCTTTGCAAAATGTTTGGAAATCCCAGTTACCAGCACATCCAGTACAAGGGCGGCTACTACACAGAATGGGGTTACGGTGAGGAAGCTCCCTTCTCAGAGGACTGCCTGTATGCAAACGTATGGACAAAATATGCAGGACAGACAAATGCCAAGAAGGCTGTTGCCCTTTGGATCCATGGCGGCGGCTACCGTGAAGGTTTCGGCTCAGAACCTGAGTTCGATGCACAGGCATGGGCTGAAAAGGACGTAATCCTTGTATCAATCAACTACCGTCTCGGTGTATACGGTTTCCTGACTCACCCCGAACTTTCAGCTGAAAGTGAGCACGGTGTATCCGGCAACTACGGTATCCTTGACCAGATTGAAGCTCTGAAGTGGATCAAGAAGAACATTGAACAGTTTGGCGGTGACCCCGACAACGTAATGATTTTCGGTCAGTCAGCAGGTGGCGGTTCAGTACGCACACTGTGTGAATCACCTCTGGCACGCGGCCTGTTCCACAAGGCAGTCATCATGAGTGCCGGTGGCCTTACCGTTCCCCAGCAGGGTGGCGGCATGGGTATGGGCATGGGCGGCATGCGTATGCCTATGGGCGGCTTTGGCGGATTCGGCTTTGGCGGTGGCCAGAACCAGCAGCCCAAGCTTGCTGCTTACAAGGCTCCGGAAGCTCCGGAAGGTCTGAACGCTCTGCAGCGCGCAGAATTCAACACCAAGGTTGTCATGGACTGGGCAGGTTACAACACTCTTGCCAAGATGCGTAATGCCGATACTGAAACCATGCACACCGTAGGTACCATCTACAACAACGCTACAGGCAACATGGGCAGCATAACCGGCATGCCTATCGTTGACGGCTACGTATCACTGGAAAGCTTTGATGAAGCTGCTCTTGACGGCACACTGGCTGACGTTCCTTACATGTGCGGTTACACCCTGAACGACATGGGCAACATGTCAGCAGGTGTCAAGGCATTCTGCCAGAACCGTCAGGAAATGACCAAGAACGGAAGCAAGGCATGGGCATACGAATTTGCACGTCCTCTGCCCGATGACGGTTCACATCCAGAAGTAACCCAGCGTCTTAAGGGTGCTTTCCACTCATCAGACCTGTGGTTCGTATTCAAGTCACTGCAGCACTGCTGGAGACCTTGGACACAGGGCGACTGGGATCTGTCAGAAAAAATGCTGACAGCATGGACCAACTTTGCAAAGTACAGTGATCCTAACGGTCCCGATGGCGGTGAATGGGCTCCCTGCACAAAGGAAAATGACAACTTCATGGTATTCAAGCTCGATGAGAACGATGTAGAAAATTCAGAACTCACCCAGCCTATCACCAAGCTTCCTTGGGAATAAGTCACCAATCTCTGATGAAATGAAAATGCCGGCCTTCGGGTCGGCATTTCTTTTTAATCCCAAAAACAAAAAACCGCGGCTTTCACCGCGGTTTTTTATCGGACTTGAATCAATAATCAGTCTTTCAGCTTGGCAGCAATGAACTCGCGGTTCAGGCGAGCAATGTTGCTGATTGAAATGCACTTGGGGCATTCGGCCTCACAGGCGCGGGTGTTGGTGCAGTTACCGAATCCAAGTTCGTCCATCTTGGCAAGCATGGCCTTTGCGCGGCGTGCAGCCTCGACCTGTCCCTGAGGAAGCAGAGCCAGCTGGCTGACCTTGGCGCTGACAAACAGCATGGCAGAACCGTTCTTGCAGGCAGCAACGCAGGCACCGCAACCGATGCATGAAGCTGCATCCATAGCAAGGTCTGCCTTCTCCTTGGAGATTGGAATTGCGTTTGCGTCAGGAACACCGCCGGTGTTGATTGACACGTAACCGCCGGCCTGCATGATCTTGTCGTATGCCCTGCGGTCAACCATAAGGTCACGGATTACCGGGAAACCTGCTGAACGCCAAGGTTCAACGGTAATGGTTTCACCATCCTTGAAACGGCGCATGTACAGCTGGCAGGTGGTGGCACCTGTAGCGGGACCGTGCGGATGTCCGTTAATGTAGAGTGAACACATGCCGCAAATGCCCTCACGGCAGTCGTGGTCAAATACGACGGGCTCTTCACCCTTGTTGATGAGCTGCTCGTTGAGAATGTCAAGCATCTCAAGGAATGAAGTATCGGTTGGGATATCCTTCATTTCGTACACCTTGAATTCTCCCTTTTCCTTGGGACCTCTCTGGCGCCAGATTTTCAGTTTGAAGCTTATATTCTTTTCCATAATGGTGCTTTTTTATCAGTTCTTGTAATTACGGGTCTGTACCTTGATGTACTCGTAGTTGAGAGGCTCCTTGAGCAGTTCAGGTGACTTACCCTCACCCTGGTAGTTCCAGCAGGCAACGTATGAGAACTTGTCATCATGACGCAGTGCCTCACCTTCAGGAGTCTGATGCTCTTCACGGAAATGGCCGCCGCATGACTCTTCACGGTTCAGACCGTCATAAGCCATAAGCTTGCCAATCTCAATGAAGTCAAGCAGACGCAGAGCCTTTTCAAGCTCAACGTTAAGGGTCTGTGCATCACCGGGAACGCGCAGGTCTGACCAGAATGTCTTTTCAACCTCATCAAGCTTTGCAAGAGCGGTCTTGAGAGACTCTTCCGTGCGGCCCATGCCTACATATTCCCACATGATGTGACCAAGTTCCTTATGGATTGAATCAACGGAACGCTTTCCGTTAATGCTCATGATCTTTGCAATCTTCTCCTTGACAGCCTTCTCAGCGGCATCGAACTCAGGCAGGTCTGTGCTGAAGCGCGGAACCTGAATCTGGTCTGACAGGTAGTTCTGGATGGTGTAAGGAAGTACAAAGTATCCGTCAGCAAGACCCTGCATCAAGGCCGATGCACCCAGACGGTTTGCACCATGGTCTGAGAAGTTGCACTCACCTATTGCAAACAGGCCGGGAATTGAGGTCTGCAGTTCGTAGTCAACCCAGATACCGCCCATTGTGTAGTGGATGGCCGGGAAGATCATCATCGGATTCTCATAAGGATTGACGTCTGTAATTTCCTCATACATGTCAAACAGGTTACCGTACTTGTCAGCAACAGCCTGCTTGCCAAGACGCTGGATGGCATACTTGAAGTCCAGGAATACGGCCAGACCGGTGTTGTTCACGCCAAAGCCCTTGTCACAGCGCTCTTTGGCGGCACGTGAAGCGACGTCACGGGGAACCAGATTGCCGAATGCGGGATAGCGGCGCTCCAGATAGAAGTCGCGGTCCTCATCAGGTATGTCGTTGGGGTTCAGTGTGCCGGCCTGCAGCTTCTTGGCGTCCTCAAGCTTCTTGGGAACCCAGATACGGCCGTCGTTACGCAGTGATTCTGACATCAGTGTAAGCTTTGACTGCTTGTCACCGTGAACGGGAATACATGTGGGGTGAATCTGTGCAAATGCGGGGTTTGCAAACCATGCGCCCTTGCGGTAGCACTGCATTGCAGCTGAACCGTTGCTGGCCATGGCGTTTGTTGACAGGAAATAAGTGTTGCCGTAACCGCCTGTTCCGATGACTACTGCGTGGGCTGAGCAGCGCTTGATTTCACCGGTGACAAGATCACGGTAGATGATGCCGCGTGCACGCTCCTTGCCTTCTTCGTCCTTGATCATTACAAGGTCAAGCATTTCGCAGCGTGTGAACAGTTCCACATTACCCTGCTTTACCTGATAGCTCAGTGCTGAATATGCACCCAGAAGCAGCTGCTGTCCGGTTTGGCCGCGGGCATAGAATGTTCTCGATACCTGGGCACCGCCGAATGAACGGTTGGCAAGAGTGCCGCCGTATTCACGTGCAAAGGGAACACCCTGAGCCACGCACTGGTCAATGATGTTGTTAGAAACCTCGGCCAGACGGTAAACGTTGGCTTCACGTGAACAGTAGTCACCGCCCTTGATTGTATCATAGAACAGACGGTAAACCGAGTCACCGTCATTCTGATAGTTCTTTGCAGCATTGATACCGCCCTGTGCGGCAATTGAGTGTGCACGGCGGGGTGAATCCTGAATGCAGAAGCACTTTACCTTGAAGCCAAGGTCGCCAAGTGTTGCGGCTGCCGATGCGCCTGCAAGACCTGAACCTACTACTATAATGTCAAGCTTGCGCTTGTTGGCAGGGTTGACAAGTTTCTGATGTGCCTTATAGTTGGACCACTTTTCAGCCAACGGGCCTTCTGGAATTTTTGAATCTATTGTAGCCATAGTTACTTGCTAAAATGAATTAAAGACTCTTGATGAAGAATGTCAGTACTACTGCAATGAATCCGAGGATGAGCAGTGTGACATAAATGTTACCGATAACCTTCCAGCGGCAGAACCATGTCTTGCCATTCCAGCCCAGGGTCTGCAGTGCGCTCCAGAATCCGTGTGAAAGATGGAACCACAGGGCAGCAAGCCAGATGATGTAAAGGACAACGATTACGGGATGTGAGAAGTTCCATGCAATGAGAGCTGCGCCGTCGGTCGGTGCCACAGCGGTTCCGTCAATCATAGCCTGTGTGCCCATGATTTCCTGAAGCTGCATCTTTGACCAGAAGTTGATGAGATGAAGACCCAGTCCAAGAACTACGATAAGACCCAGAACCAGCATGTTCTGTGATGCCCATTCCACATTCTTCGGCTTCTCAGTCACAGCATACTTCTGTGTGCCGCGGGCCTTACGGTTCTGAAGAGTCAGCCAGATGGCGTAAATGAAATGAAGGGCTACCAGAATAGCCAGTCCGACAGTACCTACCAGAGCATACCAGTTGGCACCAAGAAACTCGCACACGGCATTGTACGCTTCACCTGAAAACAGGGCGACGCAGTTCATTGCCATGTGGAAAGTCAGGAAAAAGATGAGAGCACCACCTGTGACGCTCATCACCACTTTTCTTCCGATTGATGAATCAGTTAACCACATAAAGTTTTAAAAATTAGTTTGTTATAGAATTTGATATGATTTCATAACCCCAAAGGTCCGCAAATATACCACAAAATGCCGACTGCACCAATATTATAATAGCGAAACTTGCAGTATCTTTGCCAACCGTAATGGACTTCAAATTCGATGTAATAGTGATTGGTGCCGGCCATGCCGGATGTGAGGCCGCCGCAGCTGCCGCACAGATGGGTTCAAAGACCTGTCTGATAACCATTGACATGAACAAGATTGCACAGATGAGTTGCAATCCTGCCATTGGCGGCATAGCTAAAGGACAGATAGTCAGAGAGATAGACGCTCTTGGCGGTCATATGGGACTAATCACGGACTCTACAGCCATACAGTTCCGCATGCTGAACCGTTCAAAAGGTCCGGCCATGTGGAGCCCGCGTGCACAGTGTGACCGCGCCAAGTTCATCTGGGCATGGCGCAGCGTGCTGGAAAACCAGGAGAACCTGAGCATCTGGCAGGATACCGTCACCGAACTGATGGTTGAAGACGGCCATGTCATCGGACTTAAGACACTTGAAGGTGCGGAATTCCGTTGTAAGTGCGTTGTTCTGACTGCTGGTACCTTCCTGAACGGACTCATGCACATCGGACGCGTTAAAATGCCTGGCGGCAGAATTTCCGAACCTGCATCATACCTTCTCACCGAATCAATCACCAGACACGGAATACGTTCCGGCCGCATGAAGACCGGCACGCCTGTGCGCATAGACCGGCGCAGCGTACATTTTGAAGAGATGGAACGCCAGGACGGAGAGAACGATTTCCACCGTTTCTCTTTCATGGGCGGAGAACGTCAGCTCAAGCAGATGTGCTGCTGGACATGCTACACCAATGAAAAAGTGCACGAGATACTGCGTTCCGGACTGCCTGACTCCCCACTCTTCAACGGCCAGATCCAGAGCATCGGACCACGCTACTGCCCCAGCATTGAAACCAAGCTGGTGACATTTCCGGACCGCAGCCAGCACCAGCTGTTCCTTGAACCTGAAGGTGAAGAGACAAATGAAATGTACCTGAACGGATTCTCGTCATCAATGCCCATGGACATCCAGATCCGTGCCCTGAAAGAGATTCCTGCTTTCAGGGATCTGGTCATATACCGTCCGGGATACGCAATAGAATACGATTACTTTGACCCCACACAACTGAAGCACACGCTTGAGTCCAAAGTCATTTCCGGACTTTTCATGGCGGGTCAGGTAAACGGCACGACAGGATATGAGGAAGCCGGCGGACAGGGCATTCTGGCCGGAATGAATGCACATCTTTCATGCCACGGCGCAGGAGAATTCACCATGGCACGTGACGAATCATACATAGGAGTTCTGGTTGATGACCTGATCACTAAAGGCGTTGACGAACCGTACCGCATGTTCACGTCACGTGCGGAATACCGCATACTGCTGCGGCAGGACGATGCAGACCTGCGGCTGACGGAACGTTCCTTCAATGCAGGCCTTGCCACGCGACAGCGGTATGACCACATGTGCAGCAAACGCGATGCCATCAACCACCTGCTTGATTTTGCAGACAGTTTCCCAATCAAACCGGCTCTTATAAATCCCGCTTTGGAACAGCTTGGCACCACACCGCTTCGTGAAGGCTGCAGACTTTCAGCACTTGTTGAAAGGCCTCAAATCACCCTGAACAATTTGTCCGAGCATGTAAAAGCTCTGAAAAATGAACTTGCTAAGATTGAGCCAGAGCGCCGCGAAGAAATAATTGAAGCTGCAGAAATTCAGATCAAATACAGCGGATACATTGACCGCGAACGTCAGATTGCCGGAAAGATGAAACGTCTGGAGGACATACGCATCAAAGGACGATTCGATTACGACAGTCTTCAGTCCCTGTCAACGGAATGCCGCCAGAAACTTATAAAGCATGACCCCGAAACACTTGCTGAAGCCAGCCGGATACCAGGCGTTTCACCCAGCGACATCAATGTTCTGCTGGTCTTGCTGAACCGATAAAAACAAAATGTTCCACGTGAAACAAAAGGACAATATGAGTAAACAAGATCTTTTAAAGCATTTGAGAAATATCCCTGACTACCCCATGACGGGTGTACAGTTCAAGGATGTGACATCCTGGTTCATGAATCCTAAGGACCTCAGGGAGATTACAGATGAACTGTATGAATTCTACAAAGACAAAGGCATAACCAAAGTCTGCGGTGTGGAATCAAGAGGATTTATAGTCGGAACTGCACTGGCTTACAAGTTGAATGCAGGTTTTGTACCTATCAGAAAACCAGGCAAACTGCCTTATGAGAAAGTCAGCGTGGAATACAAGAAAGAATACGGAACTGACCGCATAGAAATGCACAGGGACTCTATCACTGAAGATGATGTGGTACTTATTCATGACGACCTTCTGGCAACAGGAGGTACACTAAGAGCATCTTATGACATAGTCAAAATGTTCAATCCGAAGAAAATCTACGTAAACTGCATAATAGAACTCACCAATTTCCATTCAAAGGAAAAGTTCCCGGCCGATGCACAGGTTGACAGTTTCATAGAAATGGACGAATTTGACGGAATAGACTGATTGAAACACACAAGTGCCTATGAAGAACGGCTGAAACTGATTGTTCAGAATCTGCCGGAAAAGCCCGGATGCTACCAGTATCTGGATGAGAAAGGCATTGTAATATATGTAGGAAAGGCAAAAAATCTGAAACGCAGAGTTTCATCGTACTTTCTGAAAGACGTCCAGACTGACAAGACAAGAATGCTTGTCAGCAAGATAAATGACATTAAATATATTGTTGTAGAAACTGAATGGGATGCGTTTCTGCTGGAAAACAATCTGATAAAACGTTATAAGCCCAGATACAACATTCTGCTGAAGGATGACAAGACATATCCTTCAATCTGCATTACCCGTGAAGAATTTCCACGTGTATTCAAGACACGTAAAATTATCAGGAACGGAAGCGAGTACTATGGACCTTTCAGCCATACGGGAACATTGAATGGCCTTATGGATATTGTATCACAGGCATATAGGGTAAGGACATGCAGGCTTCCGCTCAATTCCGATGAAATTAAGGGCGGAAAATACAGGGAGTGCCTGGAATACCATATAAAAAAGTGTCCGGCTCCGTGCATCGGACTGGTGTCAAGGGAAGACTATTGCGCTCAGATTGATGAAATTCGTGAAATACTGAAGGGAAAAAGTCAGGAACTGACACGGAAAATGCTCGGTGAAATGAAGAGTTTAGCCGGTCAGCTCAAGTTTGAAGAAGCTCAGACAATCAAGGAACGCTATGACACCATAATGGAATTCCGCGAAAAGAGCAGGGTAGTTGATTTCGGACTGGACAATGTTGACGTTTACAACATTGAAAATGATGACGATGTGGTTTTCGTCAATTATCTGCATGTGTCTGACGGCTGTATAAATCAGGCTTTTACCTTTGAATACAAACGCAAGATGGACGAATCTCTTGAAGAGATGCTCATGCTTGCAATAGTTGAAATGCGGGCAAGGTACAAGAGTACTGCAAAAGAGATAATTGTACCGTTCCTGCCTGATACAGAGACAGTTGGAATTACTTGGACAGTTCCACAGAAAGGAGAGAAGAAGAAACTGCTGGAACTTTCAGCGCTGAACGTGAAGCAATACCGAGCTGACAGGCTTAAACGCAGTGACAAACTGAATCCTGAGCAGAAACACGTAAGGCTGATGAAGGAACTGGGCAGTCTTCTCGGACTGGAAAAAACACCGATGAGAATTGAATGTTTTGACAATTCTCACATATCAGGAACGGATGCGGTCGCGGCTTGTGTCGTTTATGAGGGAGGAAAACCAAGCCGGAATGATTACAGACTTTACAACATAAAGACGGCACAGGGAGGCGATGATTACGGCTCAATGTATGAAGTCATGATGAGACGCTGGATGCGGGCTATGGAAGAGGGCAGTCCCATGCCGGATCTGGTCATAGTTGACGGAGGTAAAGGACAGATGTCAATAGCAAAGGAAGTTATTGATAATCTTAATATTAGACTGAATATTGCCGGCCTTGTCAAAAACAGTCATCACAAGACATCCGGTCTGCTGTACGGTTTTCCGCAACTGGAAGTAGGAGTCAAGGCTGACAGTGAGCTGTTCCGTCTTCTGGAACAGATGCAGAATGAGGTGCACCGGGTGGCAATATCATTTCACAAGAACAAGAGAAGCAAGCGTCAGACAAAATCGGAACTTACTGATATTAAGGGAATTGGCAGTAACACTGCTACTGCTCTGATCAAAGAGTTCAAAAGTGTGAAGAGAGTTGGAGAGGCGACAATGGTACAGCTTTCAGCCGTAATAGGCAAAGCAAAGGCAACACTCATTTATAACTGGTTTCACAAATGAGAACAGTAATTCAACGCGTTACACAGGCAAGCGTCAAAGTTGACGGAAAGACAGTGGGAGAAATTGGGAAAGGTCTTCTTGTACTGACAGGAATAGAAGACTTGGATACTGATGAAGACATTGAATGGCTTTGCAAAAAAATTTCAGGACTGAGAATATTTGACGATGAAAACGGCATAATGAATCTGTCTGTCATGGATATTGACGGTGATATTCTTGCTGTCAGCCAGTTCACGCTTATGGCCAGTACAAAAAAAGGGAACAGGCCGTCATACATAAAAGCATCAAAGGGGGAATTTGCTGAACCTATGTACCGCAAGTTCTGCGAAAGACTGGAAAAAGAGACTGGAAAAAGAGTTGAAAGAGGTATCTTTGGAGCTGACATGAAAGTTTCTCTTCTGAACGACGGACCGGTTACTATAATAATGGATACAAAAAACAAGGAATAGAATATGGACAACCGCTTTATTGAAGCCTTCTCAAAATACGACATGAAGGTTGATCAGAATGCCGTCAAGGCAATTGTAAAAAAGGCAGAAAATGACGCTGAAAAGGGAAAAAACAAGGAGACTCTGAAAAAGATTTTCAGTTGCATCGATCTGACAACACTCAAGCCGACAGACAATGAAGACAGCGTTCTTGCCTTTGTCGAGAAAGTGAATTCATTTGAAGACAGGTTCCCTGACATGCCTTCAGTAGCCTCAATTTGTACATATCCGTGCTACGCAAGTCTGGTGAGCCGTTCGTTGGAAGTGGAAAGCGTCAAGACATGCTGCGTATCGGCCGGGTTTCCATCAGCCCAGACATTCTTTGAAGTCAAGGTTGCAGAGACGTCACTTGCAATACATGACGGAGCCGATGAAATAGACATAGTCCAGAATGCAGGACGCATACTGAACGAAGACTACGAAACGCTGGCCGAAGAGACAGATGAAATAAAGGAAGTCTGCGGAGAGAAGACATTGAAGGTCATAATTGAAACCGGAGCACTTGGAACTTTGGATAACGTAAAGAAAGCAGCACTGCTTGCAATGTATTCAGGAGCTGATTTCATCAAGACTTCTACAGGAAAGGAAGTTCCCGGAGCCGACCCGGAATCATTCTGCGTCATGTGTCAGGCAATTAAGGAATACTACGGTGAAACCGGCAGAAAGGTAGGCATCAAAGCCGCAGGAGGCATAAGTAATCCCGAAGAAGCGCTGCTTTACTGGACAATTGCCGGAAACATTCTTGGAAAGGAATGGCTTGACAACACATCATTCAGGATTGGTGCCAGCCGTCTGGCCAACAGCATTCTTAAGGAAATAACGTCCGAGGTTCACTTCTGACGGTTTACAATCAGATCCAGGTAGCTTTGGAAGGCCTTTCTAAGGTCCGATGAAATGAAAGCGGGCAGTGAATCCATTGCCTGCTTTTTCAGTTCCTGCATTTTGTTTTCAGCATACTGGATTCCACCGTTGGAAAGGGTATATTCTGTAACTTCGGCAATCTGAAAAGGAGTAGCATAAAGACCTCTGATTGCCTTGATATGTGAAGACCAGTCCCTGTCACTGCTGTTCAATGCATAAATGGCCGGAAGTGTGAACTTTCCTTCTTTCAGATCATTGCCTGAAGGCTTGCCGGTTTCATCTGTATCATGATAATCAAGAATATCGTCCATTATCTGAAAACAGAGTCCTGCAATAAGTCCGAAAGTATGGAAGGCTTTTATTTCCTGTTCAGATGCACCACTCAAAAGCGCGGCAAGTGAAGTGGATGAAGAGAAAAGATTTGCCGTTTTCTTCGATATTATTTCAAAATACAGATCTTCTGAAAGGTTGTCCTGACCAAGAGCATTCAACTGTGTAATCTCACCTTCAGACAATGTGCCTATCAGTCCTGACAATGCTCCAACACTGTCCAGATTGTCCGTTGCCGTAATCTCCTTGAGAGCCTTTGACACGATGAAATCGCCCAAAAGGACAGCAATACGGTTGTCAAAAGCGGCATTGGCCGATCTCAGACCACGACGTTTTTCCGATTCGTCAACCACATCATCATGTATCAGACTACCCTGATGTAGAAGTTCGACGGCCGATGCCAGATGGTAAACACTGTCTGGAATCTGTCCGAAACATTTTGATGTAAGCAGTACCAGAGCCGGACGCATCTGTTTGCCCTTACGGCGCAGCAGAAACTTCAATAAAAGGTCAACGGCTTGATTCTCACATGAAAAGAGCGATGTATATCTGCGTGAGAATTCATCGAACTCATCAGCAATCGGTGAAAATATATCCTTACGGTAGTCCATATCGGACGCAAAATTATAGAATAAATTCGTACTTTTACCTTATTATTGGCAACCTGTATGGACAAACTGTTTCTCATTGATGCTTACGCCCTGATTTTCAGGTCGTACTACGCTTTTCTCAAGTCACCCAGAATCAATTCCAAAGGCTTCAACACCAGCGCAGTACTGGGATTTGTAAACACTCTTGAAGAGATTCTGGCCAAGGAACACCCAACTCATCTTGGTGTGGCGTTCGACCCTAAAGGCGGCACATTCCGTCATGAACTCTACAAGGAGTACAAGGCACAGCGTGAAGAGACACCTGAGGTTATAAGGCAGTCCGTACCGGTAATAAAGGAAATACTTGAAGCATACCGGATTCCCATACTTGAAGTACCGGGATTTGAAGCCGATGACGTTATAGGCACATTGTCAAAAAAGGCCGATGAATTGGGCATCACCACATATATGATGACCCCGGATAAGGACTATTGCCAGCTGGTGACAGAAAGGGCGCTCATATACAAGCCCAAATACGGTTCTGCAGGATATGACATACTGGGACCTCAACAGGTTCTGGAAAGATACGGACTAAAGTCAACTGATCAGGTAATAGACATGCTGGGACTCATGGGTGACAGCGCGGACAATATTCCAGGCTGTCCCGGAGTGGGAGAAAAGACCGCAGTGAAACTGATATCGGAATTCGGCGGAATTGACGGACTGCTTGCCAACACGGACAAGTTGAAAGGAGCAATAAAGGACAAAGTTGAAAACAACATTGAACAGATAAAGTTCAGCCGTCTGCTTGCAACCATCAGGACCGATGTACCCATTGAACTGGACATGGAATCTCTGGTTATGTGCGAACCTGATGAAAAGAAACTTGTCAGTCTGTTTGAAGATCTTGAATTCCGCAATCTGATAAAAAGAACCCGCAGCATAGTACCGGAAAAAACAGAAGAGCCGGTAATTCTGCCAAAATCAAAAAAAGAAGACGGTTTTCATGGCGATCTGTTTGATTTATTTCAGCCCGATGTACAGGAAACACCTGAATTTTCAAGTCTCAAGGACCTGAAAAGCGTGCAACATACATATCATCTTATTGAAAATGAACATGATGCTGAAGCGTTAGCACACAAAATTTCTGTTCAGGATTATTTCTGTTTTGACACGGAAACAACCGGAACCAATCCAATTACAGCACAGATTGTGGGACTGAGCATCTGTTTCAAGGAACATGAAGCTTTTTATGTTGCAATGCCAAAGGAAAAGGAAGGCAAACAGAAGATGCTTGAGATTTTCAGATCAGTCTTTGAAAATCCGAAAACATTGAAGATTGGACAGAACATCAAGTATGACATTCTGATTTTAGAAAACTACGGAATTAAAGTTCAAGGTCCTATGTTCGACACCATGATAGCCCATTACATTCTGCAGCCGGAACTTCACCATGGAATGGACTACCTTGCTGAAATTTATCTGAATTACAAAACGGTCCATATTGAGGAACTGATTGGTGAAAAGGGAAAGGGACAGAAAAACATGTCTGACCTGGAACCGCAAAAAGTTTATGAGTATGCATGTGAAGACGCTGACATAACCCTTCAGCTTAAGGGCATACTTGAAAAGGAAATTGAAAAGGACGGGACATCGGACCTGTTCTGGAACATTGAAATGCCGCTTGTCAAGGTTCTTGCATACATGGAACGGAACGGTGCAATGATTGATCCTAAGGTTCTTGCTGAAACTTCACGACTGTTCACGGAACGCATGAAAGTGCTGGAAACACAAATATATGAAGCGGCTGGAATGTCATTCAACATACTTTCGCCAAAGCAGGTCGGTGAAATACTGTTCGACCGCATGCACATTGTGGACAAGCCCAAAAAAACCAAAACAGGCCAGTACGTGACATCCGAAGAAGTTCTTGAAACACTCAAGTCCGATAACCCCATTGTGGACCTTATTCTCAAATATCGCGGGCTGAAGAAACTGTTGGGAACATACGTGGATGCTCTGCCCGAACTTGTCAACCCTGAAACGGGAAAGATACACACATCATATAATCAGACAGTAACAGCGACAGGCAGACTGAGTTCAAGCAATCCTAACTTGCAGAATATTCCCGTACGTGATGAGGACGGCAAAGAAGTGCGCAAGGCATTTGTTCCAGAACCGGGATGCAAGTTCTTTTCAACTGACTATTCACAGATTGAATTACGTATCATGGCACATCTGAGCGGTGATCAGAACATGATTGAAGATTTCATGTTAGGTCATGATGTTCACGCCGCCACAGCTGCAAAAGTCTTCCACAAGCCAATTGAGGAGGTGACAAAAGCTGAACGCAGCAAAGCCAAGACTGCAAACTTCGGAATCATCTACGGAATATCGGCCTTTGGTCTGGCTCAAAGGATGGGAGTCAGCAGGACAGAAGCTAAAGAACTGATAGAAAATTATTTCCTTACTTACAAAGGCATTAAGGAATACATGGACAAAGCCATAGAAAATGCAAGGGAGAAAGGATATATTGAGACTGTTCTGAAAAGAAAAAGATACTTGCCGGATATAAGTTCACACAATGCCACAGTACGCGGGTTTGCTGAACGCAATGCCATAAACGCACCTATTCAGGGCAGCGCTGCAGACATTATCAAAAAGGCAATGATAGGAATCTATAACAGGTTCATGAAAGAAAACCTTAAATCAACAATGATTCTTCAGGTTCATGACGAACTCAATTTCAATGTCGTTGCAGGTGAAGAGGAAAAAGTCAGAACAATCGTATTGGAAGAAATGCAGAACGCCTGGCCAATGTCCGTACCGCTGATTGCAGATTGCGGATGGGGTGACAATTGGCTTGAAGCGCATTAATGGAACTGTTTTGCAAACTCCCAAATTACAATCCCGGCAGAGACGGATACATTCAGTGAATGCTTGGTTCCATATTGTGGAATTTCAAGCGAAATGTCACAGTTATCCACAACCTGCTGGTTTACTCCTTTGACTTCATTTCCGAAAACAAGTGCATAACTGCTGTTTCTATCGGCTTTGAAATCACCAAGCTTTATGCTGTCTTCAACCTGTTCAACCGCAATTGCAGTATAACCTTTGCTTTTCAGATCTTTTACAGCACTGACACAATCACTACAATATTCCCATTCAACAGTTTCTTCGGCACCAAGAGCTGTTTTATGAATTTCTACAAGAGAATTGTCAGGTGTTGCTGTAATTCCGCACAGTATAATCTTTTCTATTCTGAAAGCATCGGAAGTACGGAAAACAGATCCTACATTATATAAACTGCGGACATCATCCAATATGACTGTAACAGGCATTTTTAAACTCCTTTTATATTCTTCGGAATTCATTCTGCCCAGTTCTATTACTTCCAGTTTTCTCATTATTTTTTAAATATACTGTGCAAAAATAGTGCATTTGACACTTTTGCCTGTTGAAAACAATGTAAATAAGTGTTCAAAAGAAAATCAGAAAAAGTGCATTTAAAATTTGCTCAAATTCCAACATATTCCAATTGGAATTATATTTGAAAAACCGCTGTTTAAAACACAAAAAGTCAATTTGAATTTCAAACCATGAATCAACTTTCCATATATATTGAAAATCAATTGATTAATACACAAAAACAAAAGATATCAACAGTTTCAACAGGCTATATACAACAAATAATCAATTAAAAAACAAATAAACAGACATATTCATATTATCTGATAACTGTAATTGATTTGCTTTCACTTCTGCTGTTTTCAAGATTGGTGATAACCGCATGATAAATGCCTGAAGGAACAGGTCTGCCGTTCATATCAAGAAGATTCCAACTGTACTGTCCTCCATTTGAAATCCCTGTATGTACAAGCCGTCCTGAAGCGTTTACAATTCTTACTGAACTTTCACTTGTCATTCCGGTTATTGAAACATATCCGTCAAAATCAGATCTGACCGGATTAGGATATACTGACAGATTTGATTCTGAAAGCTCTTTTTCCGGATTTCTGGCCATTCCACCATATTCCACCATACCTTTATCAGTACAGAAGAAAATAGAGCCGTCTGTGCCATTCTGTGAAATGCTTACAATATAGTCCGATGGTAACGTACTGTTGTTTTCTGTAAAATGTTCGAGAACCTGCATTCCATCCGGACTTAACAGGAAAACACCGTCATTCAAAGTACCTATCCATTTTCTGTTTCCCTGATCGATGAATATTGCAGTTGTCATTACTCCATTGAACAGATAATCTGCAAGATCAGTTCCATCGTTTCTTGGTATCTTTATCCTTTCAAAAATGACATTGTTGCCAGATATGAATTCATCCGGATTTTTAAGAACGAAAATACCTCTGTTAGTTCCCAGCCACATTTCACCGTTCAGGTCTTTCTGATAGAAATAAATGTCATATATCTGTTCAGAACTTCCATCCTGATTAATGAATATGTCACCTGAATATTTAAGTCTGTCGTCAGAACTGTTTTCAGGAGTATTGTTGGTATCAAGGCAATAAAGTCCTATTTTAAGACCACGTGCAGATACAAACCATATGTATCCTTTTTCATCAATTGTCATCTGCCTGTAAGACGGTCCTCCTGACAGTTGCGGATAATACAGTTTGAACCAGGTACTGTCAGGTTTCATAACATTGATTATTGTATCAACTTCATTATTAGTCATCCACAAGTATCCGTTTCTGTCATAAGCCAGACATTCAACATTAACATAGTTTGACCTGTCATGGTCAAGAATACTTGTCAACGGACTGTTGTCCCAGGAATGAAGTTTATAGAATTTACTGTCTCTAAATTCGTACAGACCCTGTCTCATAGACCCTGCAAAATAGTGGTTTCTGTCATTTGGGTCCTGAACAACGGTACTGAGATTTATATATTTAACTCCAGTATATGACTCAATATCCTCATCAAGATATGACCATCTGTCGTTTTCATATACCATTATACTTCCGGGATAATCTATACCGGAATAGTTAGGACAACCGCTGACAATTAACATCTTATTCTGTTCAGGCCATGTTATGTAATTGAACAGGTTTCTTCTCGGACTATTGGGCTTGATTCCTTCAGCTTTACATACAGGGATACTGTCCTTGAGTTCGTATCTGCCCAGACCGTGAACGCCCTGACTTACCCACCATGTATTGGAATTTGAGTTTATATGATTGACATGATGTGCAAATACAAGTTGTCGTACATTGGTCAGACTGTAAAAAACGTTTACTACAGTATCTTTAATAAGGAAAAGTCTGTCATCGCTGTATGAAACGGATTCCACTGAATCCATGACCAAATTTATGTCACGTCTTTTTTTATCAATAGTCCATACGCGGTTTTCCCATGACCATCCCATGAGTTTTCCATCAAATGTAAATATGTCCTTGAAGTTTTTCTGTATAAACAGTTTCCAGTTACCAGGGTCAGAAAGATTGTCCGATGTATTGGCAATGAACAGACCGTTATCCGTTCCACATATTATTGTATCATGGAATAATTCCACATTCTTTGCTGGAGTTTCAAACTTGAAAGTTTCCTTGATTTCCCTTTTTCGAATGTCAAAATGGTAAACTCCTTCATTTGTGGGAATGTAAGCCTGATTTCCGTAAATTTTGATATTTCCAATAGTGACGGATCCGCCTATTGCATTTTTCAGATCAGTGAAATTGTAGATTGTTTCGTTTTCATACAGAATGTCTATATTGCCGTTGGAATAAACCAGCAATATGGCCTTTTCACTGTCGCAATAAGCCATTGCTGAAATGTCGGTATCACTCAGTCCGCCGGTACGGTCTATTGTGTAGAGTCCGTCATCGGCCGGATCAAAGAAATACAGACCTCCGTCACTGAGGACGAACACGTAAGAGAATGCAGTCAGTGAAAAAGTGGCGTTGTTGTATGCCGGATGTGATCTCCAGGTTCCTACAGGAATGCCTGCACGAACCGTATCAAAAGGCAAAAGGAGCATTGCCGCAACCAGTGCGGCAAATGCCCCTTCCGTCAGTTTTCTTATCATAGGTTTTTAAGATAGTCTGCCAGTTTTCTAACGGCGCGTCCCCTGTGGCTTATCAGGTTCTTGCTTTCAGGACCCATTTGGGAAAATGTCGTGTCAAATCCTTCAGGAATGAAAATGGGGTCATATCCGAATCCTCCTTCACCTTGCCGCTCCTTGGCTATGTATCCTTTGACAATTCCCTCAAACAGAACTTCCTGTCCGTTAAGTATTAACGCAATAACTGTCCGAAATTGTGCGCTGCGGTCCGATTTTTCTTCAAGTCTGCCAAGAAGTTTGGTCATGTTGGCTTCAGAATCGTGGTCTCCGGCATATCGGGCCGAATGTACACCCGGCTCACCGTCCAGTGCTGTGACCTCTAGTCCGGTATCGTCGGCAAAGCAGTCAAAGCCGTAGTGTTCCTTGACGTATCGGGCTTTCTGAAGCGCATTGCCCTGAAATGTTTCAGCCGTTTCAGGTATGTCTTCATTACAGCCTATTTCCGCAAGGGAACGTACCAGAAAGCGTTCGCCAAGAATCTGGCGGACCTCTTCCAGTTTATGGGCGTTGTTTGTTGCAAATACCAGTTCCATCCTCTTAGAGTACGATGTTGACAATCTTGCGTGGAACTACAATGATCTTGCGTATGGGTTTGCCGTCAATGTAGCTTTGAGCCTTTTCATTTGCTAGGACGGCGGTCTGGATTTCATCCTGGGTTGCATCGGCTGCAAAGTCCATGGTGAAACGTGTCTTGCCGTTGAATGAAATGGAATAGGTTATGCTGTCCTCCTTAAGGTATTCCTCATTGAACTTGGGCCATGCAGCATCACATACAGTGGTACTGTTGCCAAGAGCCTCCCAAAGTTCTTCGGCAATGAACGGAGCGAACGGGGCAATAAGCTTTACAAGGTCTGTCAGCACCTGGCGCTTGTTGCACTTTAGCTGTGAGAGTTCGTTCACGCAGATCATGAAGGCTGCAATTGAAGTGTTGTATGAGAAGGCCTCAATGTCTTCAGTCACCTTCTTGATGAGCTTGTGTATTGATTTCAGTTCATCTTTGGTCGGAGCCTCATCGGACACCTTGAGATTGCCCTCACGGTCAGTGAACAGAGTCCACATCTTGCGTATGAAACGGTGGCAGCCGTCAATGCCGTTTGTATCCCACGGCTTTGACTGCTCAAGCGGTCCAAGGAACATTTCATACATGCGCAGTGTGTCAGCGCCGTACTTTTCAATTATTACATCCGGATTGACAACGTTGAACATGGACTTTGACATCTTTTCAACAGCCCAGCCGCAAATGTACTTGCCGTCTTCAAGAATGAATTCAGCAGTCTCATACTCCGGACGCCATGCCTTGAATGCCTCAACGTCAAGAACGTCACCGCTTACAATGTTCACGTCAACATGAATGGGAGTGGTGTCATACTGGTTCTTGAGACCCAGAGAAACGAAAGTGTTGGTATCCTTTATGCGGTATACAAAGTTGCTTCGGCCCTGGATCATACCCTGGTTGATGAGCTTTGCAAACGGCTCTTCAACAACGCTCACGCCAAGATCCTTGAGGAACTTGTTCCAGAAACGGGAATATATAAGGTGACCGGTAGCATGTTCGCTGCCGCCCAAATACAGGTCAACGCATTTCCAGTAACTGTCAGCCTGGGCGCTTACAAGAGCCTTGTCGTTCCTGGGGTCCATGTAACGCAGATAATAGGCCGATGAACCGGCAAAACCCGGCATGGTGTTCAGTTCCAGCGGGAATACGGTCACATTGTCAATGAGAGACTTTGAAACGACCTTATTGTTCTTTGTATCGAAAGCCCAGTCAGTGGCGTGGCCAAGTGGCGGCTCGCCGCTTTCAGTAGGTTTGTAGTCCTTGATTTCAGGGAGCTGCAGCGGCAGACACTCTTCCGGGAGCATGGTCGGGATTCCGTTTTTATAATAAACAGGGAACGGTTCGCCCCAGTAGCGCTGGCGGCTGAATATGGCGTCACGCAGACGGTAGTTGACCTTGACACGGCCTATACCCTTTTCCGTAACGTATTTCTTTGTTGCGGCAATGCTCTCCTTTACAGTCAGGCCGTTCAGGTTGAGTTCAGCGTTGGCCGAATTCATCATGATGCCCTCCTTGGCGTCAAAGCTTTCTTCACTTACGTCACAGCCCTCAATGAGCGGACGTATTTCAAGTCCGAAATGCTTGGCGAAAGCGTAGTCACGGCTGTCGTGTGCGGGAACGGCCATGATGGCGCCTGTTCCGTATCCGGCCAGAACATAGTCACTGATCCATACCGGAATTGATTCACCGGTAAGCGGGTTGATGGCGTATGAACCGCTGAAAACGCCGGTGACCTTGCGGTCGGCAATGCGCTCGCGCTCGGTGCGCTTCTTCACTGCGGCAACGTATGCATCGACATCGGCCTTCTGAGCGGCGGTGGTTAGCTGCCCAACCAGTTCGCTTTCAGGAGCCAGAACCATGAAGGTCACACCGAATATTGTGTCGGCACGTGTGGTGAATATGGTGAACTCAATATCGCTGTCCTTTACCTTGAACTGCATCTCTGTTCCTTCAGAGCGGCCAATCCAGTTGCGCTGGGTCTCCTTGATGGAGTCAGACCAGTCAATGGTGTCAAGCCCGTCAAGCAGGCGCTGGGCGTAAGCCGAAACGCGCAGGCACCACTGGCGCATCTTTTTCTGTTCTACAGGGAAACCGCCACGAACTGAAACGCCTTCGACAACTTCATCGTTGGCAAGAACTGTACCAAGTCCTGCGCACCAGTTGACCATGGTCTCACCCTGGTATGCTATGCGGTAGTTCATGAGCACATCGGACTTCTGCTTTTCATCCATGGCGTTCCATTCCGCCGGTGAAAACGTCAGTTCTTCACTGCATGTAACGTCAAGGCCGGCTGTGCCCTGCTTCTCAAAATGTTGGATCAGTTTCTCTATTGGCTGTGCGCACTGGCACTTGTTGCAGTAATATGAACCGAACATTTTCTGGAAGGCCCACTGTGTCCAGTGGTAGTAGCCGGGTTCGCAGGTGCGGACTTCACGGTCCCAGTCAAAGGAGAAACCTATCTTGTCCAGCTGCTCGCGGTAGCGGGCAATGTTCTTTTCTGTGGTCACAGCCGGATGCTGGCCGGTCTGTATGGCGTACTGTTCGGCGGGCAGGCCGTAGGCGTCATACCCCATGGGGTTCAGTACGTTGAACCCGCACTGGCGCTTGTAGCGTGCATATATGTCCGATGCAATGTAGCCCAGAGGGTGACCCACATGAAGTCCTGCCCCTGACGGGTAGGGGAACATGTTAAGTACGTAATACTTGGGTTTTGAAGCGTCTTCAATTACCTTGTAGGTACCCTGCTTGGCCCACTTTTCGTGCCATTTTTTCTCAATAGACCTGAAATCGTATTCCATTTTGCGGCTTTAAAAACATTTTGGTCCGCAAAAGTACACAATTTCAGTCAATCAGACAATTACAAGGCTGTATTCACGCGTGCCTATACCAATCTTTTCAGCATGTTCCACGCATGATCGCCAGTTGGTGTCCGGGTGAATCATGTGCCAATGGTCGCCATGGTCATGGCTGTGCTTCTCAATATTGTTGGCAAGGACATTGTCAGAACGGTTTGCAGGGGTCTGATTGACCAGGTCAGCGCATGCACAGTCCAGAGCTACAGGGTCCGATGAAGCCAGAATTCCTATGTTGGGAACCACTGGTGCGTCATTGTAGCCCCAGCAGTCACATTCAGGTGACACGTCAATTATAAGGCTGATATGGAAGTTGGGTTTTCCCTTCAGTGTGGCCTTTGCATATTCCGCTATCTTGCAGTTCAGAATGTCCAGCTGTTCATCATTGTCTGCAATGGCGCCGTTGCACTGGCATGTGGCAACGCACTGTCCGCATCCTATGCACTTTTCATAGTCTATTACCGCCTTGCGGTCCTTAAGACTGATGGCTTTGCTGGCGCAGTTCTTCACACACAGTCCGCAGCCGCGGCATGCACCGGTGTCAATGCGCGGTTTTGAAGCGCTGTGCATCTCTTTCTTGCCGGCCACGCTTCCGCAGCCCATTCCAAGGTTCTTTAGCGCGCCACCGAATCCGGTCATCTCATGGCCTTTGACATGATTTATTGAAATTATGATATCGGCTTCAGCTATGGCGGAACCAATTTTTGGAGCCTTGCAGTATTCACCGTCAATAGGTATTTCCTTATAGTCAAGACCCTTGAGACCGTCTGCAATTATGACCTGTGCTCCTGTGCTGAACGGGGTATATCCATGCTTTATTGCGGTGTCCTGATGGTCGATGGCATTCGAACGCCAACCGGTGTAAAGGGTGTTGCAGTCTGTCAGGAAGGGTTTTCCACCTAACTCCTTTATAATTTTCACAATGACAGCGGCGTAGTCCGGACGCAGGTAGGCCATGTTGCCAATCTCGCCGAAATGGATTTTGATTGCGGTGAACTTGTCCTTGAAATCTATTCTGTCAATCCCGGCTTTTCTAACCAGTTTTTCAAGTTTGTACAGAAGATGGTGGTCCGGATCGGTTCTCAAATTTGTAAAGAATACTTCTGATGCCATAGTGATTTGTCGGTTTGTAACACCGCGAATATACTTTTTTGAATCGGATATTCGCTACATTTGCGGTAACAAAAATAATAATCCGATGCTTCACTTTGATTCCGATTACATGGAAGGCGCCCACCCCAAAGTCATGGAGCGCCTGCTTGAGACCAACTTGGAAAAGACCGTGGGATACGGTCAGGATGACTATTGCATGAAGGCTGCAGAAAAGATCCGTGAACATTTCGGCTGTCCTGATGCTCTTGTCCAGTTTCTTGTTGGCGGCACCCAGACAAATGACACTGTAATAGACGCACTCCTTAAAAAGTATGAAGGTGTGCTGGCTGCGGAGTCAGGTCATATCAACTGTCATGAGTCTGGTGCGGTGGAGTCATCGGGCCATAAGATTCTTGTGCTGCCCAGTCATGACGGCAAGGTGTGGGCCAGTGACGTTGAGGACTTCTTTATAAGTTTTTTAGGTGACGGCTCCCGTGACCACATGGTATATCCCGGTGCCCTGTACATATCTTTTCCGACCGAATGGGGCACTCTGTATTCCCTGTCCGAACTTGAGGAACTGAGCGCCGTCTGCCACAGGTACTGCATTCCGCTGTTCCTGGACGGCGCGCGTCTGGGTTACGGGCTGGCCGCATCGGACCAGGTGACAATGAAGGACATTGCGCGTCTGTGTGACGTGTTCTACATTAGCGGCACCAAGGTGGGTGCGCTGTTCGGCGAGGCCGTAGTGGCACCGCGTCCCGAACTGCTGCCGCATTTCTTCACCCTGTCAAAGCAGCATGGCGCAATACTGGCAAAAGGCCGCCTGCTCGGTCTTCAGTTCGATGCCCTGTTCACGGACAATCTGTATATGGATATTTCAAAGCAGGCCGTTACACAGGCTTTGCGGCTGAAAGAGGCCATGATTGCCAGAGGTTACAAACCATATATTGATTCTCCGACCAACCAGCAGTTCTTTGTTCTGCCAAATGGAGACATTGAGAGACTGTCCGGATCAGTCACTTTTGAAGTGTGGGCTCCTGCCGGTCAGGACAGCAGCATAGTCCGGTTTGTGACCAGCTGGAACACAACGGCAGAATATATTGACAAGTTCATTTCATTACTTCAGTGAAATTGATTACTTTCGCCGAATATGTTTAAGAAACAGGACTAACAGCTTATGACACTATCTGCAAACGGCCTTGCCGTGACCTCATTCGCAACACCGGAAGTGTGGAACACACTCATTCAGTTCTTTATTGTAGCGGTAGCCGTTCTTGCCGGCAATGTCTTGCGCAGAAAGGTAAAACTGATGCGCCGCAGTCTGATTCCTTCAGCTCTGCTTGGCGGACTCATCATACTTGTATTCAAACTGTGGCCGGCATTTGCTGATCTTATTGACAAGCATTTCATGGAGGTGGTGACCTATCATGCCCTTGCTCTGGGTTTCATTGCCATGTCACTTCGCTCGGCCCAGACTTCGAACCGCTCAAATACACGTACGGTCATAGATACCGGCACTCTGACAATTGCCACTTATATTGTTCAGGGTATCATCGGACTTCTTGTCACTATTCCGATGTTCATGTGGTGGCGCAATCCTGAGGCCGGACGTGACATTTTCTATTCAAGCGGTCTGCTTCTGCCTATGGGTTACGGACAGGGACCCGGTCAGGCACTGAATTTCGGCACCATCTATCAGATTGGTGCGGGTGAACAGGGAATCAGCTTTGAGGGCATTGATTTCGGTCTGTCCATTGCAGCCATCGGATTCCTGGTGGGCAGCGTGGTCGGAGTCATTTACATGAACATTCTCAACAAGAAGAAAAAACTGCAGATTACCGATGAGGAAATGTCTGCACGCCATACTCTCAACGACTATGAGCAGGAGAACGAACTGCCGCATTCGGAATCAGTTGACAAGATGACCATTGTGGTTTCAATCGTTCTGCTGACCTATTTCCTGGTATATCTGCTCATGAAGGGAATCGGCAGCCTTGATCTGGGTGATTTCGGTGAGAAGACCCTCAAGCCTCTGGTTTACGGATTCAATTTCTTCTGGGGCATACTGTTCGGTTCACTGGTCAAGATCATTATCCAGTGGCTGCGCAAGGTAGGTCTCATGAACCGTGAATATCTGAACAATTTCCTGCTTAACCGCGTAAGCGGAACTTGCTTTGACATTATGATTGTGGCCGGTACCGCCGCCATAAGCTTTGAGAACCTCAAGGCCATCTGGCTGCCGCTTACCATTGTCTGCGTTGTAGGTGCCATTGTCACCTTCTACTACATACGCTGGGTGTCATTCAAGATTTATCCCAATTACAAGTATGAAGGTTTCTTTGCAATGTTCGGCATGCTTACCGGCACAGCCAGCAACGGCATGATCCTGCTGCGTGAAATAGACCCGCGCTATGAGACTCCTGCCGCAAACAATCTGGTGCTTCAAAACATACCTGCCATGGTTATGGGCTTCCCGGTGCTGCTTCTTCTTGGTTTTGCACCCAAGAGCATGACGGCCACATGGATTACTCTCGGCATTCTGATTGTCCTGTTCATCATTGCTACGCTGTTCCTGTTCAGAAAAAGAAAAAACTAAGCAATGGCTGCAAGCAATCCGTCTGAGACACCAATGATGAGGCAGTTCTACAGCCTCAAGGAAAAACACCCCGATGCCGTCCTTCTGTTCCGATGCGGTGACTTCTATGAGACATACGCACAGGACGCTGTCGATGCCAGTGAAATTCTTGGAATAACTCTGACCCGCCGTAACAACGGCAAGAACGGAGCCATGGCCCTTGATATGGCCGGCTTTCCGCATCATGCCCTTGACGTGTATCTGCCAAAACTGATACGCGCCGGGCGCCGTGTTGCAATATGTGACCAGCTTGAGGACCCCAAACTTACCAACAAGCTGGTAAAGCGCGGCATAACAGAACTGGTTACCCCTGGTGTTGCCATGAGTGACAACGTGCTCCAGAACAAGGAGAACAACTTCCTTGCAGCCGTCCATTTCGGCAAAGGCGCATGGGGAATGTCACTGCTGGACATCTCTACCGGTGAATACCTTATTGCCGAAGGTCCGGCAGACCACATTGACAAGCTGCTTTCCAACTTCTCTCCAAAGGAGACTCTGATTGAGCGCGGACACCGCCAGCAGTTCGAACAGTCACTTGGCACACGCTACTGTGTCCGGGAACTTGACGACTGGGTGTTCACTGAAGAGTATGCCCGTGAAAAGCTGAACCGTCATTTCAAGGTCCGCAACCTGAAAGGATTCGGCGTTGACCATCTGAACAACGGCAAGGTTGCGGCCGGTGCCATTCTTGAATATCTGGCCCAGACACTGCACAACAACATAAGTCACATAACGTCAATCCGCATGATTGATGAGGAACGTTATGTGCGTCTTGACAAATTCACGGTCCGCAACCTGGAACTGCTTGGTTCCAACAATGAGGACGGAACTTCCCTGCTCAAGGTCATAGACAGGACCAGTTCTCCCATGGGAGCCCGTCTGCTGCGCCGTTGGATGCTGTTTCCGCTCAAGGATGTGGCGGCCATAAACAGCCGTCTTGACGTTGTGGACCATCTGTTCCGCTGTCCTGATATGGCAGAAACGCTTACTGAATCAATCGGGCGCATGGGTGACCTTGAACGCCTGGTGTCCAAAGCCGCCGTGGGCCGCATCAATCCGCGTGAAGTCATCGGACTGGGTCAGGCACTTTTGCGCCTTGAGCCCGTGCGTGAGGCCTGCCTTGCATCGGACAATGAAAAACTGAAGGGTCTGGCGGAAAAGATGGACCTGTGCGCTGACCTGCGTGACAGCATTCTGAGCACCCTCAAGTCCGATGCCCCCATGCTGGTGAGCAAAGGCGGTGTCATTGCAGACGGAATAAGTCCGGAGCTTGATGAACTGCGTCAGATTGCATACAACGGCAAGGATTACCTTATGCAGATCCAGCAGCGCGAGGCGGAACTGACAGGCATTCCAAGTCTGAAGATTGCCTACAACAACGTGTTCGGATATTACCTTGAAGTCCGGAATACCTTCAAGGACAAGGTGCCGCAGGAATGGATACGCAAGCAGACCCTGGTCAATGCCGAGCGTTACATCACTCCCGAACTGAAGGAGTACGAAGAAAAGATTCTGGGTGCCGAGGACAAGATACTGGCTCTTGAAACGCAGCTTTTTGCACAGCTTGCGCAGTCCATTGTACAGTATGTGCCGGCCATTCAGCAGGATGCCGTTCAGGTCAGCCACCTGGACTGCCTGCTGTCATTTGCCGCTGTGGCGCGCCAGCACCGTTATGTCCGTCCTGTTGTTGACGACAGCTGTATTCTTGACATACGTGAAGGCCGTCATCCGGTCATTGAAACGCAGATGGCCCCCGGTGAAAGCTACATATCGAACAACGTTTATATGGACAGCGACAAGGAGCAGATACTTATCATTACAGGCCCAAATATGGCCGGTAAGTCTGCCCTGCTGCGTCAGACCGCGCTGATAACCCTGCTTGCCCAGATGGGCTGCTACGTTCCGGCTGACAGTGCCCGCATAGGTGTCGTTGACCGCATTTTCACCCGCGTGGGCGCAAGTGACAACATATCGGCCGGTGAATCGACCTTCATGGTTGAGATGACAGAGGCCGCCAGCATTCTGAACAACATAACCCGCCGCAGCCTTGTCCTGTTTGACGAATTGGGCCGCGGCACATCGACCTATGACGGCATTTCAATTGCATGGGCCATAGTCGAATACATTCACGAACACCCAACCGCCCACGCACGTACGCTGTTTGCCACCCATTATCACGAACTCAATGAGATGGCCGAATCGTTCCAGCGCATACGCAACTTCAACGTATCAGTCAGAGAGGTCGATGGAAAGGTGCTGTTCCTGCGCAAGCTGGCTCCCGGCGGCAGCGAGCATTCGTTCGGTATCCATGTGGCCGATATGGCCGGCATGCCGCGCAGTATTGTGAAGCGCGCAAACACCATTCTTCAGGAGATGGAGTCTGCCAGCACCGGAAAGGGCATTTCACGTCCAAGCGTAGAGACCGCACAGAGCCGTGAAGGCATGCAGATGAGTTTCTTCCAGCTCGATGACCCCGTGCTGTGTCAGATACGTGACATGCTGCTCTCAATTGACGTCAACAACCTGACACCCATTGAGGCTCTGAACAAGCTGAACGACATCAAGAAAATCCTTAAAGGCAAATAGTCACTTCTTTTTTCTGAGTCCCCTGATTACGAAATAGACGCCGACAATGGCAAACGGGATGCTGAGAATCTGACCCATGTCAAGGGCCATGCCCTGTTCAAAGTCAACCTGTACTTCCTTGCAGAACTCAATGAAGAAGCGGAAGATGAATATGGTGGCAAGGCAGAATCCGAAATAGAAGCCGGTGCCTACCAGATTTTTGTGCTTACGGTATATGAGCAGTGAGAGAACCAGAATTACAGCATAGGCAATGGCCTCATACAGCTGGGCCGGATGACGCGGGAAATCTTCACCCAACTGGACAAAAATGAAGCCCCAGTCGGTTCCGGTGGCCTTGCCCACAATTTCGGAATTCATAAGATTGCCAAGACGTATGCAGGCAGCGGTCGATGGTGTGGCAACGCCGACCATATCAACGCATTCAAGCAGTTTGACCTTGTACTTCTTGCAATATAGCAGAATGCCGATGAATATGCCTATTGTGCCACCGTGGCTGGCCAGACCGCTGTAGCCTACCAGTCTGATGCCGCCCATTGGCATGAAGCGTATTGGCAGAAGCATTTCTATGAAGTGCTTGAAACTGCCAAAATAGTATTCGGGTTCGTAGAATATGCAGTGTCCAAGACGGCAGCCAATAAGGATGCTGAAGAAGCAGTACAGGAACAGCGGTTCATAAACGTCATTGCTTATTCCGCGGTCCTTGTAGAATTTCTTTACAAGGAAATAGGCGGCGGCAAGACCGATGACCCACAGCAGTGAGTAATACCTGAGCGG
This sequence comes from Candidatus Colenecus caballi, assembly GCA_018065615.1. Taxonomy (GTDB): domain Bacteria; phylum Bacteroidota; class Bacteroidia; order Bacteroidales; family Bacteroidaceae; genus Colenecus; species Colenecus caballi. Next base: position 57,702 of record JAGHSY010000033.1, on the reverse strand, counting down.
CAGTCCGAAGAAAGTGCCCAGCTGGCTGTCCGGGTTCCAGACGACGGCAAGGAAATTGATCATACGTTAAAGCGGAAATGCATTATGTCACCGTCCTGAGCCACATATTCCTTGCCTTCAACGTTCAGCTTTCCGGCTTCACGCACGGCAGCTTCAGAACCAAGTGTCACGTAATCATCGTACTTTATGACCTCTGCGCGGATGAATCCTTTTTCAAAGTCAGTGTGTATGACACCGGCGCACTGAGGTGCCTTCATGCCGCGGCGGAATGTCCATGCACGTGATTCGTCAGCACCGGTGGTGAAGAAGGTCTGCAGGTCAAGCAGCTTGTAGGCGGCTTTGATAAGGCGCACTACTCCCGATTCTTTAAGGCCGGCTTCTTCAAGGAACATCTGGCGTTCTTCAAAGGTATCCAGTTCGGCAATATCGGCCTCAAGTCCGGCGGCTACCAGAATCATCTGCGCGCCTTCATCCTTGATGGCTTCCTTTACGGCTTCAGAGTAGGCGTTGCCGCTTACGGCGCTGGATTCGTCAACATTGCAGACGTACAGCACCGGTTTGGTGGTCAGCAGGAACAGGTCGTGGACCAGCGGGAGTTCCTCCTTGCTGAGTTCCACAGTGCGGGCTGACTTGCCCTGGAGAAGGGCTTCCTTATAGCGGAGCAGCAGCTCAAGCAGAGCCTTGGCGTTCTTGTCACCGCCTGTGGTGGCCTGCTTCTGGACCTTGGTTATACGGCTTTCAACGGTTTCAAGGTCTTTGAGCTGGAGTTCTGTGTCAATGATTTCCTTGTCACGTACCGGGTTTACGCTGCCGTCAACGTGGGTGACGTTCTCGTCATCAAAGCAGCGGAGCACGTGTATGATGGCATCGGTCTCACGTATGTTGGCCAGGAACTTGTTGCCCAGTCCTTCTCCCTTGCTGGCACCCTTTACCAGACCGGCAATGTCAACTATCTCAACGGTGGTCGGGATGACCCTTTGCGGGTGGTCAATCTCTGCCAGACGGTTGAGACGTTCATCGGGGACGGTTATTGTACCTACGTTAGGTTCAATTGTGCAGAAAGGGAAATTTGCTGCCTGCGCCTTGGCGCTTGACAGACAGTTGAAAAGTGTGGATTTGCCTACGTTGGGCAGGCCCACTATGCCGCATTGCAATGCCATATGTAATTGTCAAATAGTATTCTGAATGCAAAGGTACCCAAAATTACAACATGTCGTTGTCAATCATCCAGATGATTTCCTCAATCATGTTGTCCTCATCGTCATCTTCAGGGTTGTATTCCTTCTTGAGCGATGCGCCGAACAGCGCGGCAAATGCCTGATAGAACTTGGCCTTGAAACCGCCGGCAAAGGCATTTATCAGTTCAAAGCTTGTCTGGTTGCATTCACGGTCAATGAGTTTGATGAGCAGTTTGCCCTGTGCAAGTGTGCATTTCCGCATTACGGGATAGTACTGGTCCCATACGCCCTTTTCTACAAGTTCGATATGCTCCTGACGGGCCTCATCATCAGGCAATGTCTGCATATACAGGTAGGTCTCGATCAGAATGGCTTTGATTTCAAGTGAAATGGGGTACATTTTCATGACGTTGCGGGTCAGCTTGTCGTACTTGCGCTGCTTGCGTGCGCTGGAGTAGGTGCGGCGTCCGAAAATGGTGACCTCCATCAGGTCAAATGATGGGATTGTGTCGCCATCGACTACAGTGGCAAGAGCTACAAAGACGCGCTTCTGCTTTAATGAGTCCAGATCCACTCCAAATGACGGGACAGCCATTAGGACAGCAAGAATCAGAATGACGATACGTTTCATGCAGGCAAAATTATCAAATATCAAAAATAATGCATACTTTTGATGCCAACCATTTTGAATATACCATGAAAAGAACATTGTTAATTCTTTCCTTATTTCTGAGTACTCCACTTTTTTCACAGGACTGGGACACCACACTTGAATTTCTTCTTTCTGATGAGGACCTGAGCGACCAGGCACGTGAAGAGCTGTCTTTCCTTTATGAGTCACTTCATGACAGTCCGATGAACATAAACACAGCCACTCCAGACGAATTGTCGCAGCTGGCGTTCCTGTCGGACTTGCAGATTGAGAACATCCAGGCGTATGTCTATATGCATGGTCCGATGCAGACGCTGGGTGAACTGCAGCTGACGGGCGGGCTGGATTTCAGCACCAGACAGCTGCTGAAACACTTTGTCTATGCAGGACCGGTACCCCAGGATGAGGAAAGGATTGATTTGAGCAAGGTTATCAGTGATGGCCGTCAGGAGGTGACCGGGCACTTGGACATTCCGTTTTACCGGCGTGACGGAATCATAAACGGCAAGTACGCAGGTGGCAGACTTTCACATAATCTGCGCTGGTCATTCAACTGGAAGAACCGCATCAGATTCGGACTTGCTTTAGACAAGGATGCCGGTGAAGCCTGGGGCCACGACTTCCATTCATCTTATCTGTATTGTAAGGACATGGGCTTTGTCAGCGTTCTGGCTGTTGGAAACTTCAAGGCTTCATTCGGATGGGGACTGCTCATGAACAGCGGCTTTTCACTTGGCAAAAGTATGACGCAGAGCGGTTCACATGGTTTGAAACCGCATTCGTCAACATCGGAATCAGGATATTTCACAGGTGTTGGAGTGACTTTGGGCCGTGGGCATGTCAAATACACTTTCATGGGTGCGCTGACGCCGCTTGACGCAACGCTGAAAGGTGATTCGGTTATAGGGTCATTCAAACAGGACGGCTTGCACCGTACTGAGTTGGAGCGTTCTAAGAAGCACAACATCAGTCTGAAGACCGGAGTGTTCAATGTCCGATACCACAGCCGCGGGGTGACTTTGGGTGTTACTGCTCTGGCTGAAAAACTGCCGCTTCCGTACAAGGACAGGGATGTTTATGCGGGGGTTGCTGCAGACTGGTCGCTTAGCCGGGCGTGTTTCAGCATTGGCGGTGAGACATCATGGAGCGGTGGTCCGGCAACCCTGAACTCCTTGCTTCTGCGGCTGCCGGCAGGTCATGAACTGAATGTGGTTTACAGGTATTACAGTCCGGAATATGCCGCTCTGCATGCAAGTGCCTTTTCAGAGCGCAAGGTTAATGATGAAACCGGCCTTATGGTCAGCCTGTCACGCAGCAGCCGCAAGCTGAAAGCAAACTGCTATGCTGATTTCTTCAGGTACATTGAGAGCGGGGCCGATGGTATGGATCTTAAAGGTCAGTTAGAGTGGCAGCCTGGAAAGCATGATGCATTGATTCTGACTGCACGTTACAAGGCAAAGCAGAAGGACTGCAAATATACCGGTGCATTGGAGTACTGCCTGACAACGCGCTGCCGCCTAAAATGGACTCATGATTTCAGTGACGGTTCAGGTTTGCAGACATTGCTTGCATATTCGCGCTATGACATGGTGGCCGAACCCATTTCAAACGGCTGGGCTTTGGCATCGTCCTATGACCGGGCATTTATGGGCGGCAGACTTGACGGCAGCGTATCTGCATCGGTCTTCCTTACTGACAGCTATGACAGCAGCGTATCAGTCTATGAGAAGGGCATGCGCTATTCATTCAATTTCATGACCATGTACGGACATGGAGTCAGGCTTTCCACAGTCTGGAAATACAGTTTGGGCAGTCACCTGAATCTGAGCCTTAAATTCGGTTCGACAATTTACACTGACCGTGATGAAATCAGTTCAGGACAGCAGCGCATTGATTCCTGTCACAAGGAGGACCTGAGCCTGCAGTTTATCTGGAAATATTAGAACCTGTTTTGTATAAAAAAAGTAGCAGCTTTAAAAAGGCTGCTACTGGAGAGAGTTACAATTCATAGATTTCTTCAAGACTTAATCCTGTGCATTGTTCTATGATTTCTTCTGATATGCCGTGGGCTTTCATTGCTTTTGCTGTATCAATGATTCGGGCCATGCCTTCCGCACGCCCTTCTATCAGTCCTTCCGCACGTCCTTCCGCACGTCCTTCCGCACGTCCTTCCGCACGCCCTTCCGCACGCCCTTCCTTCAGTCCTTTTGCCCTACCATCTGCAAGACCCTTCTCCATGCCGTCCATATAGCCGGTATAAATCTGACTTTCCTGATCCCATTCCCACATTATCTGGGCTAGATATTTTTCCTGAGTCTGTGCATCCATGGCAGCAAACTTAGCGACACTGAACAACTTATCCAAATTTTTTCGCACAATTGATTATTTCAAATAAATAAAATGGAATCAGTCCTCAAGTGAACACAGTACTTCACATATCATGTCCTGGATTTTTCTTGATGGGGCCATCTTGACGGCGCCTTCATTCATTATGCAGAATGCAAGGTCCCGTCCGTCAGCGGTTCTTATGTAGCCGGCCAGGGTGCATGCGCCGGTAACGGACCCGGTCTTGGCGTGTACCTTGTTGAGTGTTGCCTTGTCATTGAGCCGGGTCTTCAGGGTGCCGTCAACACCTGATATCGGCAGGCTGCGGTAGAACAGCGGGAAGAGTTTCTCATCGCGGTAAATGAGTGACAGCATGTCAACCATGAACTTTGGTGAAACGAAGTCATACATTGACAGTCCGCAGCCGTCAACAATATTGTATTCCGATGATGACATGCCGAATTTGCGTGACACGAAACTGTCAATGTATTTTGAAGCCTCCTTGAATGTGATTCCGTTGGGTTGGCGCAGGCGTCCGGTCTGCAGGAACATGCATTCCGCATAAAGGTTGTTGCTTTCCTTCAAGGCCTCTTTCATGACCATTGGAAGGCCATGTGACACTTTAGTTATGGTTTTGGCCATGACCGGACAGGTTCCCCATGAGAATCTGTCATATTTGATTCCGGCATCATCCAGATACTCGCGGAAAAGGGCAAAAGTCAGATCGGCTGTTCCGACCACACTCAAGTCTGTTGACTGTTTTCTCTTGCAGTTTCCTTGAACAATGATCGTGTTGTCATTGTGCAGCCAGTCACGTGTAATGGTAAGCGGTCCCAGACTGTTGTCCTGTGTCCGTGCGTCATTGATGACCCTGATAAGTCTGTTGGAAGGGTAAAGGCTGACTTCAGGTGCCTGTCCTTTTGTTGTGGGCGTTACCTGTATGCCAACATAGCCTTCATGGACCATGAGCGGTGAAATGTATGGTTGGAAACTGGCCGGAGAATCATCCCAACACCAACCGGACCCCCAATATACCGAATCCATTATTGATATGTCTGCATATAGGGTACCCTTTATCCTGTTTATACCGGCCGCTTTCAAATCACTTATCATCTTCTTCAGGTCCTGTTCCATAAGTGCCGGATCAAGTCCGCCAACCAGATACAGGTCACCGGTCAGCACACTGTCAGCTGTGACATCGGCCTTTGTTCTGAGTGTCGTGTCAAAGGTGTAGTCCGGGCCAAGTGATGCAAGGGCTGTTGCTGAAGTCACGACTTTCAGGACCGATGCCGGGCGGCACAGCACTTTCTCGCGGTAGGCGTAGAGTGTGGTGTCGGAAGTAAGGTCATAGACCATGATTGCAATGTCTGTACCTGTCGGCAGGTCATCGTATATTATCTGGTCAATGGCTTCAGTGACCTCATCGGAATCAATGGCCGATGCGGGCAGTGCCATCAGAAGGAATGGAAGGGTTTTGAGCAGTTTCATGTCAGTAGGATATGACGGTTTCCAGTCCGGCTTTCCGGAGCAGATCCGCAATGCGGTCCAACTGCTGGTGTGAAGCTTTGGCAAGAGTGCTTACCGGGGTTTCTCTTGCCACTGTGTAAATGAAAACCTTGTATGGTCTGATCCGTTTCACGGCTTCAAGCCAAGGCATTACATACAAGTCCGATGTATTGTCCATGTCCCGTCCGTCCAGAGTGCCTGTAAGGAACATGGTCTGGATCATGACCTTACCGTTGAACTGGCAAAGCCGGTCAATGACCTTCTCAACATCATATTGTCCGACGGGGCTGTCAATAAGTCCGATGTATTCCGGATTGACGGTGTCAAGCTTCTGGATGTTGTTGTCCAGTCTCAGCAGTGCGTCAAATACGTCATTGTCAAAGATGCGCGTGCCGTTGCTCAGTACGCTGACCTGTGCAGATGGAAAATACCGGTCACGAAGCTCCAGAACGTCTGTGACAATGTCCGCAAAGTCCGGATGCGCTGTCGGTTCGCCATTGCCTGCAAAAGTCAGCACATTGGGTTCCGGTCCATGTTCCTTCATTTCCAGCAGTCTGGTCTCAAGCGCCCGGCGCACTTCATTCCTGGACGGGCGTTTAAGTGACGGACGGCGTTCAGCATTGCGTCCGCATTCGCAGTAAATGCAGTCAAAGGTGCATATCTTTCCGTCAGCGGGCATCAGGTTGATTCCTAACGATACTCCCAGACGACGGCTGTGTACAGGTCCGAAAATTGGTGAAGGATATATTACCGTTGACATTACAGCTGCTTGAATCCGTATCCCTGCTGTTTGAGCCATTCAATAGCCTTTGGAAGAGCGTAGCGCAGATTCTTTTCACTGCGCAGGGAATCATGAAAAACAATGATTGAACCGTTGCGGGTGTATCTTCTGACAATGTTCAGAACCTTGTTCCCTTTCAGTTTGGCATTGTAGTCGCGTGTCACCACATCATAGAAGACAATATCATAGTCATCCATCATGAAACGGTAACTCCAGCGTCTCATAATGCCGTGAGGCGGACGGAACAGCCTTGTTTCAAAATATGTGTCACATTTCCTTACGTTGTCAATGAAGTCAGCGTTGCGCATGCGCATGCTGCGGACATGATTGAAAGTATGGTTACCGATATGGTGACCTCTTTCAATTATCATGCGGTATATCTCAGGATACTTTCGTACGTTGTCTCCGACAACAAAGAAAGTGGCCTTGATTCCATATTCGTCAAGAATATCCAACAGCCATGGGGTAACTTCAGGAATAGGTCCGTCATCGAATGTCAGATATACCGAATGGTCTTCCGTATTGCCACGGAAGATACCCTTCGGATATATTTTCTTCAGAATGAATGTAGGCTGTTCAAGAAACATGTCAGTTCACTCTTGTTTCGAATTCATGACAGAGTACAGTCCAGGTGTCATAGATTTCCTTGTATGATTCTTCACTCAAGGCCATCTCCATGATAGGGAATACGTACTGGTACAGCATTCCGGCGGCATCAGTGAATGATTCCTGTGACAGTGAAAGTTTCCTGTCATTCATGCTCAGGAACCATCTCATCTGCTGGAAATAGTTCTCAGTCATGTTGCTCAGAATGGAAATTCCCTTTTCTGTCTTGCCCAAAGCCAGATAAAGGTTTGCAGCTTCAAGGCTCATGATGTCATTCATGGGCATGACAGATTCCGATATTTCAGAGTCAATCTTCTCCATAATCTGGAGAGCCTTGTCTTTCTGTCCCTGTGTATATAATTCGGTAGCCAGTTCAGAGAACAGACGGCGGTGTGAAGTGACCATTCTGCGTACAGTCTCATCAAGGTAAAGGTCAGGGTTGTCAAGACCTCCGAATTTGAATTCCATCAGGTTTGCATACATTCTGTCAGAGTCAATGGCACCGCCTCCAAGAGCATTCCTGTTATTGCCTTGAGCCTCTTTCCAGTTGAAAGGTGTGATTCTGTATGCAAGTCCTTCCAGAACAAAGTAGTTGCCCAGTCCCAGGTAGCTGCTTGATGGAACGGTAGTAGCTATGAACAGCGGTCTTTCCCAGTTGCAGTGGGCAATCAGGTCAAGCATCATGATTTCATTCTTCATAAGGCGTCTCTTGCCCTTGAGTGAAATGATCATGCGGTCCGGCATCTTGGCTTTGGTCTCCTCATCAGTGGCGCCAAGATACTTTGCCGGAATCTTCATGCCTGAACGCAGAACGGCATCCTTGTCAATCTTGAACCAGATGGTGTCAGTCGGAATGACATGATTCTTCTTGATCCAGTAGTTCAGGACATAATTGAGTTCGAAAGACTTGTCAACGACATCGGCACTGTTGTTTCTGAGCAGGGTAGCTTTGCCGCTCGGGTCAATGTCAACTACATCGTTGGTTCCTGTCTCATAGTCAATTCTTTCGAAAGAAATAGGCAATGCAGGTGAGTCGTATGCCGGACGTTTCATCTGGTCAATGTACCAGTCAGTCATAAGATAACTCAAGTTGCAGCAGCGTGCGTCAGTGCGGAAGCCTTCAGTTTCAAAGTTGTACCACAAGGGGAATGTGTCATTGTCACCGTTTGTGAAAATGATCGGATTGCCCTGCTTTGGCAGTGAGGTCAGATAGTTCTGTCCGAAATCACGGCATGTATAACGACCGCTGCGGTCATGGTCATCCCAAGTCTGGCTGACCATCTGAATGGGAACCAGCAGACAGAGCACTGCTGCAATGACCGGAGCCGCCTTCTTTCCTGCAAACTTGCCCAGAAGCTCTGCAAGGGCTGCAACACCCATGCCAATCCAGATGGCAAATGCGTAGAACGAACCGGCGTACGCATAGTCACGCTCACGCGGCTGGAGCGGTGTCTGGTTCAGATATACCACAATGGCAAGACCTGTCATGAAGAACAGTGCCAGCACAACAAAGAACTGGTGGAATCCTTCCTTGCCTTTTCCGAACTGCCAGAACAGTCCGATGAGTCCGAGAATGAGAGGCAGACAGTAGAACACGTTATGGCCCTTGCCCTTGAAAGCATCGGGAAGCAGGTTGTTGTCACCGCCAACAAGCATTTTGTCAATGAAGTTGATGCCGGTAATCCAGTTGCCGTTCTCCATCTCACCATAGTGGTTCTGGGTGTCATTCTGACGCCCGGCAAAGTTCCACATGAAGTAACGCCAGTACATGAAGTTGACCTGATAGCGGAAGAAGAACTTAAGGTTTTCGGCCTGTGTGGGAATGGTTACCTTGGTCTTGCGTCCGCATGCGTCATAGTCGTAAGTGCGACCTTTAATTCCTCCACACCAGCTCTTGTACTGGCTGACGTGTTCGCCTTCGCTGCTGTACATGCGCGGGAACAGCATATTCTGAGCATATTTGTACTCACGCTTCTCATCCTTGACATAATAGCTGTCCTTTTCCTGGGCATTGGCCTTTTCCTTGCGGCCGTATGATTTGCCCTTGATGTCCATTGCAGGTTCACAGTAGTTGCCCCTTGGAATGAAGGCAATTTCCGATGAGTAGGCCTGTCCGTAGAACAGAGGTCTTGAACCGTACTGTTCACGGGCCAGATACTCTCCAAGTGAGAAAATGTCTTCAGGTGAATCCTGATCCATGGGCGGGTTGGCGGTTGAACGGATCACAATGACTGCGTATGAAGAATAGCCGATGGTTATTGTCATTACGCAAAGCATTATGGTATTGAGCACCTTTGCAGACGGCTTGAACTTTTCAGGAATGCCGGCGGCAAACAGATAGACTGCTGCGGCAATAAGGAAAAGAATGCCAAGCACCACGCCGGATGTCTTGTGGCCGTAGAATGGAATACCGGCCATTGCAATGGTAAGCAGGAATGACAGGTACATAAGAGCTTTCCGGTCTGCGCGCTGTGTCTCATAAACACTCCAGATGAGAACGGCAACCAGAAGAATAATGTAGATGATCAGACCTGTGTTGAAAGGCATGCCCATGCCGTTTACGAACAGCAGTTCAAACCAGCCTCCAACCTTGACAATGCCGGGTACAATACCGTAAAGAACGGCATAGATTATGACGCCGGACAGGCAGAATGCCAGAATGCCGCCCTTCCATGTCGGATTTTCGCATTTCTTGAAATAATAGACAAGCACAATGGCCGTGATGCAGAGCAGGTTCAGCAGGTGGACGCCTACTGACACGCCTATCATGTAGGCAATGAGTACCAGCCAGCGTGCGCTGTGAGGTTCATCACAGCTTTCCTCCCATTTAAGGATGAGCCAGAATGTGACGGCGGTGCAGAATGACGAATATGCATAGACCTCACCTTCTACGGCACTGAACCAGAAGGTGTCGCTCCATGTGTATGCCAGTGCGCCCACTATGCCGGAACCGAAAATGGCAACCATCTGCCATGCATCGGGCTCACCGTCCTTTGCTACCAGCTTTTTGACAAGCATGGTTATGCTCCAGAACAGGAACAGTATGCACAGTGCGCTGAGCAGGGCTGACATGGTGTTGACCATCATGGCAACCTTGCCGGGGTCCGATGTGAACTGTGAGAACAGGTTGGCTGTCAGCATGAAGACAGGTGCCCCAGGCGGGTGACCGACTTCCAGCTTGTAGCCGGTGGTTATGAACTCAGGACAATCCCAGAAACTGGCGGTAGGTTCAATTGTCATGCAGTATGTGAATGCTGCAATGGCGAACACCAGCCAGCCGATGATGGTGTTAAGTCTTTTGTAATTCATTATTGGTCAATTTTCAGGCGTTCCAAAGTTAGGCCTTATCACGGTCATTTCAGTCCGCCTTTAAGTTATAGTTTTCCAAATGTTGCCAAAAAGTTACAAATCCTGTCCGATGTCACTGCGGAAATGTTTCTTTTCAAAGTCAATGAGTCCGGCACCTTTGAATGAAAGTGCAAGAGCCTGAGCCTTGTCATTTCCGTATGAGCTGACAGCAATGACACGTCCGCCGGCAGTCACTACCTGTCCCTTGTCATTGAAGGCGGTACCTGCGTGGAACACAATGCTGTCCTTTACGTTTTCAATGCCGCTTATGACAAAGCCCTTGTCGTAGTGCTGAGGGTATCCGCCTGAAACCAGCATGACGCAGACAGCTGAACGCGGATCCTTTTCCAGAACTTTCGTGTCCAGATTGCCTTCTGCAACTCCCTGGAACAGTTCGACAATGTCACTCTTAAGGCGCAGCATGACGGTTTCGGTCTCAGGGTCGCCCATGCGGCAGTTGTATTCAATGACCTTGGGTTCGCCATCAACATTTATAAGTCCGAAGAATATGAAGCCTTTGTAAACCAGGCCTTCCCGGGCAAGCCCCTGGACGGTGGGACGTATAATGCGGTCCTCGACCTTCTTCATCCATTCAGCGGTGGCAAAAGGAACTGGTGAGACTGAACCCATGCCGCCTGTGTTCAGGCCGGTGTCATGTTCGCCAACACGCTTGTAGTCCTTGGCCTCGGGCAGAATCTTGTAGTTCTTTCCGTCAGTCAGAACGAATACTGAACATTCGATACCGCTCATGAACTCCTCAATCACCACACGTGACGAAGCGTTTCCGAACATGCCGCCCAGCATTTCCTTCAATTCCTTCCGGGCTTCCTCAAGAGTGGGCAGAATGAGCACGCCCTTGCCTGCACACAGACCGTCGGCCTTGAGAACGTATGGCGCCTTAAGTGTTTCAAGGAACTTCAGTCCCTCTTCAAGGTTTTCGCCGGTGAATGTGCGGTATGCTGCGGTGGGAATGCCGTGGCGCTGCATGAACTTCTTTGCAAAATCCTTGCTGCCTTCAAGCTGTGCTGCTTCCTTGGACGGTCCGATGACCGGAATATTCCGGAGTTGTGCATCGTTCTGGAAATAGTCGTAGATGCCCTTGACCAGCGGGTCTTCAGGACCGACAACGACCATGTCTATGTTCTTGTCCAGACAGAAAGCCTTTATGGCGTCAAAGTCATCGGCCTTGATGGCAACGTTTTCACCTGTGTTTGCTGTGCCGGCGTTGCCGGGTGCAATGTACAACTTGTCCAGGAGTGGGCTCTGGGCAATCTTCCAGGCCAGTGCATGTTCACGGCCGCCGCTTCCAAGTAAGAGGATTTTCATATCAGGTTAATTTTTGTTTCTGTTTGTTGGTTTGGTTTTGCTGTATGTGCGCTTCTGAGCGGGCTTCTGTCCGTCCTTACGGAACGGTTTCCTGTCACCGTCCTTGCGATAAGGCTTCTTTTCGCTGTCCTTTCTGAACGGCTTGCGTTCACCGTCTTTTCTGAACGGCTTCTTTTCCTCTACGGTTTCACTTTCCTGCTTCTTCTCCTCAAGGCGGGCCTTGTAACGCAGGGTGGTGCTGCGGCGTGTGGGCAGATCGTCCTTCTTCAGCCGGCGGCCGCCGCCGCGGAACTCACCGAACTTGCCTTCAAAGATTTCATACTTGCGCAGTTCACAGGGAAGAGCACCGTTGAAAAGGGGAATTTTTGCGCTTGGCTTGAGTCCTATCTTGTCAAAGCATTCGTAGTGGTAACTTATAATCCAGGCTTCACCGCCCATAAGAGCGTGTTTGAGACGTTCGCCTATCATTTCATACAGTCCCAGCAGGTTGTCATCAGTCAGGCGCTCACCGTAAGGCGGATTGGTAATCATGACGGTGCGTTCCTTTATTGGTTCAAAGTCCTTGAAGTCGCGGACATCGAACTCTATCATGTCCTGCAGGCCGGCGGCCTTGGCGTTGCGCTTTGCAACCGCAATGGCCTTGGGATCCTTGTCGTATGCGCGAATGTGGAATTCGAACGGGCGCTCCTGGCTGTCATCGTTGTAGATCGATTCGAACAGGTCGCGGTCAAAGTCCTTCCACTTCTCAAAGGCGAACTGGCTGCGGAACAGGCCGGGTGCCATGTTGCGGGCAATAAGGGCGGCTTCAATCGGTATGGTGCCGCTGCCGCACATGGGGTCGGTGAAATCGGACTTGCCGTCCCAGCCTGACATGAGAATCATGCCGGCTGCAAGGACCTCGTTCAGGGGAGCCTCCATGGCTTCCTGACGGTAGCCGCGCTTGTGCAGTGATTCGCCGCTGCTGTCCAATGACAGTGAGCAGTCGTCATGTGATATGTGAATGTGGAAGGTAAGGTCCGGGTTTGCCACGCTAACGTTGGGGCGCTTGCCGTATTTTTCACGGAACCAGTCCGCAATGGCGTCCTTGACACGGTATGCCACGAACTTTGAGTGCTTGAAGTCCTCACTGTTGACTACTGCGTCAACGGCAAAACTGTCAGACAGGGACATGTACTTTTCCCATTCGACCTTGGTCTTGCAGATTTCATAGACTTCATCGGCGCTGTCAGCGTGGAAATGCAGAAAGGGTTTGAGAATGCGTATTGCGGTACGCAGGGAGAAATTGGCTTTATACATCAGGGCTTTGTCACCCTTGAATGATACCATGCGGTTGCCAATGGCCACTCCATTGGCTCCAAGTTCAATAAGTTCCTTTGCAAGAATCTCTTCCAGCCCCTGGAAGGTCTTGGCAATCATTTCAAATTCAGTCATCGTTTGGATTGATGATAAGTCCGGCAAAGGTAATCAAAAAAGGAGCGCGCCGATGTTTCTCATACATTAATTAATTATAACGTTGATGGATTGTGGTGGTTTCCGCCAAAGCAGCAAACATGGAGTGGAAATTTCATTGGGGAGGTGATGCGCAGGTTCGTTGTATTTGTGGCTCGGGCGTTTCCCGAGTCACAGGAGACCCGAATGGGTGCCATGTGAATCCGCCTTGCCGTCACTGGCGACTGCCCGCTCTGTTTAAGAAATCCTGGAACACAAAGTGCCTGTATTTTGTTCCAGTATTCCGGTTTTCAAAATGACACCCCGCTCACAAGGTTTCTGAGGCACATGTCTTCTGCGTAACCGTATTCTAAGAACAAATAACGGCACCTTTTTGTTCAAGGTTTGGTCAATGGCACCGACTTTGGAAATGGTACCCCGCTCACAAGGCTTCTGAGGCACATGGCTTCTGCGTAACCGTATTCCAAGAACAAATAACGGCACCTTTTTGTTCAAGGTTTGGTCAATGACACCGACTTTGGAAATGACACCCCGTCCACAAGGCTTCTGAGGCACATGGCTTCTGCGCAACCGAATTCCATGAACAAATAACGGTGCTTTTTTGTTCAAGGATTGCTCTGGTGACACCGACTTTGGAAATGACACCCCGCTCACAAAGCTTCTGAGACACATGTCTGTTTACTGCTTTGGCGAAAAGCTGTATTCTGGTTTGGAGTTACAGCTTGACGCTGACCTTTCTGCCGGAATATTTTACTGTCTTTGCTGCTTTTTCCACTCCGTCCTTAACCAGAATCACGCGGAACTGGCGGTTCTGGAGCATGCCGTCATACTGGCCTTTGCGGGTTGCAATGGTCAGGCTGCCGCTTCTGTCGTTCCAGATAAAGTCAATGGTCGTGAACTTGCCGTCCTCATAGTTGTAGTTGTCAAATTCGTCCTCATACAGGCAGAATGTGCCGTCTGCACCCGCATAGACGCGTATCTCAAGGTCATCCCACGGCTTTTCGGTCGAATACTGGACATCGGGTCCGATGGGCAGAATGCTGCCGGCCTTCAGGTACATGGGAACGGTGGCCAGATTGGCTTCACGCTCTATTTCCTGACCGCCTTCATACAGTCTGTTGGAATCGAAATCATACCATCTGGCACCTGCGGGAAGATAGACTTTAACCGTCTTCATTTCGGTGAAATCAACGTCACCTATGCCTGAGCGGCTCTTGCTGACAGCTCTTTCAGGAGTGTAGAGGGCGTTCAGAACAGGAGCAGCAAGGATTGAGCGGCCGAACATGAATTCAGTACCCATGTCCCACACGTTCTTATCGGACTTGAAGTCCATGATCAGGGCGCGCTGGTATGTGCCGTTGCCGGCGCTGACTTCATGTGCCAGCGAGTAGATGTAGGGGAGCAGGCTGTAGCGTTTTTTGACAGCACCCAGCAGGGCATCGTAAACGGGCTGGCCGGCTTCACCGTAATAGTACAGTTCACGCGGAACTTCCGTGCCGTGGCTGCGCATCATGGGGCAGAATATGCCGTACTGCATCCAGCGGGTGTAGAGTTCCTGATACAGCGGGTTCCTGACGGCTGACCAGTCCTGTGAGCGTTCGTTGTAACTGTTGGCAAAGAATCCGCCCAGGTCGCTGTTGAAGTTGGGGTTGCCGGTCAGGGCAAAGTTCAGGCCGGCGGGTACCTGTTTTCTCAAGCTCTCCCAGTTGGACTGCACGTCACCTGACCAGGTGTTGGAGCCGTAGCGCTGCTGGCCGGCAAAGACCGAACGGGTAAGGATAAGGACGCGCTTGCCGCTGTCCACCTTGCGCTGGTTGTCATAGACGCCGCCTACTGCCATGAGCGGATAGGCGTTGCGGACATTCCGCAGCGGACCCATAGCTGTGGACAGGTCCAGGTCGCTTTCCTGGAAATCCATGTGGTCCGGCTCTGTGGAATCCATCCACCAACCGTCAATGTCAAGGTCATGCAGGCGGGTCAGGTGGTTCCAGTATATGTCACGTGCTTCCTGGCTGAACGGGTCATACGGACGTACGCCTGACGGATAGTCCCTTCTTGGAGGCCAGTCGGTAAGGCCGCTCTGGGGCCATGTCTGGAAATCGAGCAGCAGACCCTTGGGCTGAAGTTCGCGGTACTGCTTGGTCATGGGGCCGAAAGATGACCATATTGAAATCATAAGTTTGGCGTTCATGCCGTGTATCTGTCCTATCCAGCGTTCGGGATTGCGGAATTCATCGGCATTGAACTCCATGGCATTCCAAAGATAGTTGTTACCCCAGTACTGCCAGTCCTGGATCATGCAGTCAATGGGCACGCCCGTCTGGCGGTATTTTGTCAGAACCTCAAGCAGTTCGGCGCTTGACTTGTAGCGCTCACGGCTCTGCATGAACCCGTAGCTCCAGAGCGGTAGCATGGGTACAGTGCCTGTCAGCTGGCGTATGCCTGCAATGACGCCGTCAGCATTGCCGCCGTATATGAAATAATAGTCAATCTGTCCGCCGTTTTCGGATGCGAATGTGAATCCTGAGTCCGATGCGCGGAAGGTAGTGGGTGAATAATTGTCCCAGAACAGACCGTAGCCCTTGATGGACTGGATAATGTTGCAGTAGTCATCGGTGTTGCCCTGAATCATGCGGCGGTCGGTTCCACGCATGTCCATGCGGCCTTCCTGCAGTATGCCCAGGCCGTATATGGGTTCGTCGGCATCGGTCTTGAATGACTGGCTGGCGGACGCGTCTTCAGGTCTGGCGGCTTTTCCTGCCTCAAAAGCGCCTTCGGCAAGCAGAATGTTTCCCTTGCTGTCAAGGAATGTAACTTCATTGTCTGCACTGACTTTCACGGTCAGTTCTGAAGACTTGTAAGTGTCACCGGACCGGCTGACTTTGACCTGTCCTGGCTGCATGATTACGGAAAGGTCCCGGCGCGGGGCATCGGACCAGGTCTTTTGAATGCGCACAATGTCAGGCGTGTAGAACGTGACATTAGTCTTGACTTGTGCACCGGCGGCAATTGGAGCCAGTGCAAGTGAAAGTGAAAATAACAGGTTTCGGGTTTTCATAAGCAGTTGGTTATTTAGTGCGAAGATATGAATTATTTCTTTTTTTTAGTACGTTTGCACCAATTAGCCGGACATTTTATGAATAGAGTTCGTTTTACCGTATTGTCCCTGCTTTTGATGCTGGGGTATGTGTCCTGTTTTTCTCAGGACAATAAGAAAATCAAGTACAATACAATCATTGACATGCTGCGTGGAGAACCTGGTCTGGTAATAAGTACTGATAAGGGTGGTGGTACTATGCCTGCCATGTATATACGTGGTATTGGTACAAATTCCGGTCAGACACAGCCTCTGTTTGTGGTTGACGGTATTCAGACGGACAACATTATGTACATACAGCCGGAGGATGTTTATTCTATAAATGTCATTAAGGACGGAACTTCGGCCATTTACGGTATGCAGGGCGCCAATGGTGTCATTGAAATTACGACCAGATCACATATGGAGGCCGAAAAACGTGCGGCCGCAGAAAATAAAACAATCAGAAAAACAGCCAGAAAGTCCAAAAAAGAAGCCAGAAAGTCCAAGAAGAATTCCAACTGATAAAAATATGAGCAAAAAATTGATTCCGTTGCTGCTGACGGCAGCACTTGCAGCTTCATGCAGGCAGTACACTCCAGCGTGGAGTGAAGACGGCACAGCCGTGAAAGTGCCTCAGGGCTGGTTGAGCGTTATCCCAATGAATGAAAGTGCAATCCGTGTCCGGATAGTACCGGATGGAGTGGAACTGCCTGAACTGGAAGAGCTTATCTACACTGAACAGAGTCAGCCCTGTCAGGAACACACACAGGACGGCAGTTTTCTGGTATTCGGAAAGGAAGGTTCCATGCAGGCCCGGGTCAGTCTGAAGACGGGTGACATCAGATTCTATGATGCCAATGGCCGTCTGCTGCTGGAGGAAATGCCAGGCAGCCGCAGCATTGAAGCAGGTAAAACAGGCAGCTTCAATTCTCTGGACGTGACCCAGTCATTCAGGACCGGAAAGGATGAATTCCTGTTCGGAACCGGCCAGTTCCAGGACGGATACCTGAACATTCGCGGCCTGACCCGCCGTCTGACCCAGGTCAATACCCAGATATCCATACCTATGATCATATCCAACAAGGGTTACGGCATTCTGTGGAACAATTATGGTCTGACAGACTACAACCCGTCAGATATGACGGTCAGACTTGAAAAAGGTGAGTCCGATGGACAGGCGGTTACCGTGAACGCCACAGGAACTGCCGGCAACGTCCGCGAACGCCGCTTTTTCAACGATTTCACCGGTGAAATTACAGTTGACAGAGCAGGTGACTATGCCATCCTTCTTGATGTGGGCCAGGCCATGGCGCGCAAGCATTTCATGATGATAGACGGTGATACGGTCATCAATGCCAGCAACACCTGGCTGCCGCCAACATCATCGGTCATAACCTATCTTGACAAGGGTGTCCATAAGGTCTTTGTCAGCGGTTCCCGCGGTGACAGTCCCAGCATCGGACTTCGTCCTGTAACTGACGTGACCACACTCCATTCACCGGTCGCCACAGCACTTGACTACACGGTCTTTGCGGGCAGTGCCGATGAAATAATAGGTTCTTTCCGCAGTCTGACAGGACATGTTCCTGAAATGCCGGACTGGGCTTTCGGCTACATTCACTGCCGCGAGCGCTACGACAGCCAGAAGGAACTGCTTGGCAACGCATACCGCCTGCGTGACGAAGGTTACCGCACCAGCGTCATTGTTCAGGACTGGCAGTGGTGGGGCAAGTACGGCTGGAACGCCATGAAGTTCGATGAGGGCAAGTACCCTGACCCCAAGAAGATGACCGATGAACTGCATGCAATTGATATGAAACTCATGCTTTCTGTCTGGTCCAAGATAGACCGCAATTGTGAAGTGGGCCGTGACATGGCTGCAAAAGGCTATTACATTGACGGCACTGACTGGATAGATTTCTTCAACCCCGATGCTGCTGCCCTTTACTGGAAGAACTTCAGTGAAAAACTGCTTCCGACCGGCATTGACGCATGGTGGCAGGATGCTACAGAACCTGAGAATGATGATTTGGCCGGACGCATGGTGGCAGGCGGAAAAATTCCCGGTGAATTCTACAGAAACGCATATCCCAACAAGGTCAACGAGACGGTTTACGGCGGTCTCAGGAAGGATCAGCCTGACCGTGATCCAATGATTCTGACCCGTAGCGGATTTACTGGGATTCAGAGATATGGTGCAATAAACTGGTCAGGTGACGTAGGCAATGACTGGGAGACATTGCGCCGCCAGATAGCCGGCGGTCTTAACCTTATGGCAACCGGACAGCCCTGGTGGACTTACGATGCAGGCGGATTCTTCCGTCCCGGCAACCAGTACACGGACCAGGACTACCAGGAGCGTATGCTGCGCTGGATAGAGACAGCAGTATTCCTGCCGTTCATGCGTGTACACGGTTACATGAGCCGCACCGAACCATGGAACTATTCAGAAGAGACGCAGCGCATCTACAGGAAACAGATAGACATGCGTTACAAGCTTATGCCGTACATTCTTTCATGTGCTGAAATGGTTTCTTCCGATGACTACACCATGATGCGTCCTCTGGTATTCGATTTCCCGAATGATACTGAAGCATTAAGGCAACAGACAGAATTCATGTTCGGCCCGGCACTGCTGGTATGCCCCGTAACCGATCCCGGCATTACCAGCATGCGCGTATATCTTCCCGAGTGTGAATGCGGCTGGGCTCAGTTCAGTGCGGACGGTCCGGTTAATGACATATTGTATAATGGTGGCAGTTATATTGAGGTCCCTGTAACCGCAGACTGCATTCCCGTTTTCCGAAAAGCTGACCGGACAGTAATTCTGGCAGAATAATTCCCCGTCATGAAACATACCCTTTTCATTATCGTTTCCCTGATTTCATTTGCTGTCAGTGCGCAGCAGGTTCCCGCTGTTCCGGATTATTTTGTCTTTGCCGGTGAGACTATACGTTTTGACCGTCAGGACCTTCGCGAACGCATGGACCGTGAGCTGATAGCGTTCACTTACACGCACAGTACATCGACCCTGATGATAAAGCGTGCCAACAAGTATTTCCCGCAAATTGAGCCCATACTCAAGCGCATGGGTGTGCCCGATGACCTGAAATACCTGATGGTCATTGAGAGCAATCTTGACCCGCAGGCTGCGTCAGGGGCGGGAGCCGCAGGACTCTGGCAGTTCACTCAGGCTACAGGCCGGGTGTACGGTCTTGAAGTCAATGCCAACATTGATGAACGTTACAACACCGTCAAGGCAACGGAAGCGGCATGCAGTTTCCTTCTTGAGGCGTATGAAAAGTACGGCAACTGGATGACTGTTGCTGCCAGCTACAATGGTGGTCAGCAGGGTATGGACAGGCGCATAGAACTTCAGCATCAGACCAATGCCCTTGACATGTGGCTGGTGGAAGAGACCTCAAGATACATGTTCAGGCTCATTGCAGCCAAGATGATGTTTGAAAATCCCGCAGCTTTCGGCTTTCATTTCAAAGCCGAAGACCTGTATCAGTACATTCCGCCAAAAGGTGAGATAAAGATTACTGATCCTGTAGAAGATCTGGTTGCTTTTGCTGAACATTACGGTGTTTCATACGCGGATCTGAAGCGTGCCAACCTGTGGCTCAGGGAGTCAAAGCTGAACAACAAGTCTCACAGGACCTACTATGTGACAATTCCTGATGTAGCTGCACAGAAGTACAATCCGTCAAAGATAAAAGTACACAATCCGGTTTGGGTGAAATAAAAAAGGCGGGCCTCACGGTCTGCCTTTTCCAACCTGTTTTTTCCAACTAAATCACTTTATTCCGGTAAAAAAACCGGGTCCTTAAAACCTTACATTCTAATCAATTGCAGTTTAAAGAGTCAGCATTTTTCCTAATGTTAAGTTGAAAGTCGCTAATTTTTAATATTTTAACAATTGCTTAGTTGAAAAAGCAGTAATTTTGCGCCCGACAATGTGGAAAGATTTGGTCACCCCATGGGGTTACGACAGCTTGCAACCACGGTAAAAAATGCTAAAAGTCAACATTTTTTATTATGACCCGTCTTTGAGTCGGACAGCAGTCTTCCCATTGTCAGAACTGATGGTGGGATATTTTTTTTACTTTATATATGTCATATCTATTCACATCCGAATCGGTGTCTGAAGGACACCCGGACAAAGTGGCCGATCAGATATCGGACGCAGTCGTAGACGAAATGCTTGCCTTTGACCCCAGTTCAAAGGTTGCCTGTGAAACACTTGTAACAACCGGTCAGGTCGTAATGGCGGGCGAGGTTACATCGAATTCCTACATTGACCTGCAGGAAGCTGCCCGCAGCGTGATCCGCCGTATCGGTTACACAAAGTCCGAATACAAGTTCGATGCTGACAGTTGCGGAATTTTCAGTGCCATTCATGAGCAGAGCGCAGACATAAGCCGTGGCGTGAACCGTGAAGACCCCATGGATCAGGGTGCCGGTGACCAGGGCATGATGTTCGGTTATGCCACAAACGAGACTGAGAGCTACATGCCGGTTTCCCTGTTTGTTGCCCACAAGATACTTAAGGTGCTGGCAGAGATACGCCGCGAGGGCAAGGTCATGACCTACCTGCGTCCGGATTCCAAAAGCCAGGTTACCGTACAGTACAGTGATAACGGAATACCTGAACGCATTGACACCATAGTGGTTTCAACCCAGCACGATGATTTCATCAGACCCGAAAACGACACTGAGGAGGCTCAGCTCAAGGCCGATGCCGCCATGCTGGATCAGATCCGTCAGGATGTCATAAACATTCTTATTCCGCGCGTCATTTCCCGCATCGGACGTGAAGAGGTAAAGGCTCTTTTTGACGGTGAAATCAAGTATTTTGTAAATCCGACAGGCAAGTTCGTCATTGGCGGCCCGCACGGTGACACCGGTCTTACCGGCCGCAAGATAATAGTCGATACCTACGGCGGCAAGGGCGCACACGGAGGCGGTGCATTCAGCGGCAAGGACCCCAGTAAGGTTGACCGCAGTGCGGCATACGCAGCACGTCACATTGCCAAGAATCTGGTAGCAGCAGGTGTCAGTGATGAGATTCTGGTTGAGATTTCATACGCAATCGGTGTCGCAAAACCCATCAGCATCTGGGTGAACACATACGGCAAAAGCCACGTGAACATGACAGACGGTGAAATTGCAGCCAAAGTCGATAAGATATTTGATCTGCGTCCAAAGGCTATTGAGCAGCGTCTCAAACTGCGCAATCCCATATACAGTGAGACTGCCAGCTATGGTCACATGGGCCGTCGTCCTAAAGAGGTGGAAAAGACATTCCGCAGCTGTAATGGAGAGGTCAAGACCATGAAGGTCGAGCTCTTCACCTGGGAAAAGCTGGATTATGTTGACAAGGTCAAAGAGGCTTTCGGACTTTAAATATGCTCAAATTATGAAAAAGGACTCAGTTATCATGGCGCTTACGTTGGGCGCACTCCTTTCCCTCACTTCATGCAAGGACGGAAAGTCAATTATGAAACAGGCCAAGCAGGCTACCCAGGAAATGTTTGACAACTACAAGGCAGAACTGGCTGACAGTGTTCTGGACATGGTCGATGTTCTGGCTCAGCAGTATTTTGACAACATTGAAGACGGTTCTCTCACAATTGTAACTGCACTTACCAAGAGAGAAAAACTTGTCAAGCCCAAGTATCTTTTTGATCCGAAGGAAACGGACAAGCTTGTGACCATGCATCAGAAGACCGCCGCGCTGGCATTTCTGATAACTGAAAGGCCATTGAGGATTGCATACGGCATTTCGTTGAAGGAGTCCGATGCGGCCATAGCCAAGCTTGCGGCCGACATGAATTATCCGCTTACAGTCGATGACCTTAAGAACAGGAGCATATCGGACAATATCCGTTCCGTTTATGCCATCTGTAAGGAGAAGCATCAGGTCCAGTATTTCTGGGAGGTGCAGACCGATGCTTTGATCAATCTGTCATACTTGATGGCATGTGCCCCGGAACTGTACTACGGCAGGATTACTGATGAACAGGTAGTTGTTCATGTAAAGGTTCTGGACAGCGTTATAGGAATTCTTGACAAGATAGCTTCAATTGACAAGGAAATGGCAAGAGTCCGGGATGACCTGATGCAGAGCGAATTGCTTAAAGAAAAGCGTGAGAGTCATTTTACAGCAAGTGAGCTGATAGAATTCCATGTGGTCAACAAGAACAGGATGGTTGACCGGCGTAACAGAGTGCTCAGATAAAAATCAATCCCGGACCTTTGAAGATCCGGGATTTTTTATGCCAGCCGCCGCAGCATTTCCACCAGCACGCGACAGATGTCATGAACCGTTGACAGTTCGACCCGTTCCTTTGTTGAATGCGGCTCAATGATACGCGGGCCTATGCATGCAATTTCAATGCCCGGGAACTTCTGTACGTAATATCCGGCCTCAAGGACAAAATGCATGGCCACCTTACGTGGTGAGAATCCAAGCACGTCACGGAATGTGCTGTCAGTCATTTTCAAGAAGTCCGATGAGCTGTTCTCCTGCCAGCCGGGGGTGTTCATCATTACCTGAACTTGTGCGCCATATTCACGGAACCTGCGGCTTATCCCTTCTGCAGTTGCCACCATCTCCGTGTCACTGAAACTGCGTGTGTGGCATGAAATGGTTATTGTGCCGCCTTCTGTGCGCACCATTCCTATATTGTTGCTGGTCATGACCGTTCCGGGCAGGCTGTCATGCATCCTTATCACTCCGCAGGGCAGGGAGGCAATCAGCCTTAGCAGTGATGCATCGGCAATGACCTGCTGCTCCGGAACCTCATTGACTTCAAGTTTCAGACCTTCTCCGTCACTGTATCTTGAGCTCACAGATTCAAATCCGTCTAATGTGATTTCAGCAGGAACAGCAATCACTGCCGTAGCCGATGCCGCAATTGAAGCGTTTGCGCTTCCACCGTCAAAGCTTGAAATCTGCAAATCGGGACAATTGTCCAGCAACAGTTGGGCAAGTGCCTGGTTGGCATTGATGCGTCCCTTGCCAATGTCCACACCGGAATGTCCGCCTGCGCCGCCACTCAGACTCACGCTGTAGAACCGCATTCCTACAGGAGCCGGCCTGGCATCGGTCTTAATTGTGGCAATCTGCAGGTATGCGCCGGCCGCACCAACGGTTATGGTGTCATAGTCCTCACTGTCCAGGTTTATGACCTTACGGCCGCGTATGAAGTCCGATGACATGCCGGCTGCACCGGTCATTCCGTCTTCTTCATTGGTGGTGGTCAGCACCTCTATGGGACCGTGAATTATGTCGTCACTGGCAAGCACGGCCAGCGCCATGCTCAGTCCTATGCCGTTGTCTGCTCCAAGTGAAGTCCCGCGGGCCTTCATGAAACCGCCGTCAATATAGCTTTCAATGCCGTCAGTCAATGGGTTGAAAGGTCTTGTTCCGTCACCCACTGCCACCATATCCATGTGGTTGAGCAGCACAACTGTCCCGGCATTCTCATTTCCGGGTGTAGCCGGTTTACGTATTACAACGCAGTTCTGCGCATCACGGTCATACTCCAGACCCAGTTTGCTCGCATAGCCGCAAAGGAAATCAGCTACCTTCTCCTCATGGTGTGACGGGCGCGGAATTGCATTCAGCTGACTGAAAATGTCAAATACTCTTTCTGTAAAAGTCATATCGGTATGGTTTTGCCCAAAAGTACTATTTTTGCAGACCATGTACAAGAAGTTCATCATTACAACCGCCGGTGTCCTGAAGTTCGGTCAGGTATCACGTCATATGGACCTGCTGGAACCCGGTCAGGATGACTGCTGCGGCGGAGGTCTGTGGGAGAATGAAAACGGGACCATCATCCTCTTTGCCCGTTCTTTCGATTTCGGAGCACCTGATTTCAGCCGTCTGAGCCGAGTTGACTGGAACACCCTTGACGGGCAGGAGCACCCGTTGGTCTACTATCCCTCATGGCCGGACCGTATCCTGGCCGTCCCTATCATTGTTGGTTGCTGATATCTGTCTACAGGAACAAAATTACCATCTTTTTTGTTCCACGATAACAGGTCCGCTGTAGCCACCCCTCCTATAGGCCTTGTGGATGGGGTTACCTTCTCGAGGTTCTTCCGTTTTCTGCTTCCATGAACAAAATCACTGCCTTTTTTGTTCATCGAACCTAAATGGACATTTGGTTATCAGTTACCGCAACGGTTAAAAAAAATCTCGGAACACTTCAAAGTATGAAGAGTTCCGAGATACAAATATGCAGGCACTTAAACTTTACAATACACCGTATTTCTTGCCGTAGTCAAGCTGCTGTTGCAGGTAGTTGTCATTATAAACCACC
This sequence comes from Candidatus Colenecus caballi, assembly GCA_018065615.1. Lineage (GTDB taxonomy): Bacteria > Bacteroidota > Bacteroidia > Bacteroidales > Bacteroidaceae > Colenecus > Colenecus caballi. The sequence continues at coordinate 33,116 of JAGHSY010000033.1, read as the reverse complement.
TCATAGTCAACAACCTTGCCGGATGCGTCCTTGACTGGAACGATGTCCGGGTTGATGAAACCGCCGTAAGGCTTCAGGTTCAGGGCGTCGTAGCGCTCCTTGACTTCCTTGTGCAGGGCGGGGTCAATGTTCACGGCGTAGGTCTCGACCAGCTTCTTGCCGGCTTCATAGTCACCTTCGGACTTGATGCGCTGGATCTCGGCCAGGAGTTCGGCAAACAGGCCGCGCAACTTCTCATAGTCGTTGACCACGAAATAGGTCTTGCCGTTGCGGATTTTCTTTTCAATCACGTTGTCCTTCCGTCCGTGTTCGTAGCACCAGTCAGCAATGAGTTTGCGGTTCTGCATGTGGGCTTCGGTGTTGGGACGGCCCAGCTCCACGCGGTTGAACTGCACCATGATGCCGTTGCGTATGTAGTTGGAATATTCGGCCTTGTAGGCTTCCATGTTGGGCATTATGCCAAGTTCGACCATCTTGGGGTCTGCAGTGAAATATAGTCCGAACAGGTCTGCGCGGGCCTCTTCCAAGGTCGATGAATATTCGCCCATAGCGGTCGATGACACACCGGGCAGCAGCTGGCCTGAGCCGTGGCCAAGGCATTCGTGCAGGTCGGTATGGATTTCATCGGCGTATGATCCCCACTGGCGGTACAGGGCCTTGTCAGCATCGTCATAGGCAAATTCGTCAAGCGTGTTCTTGGGCGATTCCTGTGCAGCGTAGTCATACGCATGGGTAATGTTGGCAATGGTAACGGACTTGCTGCCGTACATTTTGCGTATCCAGTCGGCGTTAGGAAGGTTTATTCCGATGGGTGTGGCGGGGTAGCTGTCACCTGCCAGGCAGACAGCGTTGACAACCTTTGCTGAAACGCCCTTGACCTCCTTCTTCTTGAAGCGCGGGTCAACCGGTGAATTGTCCTCAAACCACTGTGCGTTCTGGCTCAGGATGACTGAACGCTCCGATGCCTTGTGGTCCTTGATGTTGACATAGCCTTCCCATGCGCCCTTGCGTCCCAGCGGGTCATTGTAGTCCTCAATGAATCCGTTGATGAAGTCAACTGTTCCGATGGTGTCCTTTACCCATTCAATGTTGAATTCGTCCCATGTCTTAAGGTCTCCTGTCTCGTAATATTTGATAAGGAGTGCCAGAGCGCGCTTCTGTATGTCGTTCTCTGCACATGCGGCAGCAAGAGCAAGCTCGTCACATATCTTAGCAATGGCAGGGCCGTACATGCCGTCCTTGCACCATGGAATCTCCACCACTTTGCCATCGGACTTTACAACCTTGGTGTTCAGACCGTAGGCAATTGGTGTTTCGTCCGATGCATCCTGTATGGACTCGTAGTATTTCTCAACCTCGGTACGGGTCACTCCCTCATAGAAGTTGCCTGCTGAAAGTACCACAATGTCACCGTCTGTTGATGTTGAGCGGCGCTGCAGCCAGTTGTCCTTGTCATATATTATGTCCAGCAGTTCGGAATTGTTTTCTCCGACAGCTGACATAAGTGACTGGAAGTATTCCTTTGAGCACTCCGGGAAGAACTTGTCCTCGGCATAGTGGTGGTGAATGCCGTTGGCAAAGAACAGACGCTTGGCATATACCATGAACTGCTGGAATTCCGTGCAGTCACGGTCGCCTGAATAGTTCTCAATGATGTTCTCAACGGTGTGGCGTATGGGCAGGTTAAACCTGCAGTTCTGGTCCCAGTGGATGTCACGGCCCCACTTGGCGGCCTCGGCCAGATGGTATGCGTATTCCTTCTGCTTAAGGGTCAGATCTTCCCAGCCGGGAATCTTGTAACGCATGACTTTGAGGTCTGCAAATTCATCAAGCAGATACTTGAAGTCCGAATCTTTCTTCTGTCCACAGCCGGCTGTTATGGCCAGCACGCCTGAAATCATCATGATTTTTGTAAGTACTTTCATTTTATTTTATTCCAAGAATTTGATTACGTCCATTTTGCGCGGTTTGGCATCGGGCTGTTCATCAGGGTAGCCCACTTCAATGACGAACTGCAGTTCCATTCCTTCAGGCAGTTCCAGTTTCTTCATAATGTCGGCATTGCCTTTTATTCCGCCAAGCGGTCCGGTCATGATTACGGTGCCAAGTCCGAGATCATACGCTGTAAGCATCATGTTCTGGCCCATAAGACCGCAGTCAACGGCATTGCGTCCGGCAACGAAAATAAGCGCCGTGCCTCCATGCGTGCCGCGAATGCCGCTTATCAGCTCCTTGTTCTGTGCTATTCGCACAGCCCAGCCCTGAGCGTTCATGGCGTTGGGGGCATTAATGCCTGCTTCAGCAATCTGCTGCAGCTTTTCCTTCTCTACGGCCTTGTCCTGATACTTGCGTATTGAACGGCGGCCCATGATTGCTTCAGTTACCGTGTTTTCTTTCTTTTCAGTCTGAGCCTGGCTGACGCATGAAATGAGTGTGCAGGCAATGATCAAGGCAAATGTCAGTTTTTTCATATCTGTTTTGGTTTAGGATGTCTGTTGTAGGGAATTCTGCTTCCGGCAATGATCACACCGCCAAGAATCATGACAGATCCCAGGCCCGATGCAAACGTCATGCTTTCACCAAGGACAATGACAGCGGTAATCAGCGTGAATACAGGGTTCAGATATACGTAATTGGTTGCAGTCACGTTTCCGATAGTGGCCATTACCCTGTTCCAGACCACAAAGCATACAAGCGATGCCATTACGGCAAGGAACAGCAGGTTGCCCCAAACCTCAGGGCTTGAGAATCTGACTGCGCTCAGGTTGGAGTTATCGGACATTAAAAGGACCGGAATAATGGTCAGAAGTCCGTAGAAGAACACCTTGCGGGTTGCAAAGTATGTTCCGTAAATGTCTGTCATCTGCCCCATGAACTGGCTGTAAACGGCCCAGCAAAGTGCGGCAAGGAATGCCAGTATGTCTCCTTTTGGGGACAGGTTCAGGCCCACGCCGTCAAAAATCACCATGCCCATTCCCAACAGTGCCAGAACGGTTCCGGCAATAAGCGGCAGACCTACCCTGACATCTTCAAGTTTTTCAGAAAAGCTGTTGCGCAGCAGTTTTCTTATTGACAATGTCAGAATTGTGGTCAGCAGCGGGGCAATGCATACTATGAATGACACATTGCATGCCTGCGTATTGGCAAGGGCTGTGTTTTCGGTGAGAAAATACATTGAACCGCCGGTTATGCCAAGGACAAGGAATATGAGTTCATGGGTCCAGGATTCAGATAACAGTCTGCGGCTGCCGCGTACAAGGCATATTGCCCACAGTCCGATGTAGGCAATGATGAACCTGATTGTGAAAATCTGCGCCGGGGTGAGTCCGGCATTAATGAGCATTTTGGTCGAGACAAATGTCACACCCCACAATGCCATTGTCATGAAGGCAAGGAAATGATAGAGGAATATCCCGCCGTTTTTCATTTCAGTCTGATGGACATCATGGTTATGTCATCATTCTGGTCATTGTCCAGTGTGAACGACTTGATTGAAGCGGCCAGATTGGTAAGGAAGCTGACAGAATCCTCTGCGGTGTCTTCCTTGGCTGCAAACTGCTCCAGACGTTCCTCACCGTACAGGTTCTTGACCCTGTCTTCAGCTTCAGTGACTCCATCGGTATAAATGACCAGTCTGGATCCTTTTTCCAGCTGCATTGTTTCACCCTGGTACGGGAAGTCCTCAAACAGGCCGGCTGCCAGATTGGGTTTGGCATGCAGATATTCAGGTTTGCCGTCAGGACTGATTATCAGGATGGGATTGTGTCCGGCATTGCAGTATTTCATTTCCAAAGTGTCCAGATTGATGCAGCCTACAAACATTGTCACGAACATGCCGCTGTCATTTCCGTCGCAGAATGAGTTGTTGATTTTCTGCACCACACCCTCGGCAGGCAGTTCCAGGCCCGCAATGAAACGGAATGCGGCTCGTGTGATAGCCATATACAATGCAGCCGGAACGCCCTTTCCTGACACGTCACCTACGCAGAAATACAGGTTGCGCCCGTTTGTGAAGAAGTCGTACAAATCACCGCCAACCTCTTTGGCCGGATGCAGGGTCGCATACAGGTCAATCTCGTCACAGTTGGGGAAATCCTTGGGCAGCATCTGCATCTGGATTGCGCTTGCAATGTTCAGTTCGCTTTCAAAACGTTCGTTCGATGCCGTTGTGGTGCGCAGTTCGGCAATATAGTTGTTGATAGACGATTCCATGTATCCGAGTGCGTCGTGCAGCCGCCTGAGTTCGTCCTGAGTCTTGATTTCAGGGATTCGTGCGTGGAAATTGCCCTGACCTATGTTCAGTGCCGAATATGCGAATTCGGTGATTGGCTGGGTCAGACGCTGGATGATTGATTTGTCGGTATAGTAAAGTGCCACAAGGCTTAATAAGGCAATGAGCAGTGTTATGAGATTGGCCTTTCTCACACCGCTGTAAATGTCACTGTAAGAACAGATAATGGCACCTGACCAGCCGTTGTCCATGGGACCATAGACAATTATGCCGCCGTTTTCCCTGGTATTGCCGAAATGTTGTACACCGCTGTTGCCGGCAATCATGTCCTTTGCCACCATCAAGCCTTTTTCATCACCGGCTTCAAGTGCTTGGGTGAACAGCGTTTCGTTAAGGATTTTGGTGCTGTCAACGTGAGTTATGTACGATGCGTTGCGTCCGGCCAGAACAGTGATGGAGTTCTCATACGGCTTGATTGCCTGAACCTTTTCTGTAAGCCATTTCAGGTCGATATCGGCCTTGATGACACCGAAGAAGACTCCGTTTTCGTGATACAGCGGTTTTGAGTACGATGCTATAAGTCTGCCTGATCCGTCAGAATCAAATGACGGTTCGCTCCAGTACGGCTTGCCAAGCAGACGCGGAATGAGATACCAGTCCATGAGCTGGTAGTCATAGTCTGCGCTTCCAAGTATTTTTGACCGGATCTGGTCTCCTTCCATAAAGGCGGTAGGGCAGAAATACACCGAATTGTCATCGAACTCAAAGGGCTCGTATCCTATGGCGCATGCCACAATGTTGGTGTCGGACGTGACAAGATGTTCCGCAACGTCAATGATGGCGTCACCGTTGTCATTGAATTTCTCCAGCAGCCATGTTATGCTGTTGGTGCTGGCCTCAACGTCAGTCAGCATCTTTTCTATGTCAAGCAGGTTGTTTTCAAGTGAGGCCGATGCCTCCTTTACCGCTGACTTGTAGTTTACAATATATGAAAAGAAACCCAATAGAAGGGCTACTAATATCAGCAGCAGACCTGTAGCGGAAATGATGTTCAGGCTGAGCCGTTTTGCAAAGGAACCGGATGCTTTCATTTTATGAACTCCTTATAAGATGTAGGACTTGAAATGTACTGCATGTCAATGAGTGCCTGTATCAGTCTGTTGAACTTGTCTTCAGGTATGGGACTGTAATCGGCTTTTCCAGTCCTTGGATTCACTATCAGTCCGTTCATGCTCTTGAGCATAAGTGACTGGTGGTAGCGGTTGGTCCTTATTCCAGTCTTTTCGGTCCATTTCATGACAATGTCAAGCGCTTTGTCAGGGTGCTCAATGCAGTAGTCCCATCCGCGGCAGGTAGCGCGGTTGAATTTCTCAACGGTCTCCCTGTGCGTATTGTAATATTCTTCGGTGACATAAACCCCGTCTTCAGGAATATCATATCCGTAGTCCGAGAAGTGTATGCAGTTTTCTTCAGGTATGCCGCCCGTGGCTTCCACCAGAAGGTTGTACTCATTGTAGCTCATGGCCACTGTCGCGTCAATGGCGCCGGACAGGAACAGGTTTATGCCATTCAGGAACGGAACCCAGATTACGTTCAGGTTGTTGGCCTTGCAGCTCAATTCACATATTTCACTGAACCCGCTCTGCCATCGGCCTATCTTTGCCCCTTCAAGTGACTGGAGATTCACAATGGGTTTGTGGCTGACAACCATTATGCCCGTATTCTGGGTTACTTGAAGCGTGTTGACCACTTTGGTGCCGGCATCTCTGGCTATCAATGCCTGGATGGGGTGTGAACCTATCATGTCAATCTCTCCTTCAGCTATTCTCACAATTCCGGGTTTTGATGAATTGATGCCCATGTGCTCAATGACCACATCAAGGTCTTCTTCATCATAAAAGCCCATATCCAGAGCTACATAGAATCCGGCAAACTGTGCCTGCGGAGTCCATGCAGGCATGAAACGGACGGTTTCACGCGCATGTAAGGCAATGGCCGTGACTATAGCCAATGCAATTGTAACAGTCCTTTTTCCAAGCATGTGCAATCAGTCTTTTGAGGGGAGAACCATGTTGATGGCTCCGGGTATTATATCAATGTCAAAATGTGTCGCAGCGGTAGTTTCGCCATCAAGACAGAGGTAAATGAGATAGTCCGAGTCAAGTTCCACGTGTCTGACCTGACGGTACTTGATGTGTCTTTTGGAAAATTTGTCAGTCAGATGCGACCCGTCTTTGAAATGGTTCAGAAGATACAGGAAAGTGAACATGCTGCATGTCTTGAACAGGCAGAGGTCAATGAGTCCGTCATCGACTTTTGCGTATGGGGCGCATTTGAACTGCCCTCCACAGTAAACGGCATTGGCCATTGTACACATGAGAATTGAACGCCGGTTAAGCTTCTCACCGTCAGCGGTGACTCTGATTCTGTTGAACCTGTTTCCCAGGACGCTTCTGGTGACAGCGCGGCTGTATCCTTTGGCACCCTTGATTCCGCGTTCAATGAACTGGTTTGCCCTGTGAGCCACCATGGCGTCAAATCCGCAGTTGATGACATTCAGCGAATAGTTGTCATTGGCCCTGATTATGTCAAGTCTGGTGTTCTCACCACGTATTATGCGGTCCAGAGAACGGAAGTCCCTGTCAGGATAATACTTTATCAGGTCATTTGTCGAACCGTATGCCATTATGGCCATTGACTTGTGCCTGAAACCGAAAATGCCTTGTGCAACCTCATTTACAGTGCCGCTTCCGCCGCATGCAATGAAACAGACCTCAGCATTCTGGTGCAGGTCACAATAGATTCTTACAAAACGGATTCCGTCTCCAATACCTGTCGTGTGGTAGGTTTCATATTGGATTTCGGTATTATAAAGCTGTCTTTTCAAGTCGCAGTCTATGTCACTGCGCATGTCGTCCCTTCCGTTAATTACAAAGATGTAATACATGTCAACAATAGTTTCTGTATTACAAAGATAAAGAAAGATATGGTATTATTTGATTTTAGGCACTTTTTTCGTTTTCTTTGCGCTATTCAAAATAAGGACGAAATGAAAGTACTGATTGATCCGATTGCCGGCAAGTCTGCGCAAATCATTGAAACTCTTATGGCTTCTGAAGACATGGTCGATGATCCTGCCCTGCAGTTCAAACTCAGATTATGTATTGAAGAAGTGGTTGAAAACATAGTCAATTATGCCTATGAGAACGGAAACGGATACGTTGAAGTAGGTACGGAAATAAAAGGAGACAATCTTTACATAACGTTCCGTGATTCGGGTATCCAGTTCAATCCGCTGGCCAAAGACGACCCTGACATTACCCTGTCGGCCGAAGACCGTGAAATAGGCGGTCTGGGAATTTTCCTGTGCAAGCAGATGATGGATGACATCAGCTATGAGTACAAGGACGGTTGCAACAACCTTACTATGATAAAGAAAATCGGATGAAACAATAACAAATAACAATAAACTGAAAACTACTATGAATGTAACTATCAATCAGGAGGAAAACAAATTCAATGTTGTGCTTGAAGGCCGTCTTGACACCACAAACGCAGACCAGTTCCAGAAGGACATCGAACCGCTGATGACAGGAGAAAAACCCGATATTACACTTGACTGCACTGCAATGGAATACACTTCAAGCCAGGGACTGAGAATGTTCCTCATGCTTCAGAAGAGTGTCAACTCACGTGGCGGCAGCATGGTCATGACCAACATGAACCCCCAGGTAAAGGAAGTGTTTGACATTACCGGTTTCTCAAACATCATCAAGATAATCTGATTGTCTGATGAGAGAACCTGAACATATTGTAAACTTCAGGTGTCTTGGCGGTCTGAAAAATAAGGAAGGCCGCGTTATCAGATCGGGGGTGCTTTTACGCTGCGGTGCGCTCATAAAGGCATCGGATTCCGATCTGGACCTGCTGGCCAATGGCTACAGGGTGCGTACTGTCGTTGATTTCCGTTCTGACTATGAGGTGGAAATGGCGCCGGACCGGATGATTCCGGGTGCCAGATATCTGCATATGCCGTTGATTGATTCCAACGGTGAAGTCTGGAAGGAAATCTTCAAGAATGATGACGCTGACCCGCTGGACATGCTGATAAGGTATGCCGACCGTCCGCAGGTGCAGGCTTTTGCCAGACAGATGTACATGGATCTGGGCCTTGGTGACGGTGCTGTTCCTGCATATGCAAAGTTCATGCGTCTGGTCGTTGACAATGAGGACGGTGCCATTCTGTGGCACTGTTCGCAGGGCAAGGACCGCACCGGAATGGGTGCCGCATTTGTTCTTGCGGCACTTGGCTGTGACATTGACACTATTGTGGCTGACTATGACCTGTCAAATTTCCAGTATTCGAGCAAAGTCAGGGAACTCTGTGACAGAATGGGAGTTACAGACATTGAGGTCAAAAAGGTCATCCAGACTTTTGCCGGCGCCAATGTGGAGTATTTCAGGATGGGACTTGATGCCATCTGCAGCAGATACGGCTCTTTGCTGGACTATCTGCATAAGTGTTTCGGCATGACAGACCGCGATATTGAAACAATGAGGAACAGATATCTCATCTGATGTTTATGGAACAGGACGATCTTGAAAAATACGGTCTTGACATGCACTGCACGATGATACTTGAAGAGTATCGTGCAAACTATGAGTCATTCGTCAAGATAAAGGAAATCATTCTGGACTGCATAAGACAGGCGCTCAAACAGAACGGCATGTTTGTAACTGCAGTTGAAGGGCGTGTCAAGGAAGAGAAGAGCCTTGCCGGCAAGCTGGAACTGAAAGGTCACAAATACAGGACTCTGAGTGACATCACGGACATTGTCGGTACACGTGTCATCACTTTCTATACTGATGACGTGGACAAGATTGCGGCCATTGCAGAAAACAACTTTGACATTGACTGGGAGAATTCAGTTGACAAGCGCAAGATGCACACTCTTGACAGTTTCGGATACATGTCACTGCATTACATCTGCCGTGTCCCAAAGAAACTGTACCACGATCCGGCCCATCCGGAGATAAATGAATTCCGATGGGAACTGCAGCTGCGTACAACCCTGCAGCACATGTGGGCCAACATGAACCATGACTGCGGATACAAGGGTGATGTGGAGATTCCTGTCGAGCATTTGAGGAACATGAACCGTCTGGCCGGAGTGCTTGAACTTGCCGATGACGAGTTCAGCCGCATCCGCATAGCCGTCAACGAATACCGCCGTCAGGTACAGGCTCTGGTTGCCAGCGGTAATTTTGACGAGGTCTCACTTGATGTCGACACGTTCCGCAGTTACCTGAATCTGAAGCCTTTTGACAAACTGAACAACCATATTGCAGCCATCAATCAGGCCGAAATCCATCAGGACACCCTGATGCCGTATCTGAGAATGTTCAAGTATCTGGGTTTCAAGACTCTTGGTGACATTGAGAAGCTGCAGAAGGAGTCAAGTGATGATGCCTATCAGCTGGCAAAGCTTGAAATTGGCGGTACGGACCTTGACATCATTTCATCGACGGTGTCAGTCCAGGATCTGTGCATCGTACATATTCTTAAAAACGGAGGCGGAGAAGACGGTCTGGCATCATTCTTTGATGAACTGAACGGACCATCATCATATAACAGGACAAGGGCACAGAGGCTGGTTGAAAAGACAGCCAGGATGCCGTTCATGAAAAAACAGTAGGTATGGGAAACAAGTACATTGATACGGCACTGCTTGACAAGGCAATAGTATTTGCAGTCAAGGCACATGAGAATACTGAACGTCGCGGAAAGGGTTTTCCGTACATAGTACATCCGATGGAAGCTGTGGAAATTGTGGCTTCCATGACATCGGACCAGGAACTGCTGGCCGCCGCCGCACTTCATGATACGGTTGAGGACACCGATGTCACCGTTGAACAGATCCGTGCCGAATTCGGTGACAGGATTGCCGCCATTGTCGATTCTGAAAGTGACAGGTTCACTGAAGGGGTAAGTGAGACTGACAGCTGGCGTGACCGCAAGCAGGCCGCAATTGACCGTCTGGCAAAAGTGTCAACGGATTCCAAAATGGTGGCCATGGGTGACAAGCTGTCAAACATGCGCGCCATCTACAGGGACTATATGAAGGACGGAGACAAGCTGTGGAGCCTTTTCCATGCTCCTGGCGGCAAGGCAGACCATGAGTGGCACTACCGCGGTCTGGCGGCATCGCTCTCAGAACTCAAGGATACGTTTGCCTACAGGGAGTTTGTTGATTTGCTGGAGAAGGTGTTCGGCTGATTATTTTCCGGTCAGGCCACGTGTCACATTGCGGCGGAAGCGTATGAGCATATTTCCGCGTGACGGTCTGAATGTAACAAGATAGAAACACCACAATACAATTGTTGCGGCCCATTTCCTGCACTCTGACAGAATACGTCCACGGTAAGCTTTCTTTCCAATTTTTAAAGTACGTGCCCTTTCGCTCTGACCTATGCTGTATGTCAGGCGGTTGAAATAGTCAGGTTCCAGTTTGTAGGCTGGAATGCTGTGATACAGAACAGCATCGGGAAGATATGTGAACTGCATGTCTTCCTTTTTCATTTTGTTGAATATGTCCTTTTCCTCACCGCCGGCCAGACTGTCACCGTTACGTCCCAGCTGGACGTTGTAAAGTCCGACCTTATCAAACACTTCCCTGCGGTATGCGGCATTTCCGCCTCCGGGGTAGTTGTCACCGGGGAAAGGTTTGGCCTTGTCTCCAAAATACAGATATCCGGTCAGGAGTCTCTTTATGAAATAGGTCATCCAGCGCGGTTCACTGCCTGTTTCATAATGTGGAATGATTGGTCCGCCTGCCGCATGGGTTTCGGGGTGGGCTTCAAACCATGAGGCATAGGCTGAAAGGTATTCTGCATTTACTGTTGCGTCATCATCGACATAGACCAGTATGTTGCCTGCTGATTCCTGGATTCCCCTGTTGCGGGCATGGGACAGGCCCTGATTGGTTTCTATACAGTATCTCAGCTGTACGTTCGGGAAATCTTTACAGAACCGGTCCACTTCCTGACGTGTTCCGTCAGTACAGTTGTTGTCAACAAGTATGATTTCATATGCGTTTGCAGGCATAGTGCCGTCAGCAAGGCTTTTCAGTACGTTATAGATGTACTTCTCTCTATTGTATGTGCAGATTATAACTGAAATCATATTCTTTCAACAAATTCCAAAATCTTTTCCGATGAGTCATATCCTGCTGACCGGCCCCAGAACTTTTCCACAATCCTGCAGCGTTCGTCATCGGACATGGCGTGGTCCCCTGATTCCAGACATGAACACAATGATTCGAAATCATAGACCTTTGTGCCAGCCACATTTTCGTCAAACGGATAATAGAAGTCACGTTCCTTAACGTATGTCTCATAGTCATACAGGTAGAGTATGACATCCTTATATTCCATGAGAAGCCAGTCGTAAAGGATTGACGAATAGTCGGTAATCAGGACATCGGAATAGGGCAGCACCGGATAGATGTCCATTTTCGGATCAAAGAGGATGACATTTGAAAGTGACTGTATGTTGTCTGTCAGAATGACGTTGGCATGCGGTTTGAGTATTAGCAGAGAATGTTTTCCGGCCATTATGCCGTTAAGCCGTTCAAGGTCCATGCTCTGTAAGAATATTGTCCGTTGTGAGTCACGCCATGTGGGCATATAGACATACACCTTGTCATATCCTGCCAGCCTTTCAATGAACTGACCGGTTTCAGTTGTCTCATATTTCCTTATGAAACTGCTGCGTTCATCTTCACTGCATGTCAGGATGCGGTTTCTGGGGTATCCGAATTCCAGACAACGGTCTTCAGGAATGCGGAATGCCTTAGCGAACATGGATGTCTGGAACGGGGTGGATGTAAGAAGCCAGTCCGGCCGGCGGAATGATTCAGGGTGGTAGAATACATCCAGCCTGTTCTTCTTTGAATAACGATCGGCAAGCGGGCCGGATATGGTGTTGAACTCTGTTCTTTTCAGACCGACGCCGTGCCACAGGTTTATACAGACCGCACCGCCTGACAGGCAGAACATTATGTCCGATGTATATGAGTTGAAGAACCAGTATCTTGATGTCAGCGCATACCAGATTCCGGCGGGATTGAAAATCCAATATGCCCTGAGTCCGTAGCTGCGGGCTTTCCTTACGCTGTCCCGGTTCTTTGAAATCCATGCCGTCCTGATTTCGCCCTCAGAATGTCCGGCTGCATATATGAACAGATAGCGGGCGTTGTCATTGAACGATCCGCGGAAACTGCCGAATGCATATTTGTTCCTGCTGCGTGGGAACAGGAATGAGAACGGATAAATTATGTAGCAGATCAGGTAGGCAATGAATTTCATGACCGTCATTTCTTTATGCGGACGTCAAATACCTGACCTGTCAGGTCCGATATCAGTGTCTTGAGTGAGGCATCGGCCACAGTTGCGGCATCAAGCAGAGTGCCTTCAGGCTCGTTTCCGAAATTCTGCAGGCGCATTGGCGTTTTGGTGCGTTCCGGATTCATGACGTTGACACGTATGCCGTCAGCGTCCCATTCCTGTGCCAGTGCCTGCATGAAGTTGACTACAGCTGCCTTTGTTGATGAATAGATGCTGTATAGGGCACGTCCGCGCGTGTATGAACTTGATGTGTACAGCAGCAGCTGGCCATGGCTCTGTTTCAGATAAGGGAAACTTTCCACGGCAATGTTGACCATTCCGTCATAGTTTGTTCTTATCATAGTTGACAGGACATTCTCGTCCATGGTCACCAATGGTTCGCGGACCAGTATAGCGGCCGAATTCACCACATAGTCTATATGGCCCTGTTCCGATGCAATCTTTTCCAGACAAGCCTTGACGGAGCTGCGGTCTGCAATGTCTGTTCCAGTTGTACTCCTTGAGAAAGAATATGCGATTCCACCGAATGATTCCGCCTTCTTCATGATCTCTGCACCTATGCCTGAATTGCCTCCGAAAACGGCAAGAACCTTACCTTTCAGTACTGTCAGATCTGCATCGTCACGGACAGATGTTGACCTGAGCTGGAACAGCTTGTCAAGCAGATATGAATCTTCCTTGTAAGTGAGCTTCATGTTTGATTCCTCGCCCCTGACCACATAGACTTTGACCTGTGGCAGGTATTTCACAACGGTTCCGCAGTCATCGGACGACACGAAATCAGGATCCTTCAGAGCAATTTCGTATGCTTCCCTGATGGTCTTCTGCCTGAAGGCCTGTGGGGTTTGGCCGCGCCTGAGAAGGCGGCGGTTGGGAATGTTTTCAATGAACTGTCCGTCAGCATCGACCTGAATGATTGTGTCTGTGGCGGGTACGGCTACGTCAATTGCCTGATACCGGTCCAGAGCGGCAACTATGTCATCAATGATACGGTCGTCAAGCAGCGGACGTACGGCGTCATGGAAAATAAGGTTGCAGTCAGGGTACATGTCATAGGCATTGATGGCGGCCAGGCTTGATTCGTAACGTTCCTTTCCTCCAAGAAGGATTTTCTTGACCTTTGACCATTTGTTGCGCGTCACCATATCCTGAATCTCACGCTGGAACATGGCATTTATTACCAGAGCAATCTCATCAATGTGCCTGTTGTTCTGGAACACGTCAACGGTATGTTCAATGACAGTTTTGCCGGCCACCTTGAAGAACTGTTTCGGGGCACCCAGGCCACATCGTTCTCCTACACCTCCTGCCAAGACGACTGCTATATTCTTCATAATCATTTTCTATTACTGGCGAAAGTACGAATTAATTATTGAATTTCTGATGCATTGATTTTCGTATAAAATCCGAATACTATTTTCGGAATGTTGAAATCTTTGTCATAAGTGCTGTCAGGATATGTTTCCATTACAAGATCTCTGTAACTGTAACACTTTCTGCCAAAGTTCGATGCATAGATTCCCACTGATGAGAAGTCTGAGCAGAAGTCTATCGGATATGACAGAAAATAATTTTCAAGCTGGCTGCTTTCAGGCAGTTCCACAATGCTTTCACCAAATACACTTGTCAGGCCTTCTCTATAAGCCGCAAGCAGTTCAGGAAATACGAAATATTTTGGATGGAACTTATAGGCAATGCTCTTATAGCCTTTATTTTTGAAGAATACGGCAATCTTCTCATAGAGTTCCTTTGGAAAGAAATCTCCTAAGGAAATCATAAGGCTGGAATCAATTGAGAGTATGACATCCGGAACAGAATCAAGTTCGATTCCTGTAAATGGAGTATTGATGACAATGTGTACGCCCGGAAAGTCAGGAAAAGCATTTTCTGCAGTGGAAATTGTTCCAAGAAAGTACTTGTTGTCGTATGAGAATGACGAACATTTCAAGGCAAAGAATCTGGGCAGGATCTTAGACAGGATGAAAGCGAATCCGTATGCTGCTCCCTTATAGAGTTTGGGAATTTCGGCCTTCCTGTAATATGAGGCCGATCCTTCTTCCATCAGATAGTAGCCTTTACACTGCTTCATTGTAACCAGCGCGCTCAGGTAATCAAGGCTGGTGGTTGTCAGATACATTAGGAATAAATCACCATGAAAGAATTCATTGATTCTGTTTTCAATGTATTTTATGTTCTTTATTCCGGTTATGATGTTGTTCTTATGGAAAACTCTCTTAAAACCATCCGGCAGCAGTTCATCAGGAAAAAATATGAAATTGGTATAGTGGTTTCCTTCCGGCAAGTGTCTGTATCGGGCATTTACAATGAACAGGCAATCGTCTGGATCAATATTCCTGTCAAGAAAATACTGATTGATGACAAGATAGGAAAGATGGCTATGTACAACTATGAGATGTTTCATCTCTCTTACTTCAGATGTTTGACCAATTCAATAGCCTTCTGATATTCCTGAGGGTTGCCTATGTCTATCCAGGTCCCGTTCAGCGGGAATCGGATAACCTTGTATTTTTTTGAAATTGCCAGTTCAAGAAAATCTGTTGCATTGAAGAACTGGTCTTTGGGAATCAGTTTCAATAGGTCTCTTTTTATCAGATAGATGCCGGCATTCGCATAGTAATTGTATGTGGGTTTTTCAAGTACCGTTTCTATGTCATGTCCGTTCAGCTCAAGAATTCCGTAAGGGACTGATATGGAATACGGGATGGCGGCAACGCTTATATCGGCATCATTTTCTTTGAAATGTATGTAAAAGTCTTCAAGGTTGATGTCTGTTATGGCATCACTGTTCATCAGGACAACAGTATCATTTTTCAGGTTCTGAACATACTGAATGCTGCCAATCGTGCCAAGAAATCTGGGCTCGCTGACTGTTGTCACCTTAATGTCGCCGACAGGTTCTGCAAAATGTTCTTCAATCTGTTCTTTCAGATAGTTTACAGTTATGGAAATGTCCTTAATACCATACGAAATGATATGTTCGACAACATAATCGATGATTGGTTTTCCGTTCATTGGCAGCAATGGCTTGGGCGTCTTGTCAGTCAGCGGACGCAGACGTTCGCCTTTACCTCCAGCCATGATAACGGCATCAATGGGCAGGAGCGATTTCTGTTTTTTCAGATTGACCACATCAATCAGATGTTTTCCATCGTCAAGAACGGGAATCAGTTCTATACCTTTTGCTTTCGCGCTGTGGATCAGTTCGATGTCATATTCGCCGTTCTTCAAGTATGTGAAGGTCTTGAATGCTATTTCGCTGACTTTTGTGTCAACGGTCATGCCCTTAACCAGACATCGGCGTATGTCGCCATCGGTAAGTGATCCTATGATTTCCTTATTTGAATTTTCAACGAACAGAGTCAGAGTCTCATTCCTGCCCATGCTGTTGATGGCAATCAGAGCATCAAGAATAGTCTTGTCTTGTGATATGAGGTACTTTTCAAACATAGTCTGTCATTATTTGTGTGTGAGGATTGATTCCACCAGCATGAAGTCATAAATGTCATCAATGTCAATGGATGATTCTTTTGGCATTACATATTTGATCCGTCTGTTGAAACCGCCAAGCCCTTTCTCCTTCAATGCTTTGACATTGATGATATAAATGGCTCCATTGAATTCATAGAACTTTGGGAGAGATTGTCTGCCAAGAGCCTTCTTGTTGTAAACCAGTTCAACAAATCCTTCTCCGTTGTCATTGCACAGTACTGAAGGTGCATGTGATTCCGTTACAGAGACTACCATATCAATATTGTCACTATACAATGAAAGGGCTTCCCTGACCTGCGCAGCGGTTCTCAACGGTGACGTGGGCTGCAGAAGCAGAATCCTGTCATATTTGCGTCCGATGCTCTCATAATATGATATAGCGTGAAGAAGGACATCATTTGTTGTCGCAGTGTCAGTGGCATATCGGGCCGGGCGTACAAAAGGAACTTTGCATCCGTATTCTTCAACAGTATCAATAATCTTCTGATCATCTGTTGACACGCAAATATTGGCATCACTTGTAATTGTACGTGCAATGTCAATGGAATAGCAAATCAGCGGCTTGCCGCAAAGTTTTCTGATATTCTTTCCCGGCAGGCCTTTGCTGCCCCCTCGGGCGGGTATGACGACCAGTAAGTTTTCCATATTATAAGTCGTAAAATCGTTTCTGAACAATATTTTCAAGCGGATAGTCCTTGATGACATCAAGTATAGCCTGGCATGTGCCGGGTTTGTCATACGGATTCTGTACATCGGCCTTTCCGCCAATTCTCTTCAGGCCCTCCCTGATTTCTGAAACTTCATAACCGCAGTGTATGACGCTGTCGGCTGCAATACGGCCTTTTTGCCGGTCGCCGATATCAAGTGTTGGAATTCCAAAACTGGGAACCTCAATGATTCCGCTTGATGAGTTTCCTATCACGGCATTCACATATTGCAATACGGAGAAATAGCGGCGCTGTCCAAGTGAGGGGATGAACATGCATCGGACTGGATTGCGGTCTACATATTCATGAATCCGACGGATAATGATTTGAGAACTGGTATCCGAGTTGGAATATGTGAATATGATATGATGGTCCTGATAATCATCAAGAGCTTCAAGCAGGTTCAGGATTTGTGTCTCGCTGGACATGTTGGAAAGCGTAACGGGATGATAGGTTACCAGGAAGCACTTGTCTGTGAGTTCAAAGTTCAAGGATGTTTCAATCTCCTGCTTTGAAATGGGCTGAAGCTTGTGTATGTTCTCAACGCCTAAAGCACCGACGTTAAATACCCGGTCAGGCTGTTCGCCAAGCTGGATGACACGCTTGCTATAGGCTTCAGTTGATGTGAAATGAAGGTGGCTCATCTTGGTGATTGCGTGGCGGATGGAATCGTCAAAGGCGCCTTCCGTAATCTCACCACCATGAAGATGGGCTACCGGTATCTTGAATATGAGAGCGGCCGATGCTACTGCAAGCATCTCGTAACGGTCACCGAGAATGAGCAGAAGATCCGGCTTGAGAGCTTCAAAAGCATCGGCAAAGCCAATGACCCCGCGGCCCACTGATTTGACTGTCGTGCATGCGCAGTCAGCAGCCTGGTCGTCAGCCATGGGGACTTTGAAGTCAATGCTGAAGCCGTCATTTTCAATCTCCTTATAGGTCTCACCCTGGAGTTCTGACAGGTGCTGGTTGGTGGCAATGATCTGGAGCTGAAGTTCAGGGTCATCCTTGATGGCCTGCATCAGTGTTCTCAGAATGCCGTATTCAGCACGTGAGCCGGTGACAACACAAACTTTTCTCATAACTCTATAGGTTCTTCTTCAATGAAATCGCGCTTGGCAGTCTTGCCAATAACTTCTTCCCAACGCATTGGCGATATGCCTGTGCCAGGGCGTTTTACTGTGAGGTTATTTTCTGTGAATGTTTCTCCTGACCTGATATCACATGCTGCGACTATCGACTTGCGGGCAACGGACATGTTGCCTTTTTCGCTGTCGGTCACCTTCTTTATTCCGTCACCCATTGCCTGTTCAATGTTACGGATGGCAGATACCATGGCATTGAGTTCATCAGGCTCAAGTGATGCCTTATGGTCAGGGCCTTCCATATTACGGTCAAGGGTGAAGTGTTTCTCAATGACAGTGGCGCCAAGAGCGACTGCTGCTATTGGAACTTCAATGCCTTGGGTGTGGTCTGAATAGCCCACCTCAACGCCGAACTTCTGACGGATTGACTCCATTGCTTTCAGATTGACATCATTGAAAGGAGTGGGGTATTCAGTATTGCAGTGAAGGATGGTGATTTTGGGTGCTCCCCATTTGCGCAGAGTCTCAACTGCGTTTTCTATATCCTGCATATTGCACATTCCGGTGGATAGAATGACAGGTTCACCGTATTGGGCAATCTTCTTGATGAAGGGGTAGTTGGTAATCTCACCTGACGGAATTTTCCACAGCCCCAGATCCAGGCTGTGCAGATAGTCAATGCTGTCCAGATCAAAGGCGGTAGAGAAGAACTTCACACCTTTTGTCTTGCAGTAGGCAACAAGCTCTTCATGCTGTGCCGGTGACAGTTCCAGTTTTTTCAGCATGGCAAACTGTGAATTGTCATCAGTGCCAATGTTATTCTTCTGATATGAAGCCAGCCGGGCAGATCTGGCAACCAGTTTTTCTGTCTTGAAAGTCTGGAACTTTACGTAATCCACACCGGCTGTGGCAGCCTTGTCCACAAGCTGTTTTGCCAGTTCTATGGATCCGTTGTGGTTAACGCCAGCCTCGGCAATGATAAGGGTACGTTTCATTTTCTTACGGTTGTTCCTGCAGGAATAATGCTGCCGGCGGCTATTTCAATGCAGTTGTAAAGCACTGATCCGCTGCCAATGAATGTGTCACTTCCAATCTTGGTCATCCCGTTGACCATTACTCCTGTTGAGATGTGACAGAAATCACCTATCTCAACATCATGCTCAATGTCGGCCATGGTGTTTATTATGCAGTTGCGTCCTATTTTGGCGTCGGCATTGATTACGCATTTGTGAAGGATAACAGTCCCTTCGCCAATTTGGGCGTATTCTGATACTGATGCATCAGGGGCAATGACTGTTGCAAAATGGCCTCCTGCCTTTTCTATGCGCCGTGCAATGCTGTGGCGCAGGTCGCTGCTTCTGATCTGTCCTACTGTAATGACAAATTCAGCTTTGTCAACATACTGGGGTATGTCTTCATCGGTGCCTATAACCTTGTAGGCAAGAACCTGCCGGCCGACTTCTTCGGGCTTGTCAAGTATGCCCAGAATGGAATAGCCTGCGCTTTCTGCCACGTCTATGACTGATTTGCAGTGGCCTCCGCCGCCAACTAGAATCAAAGGTCTGTTCATATCTTTTCCAGTTTTACGCTTGAAGGAATGTTTACAACCCTGTCGGCAAACCAGACGGTGTTCTTCAAGCCGTCGGTTTCACAGTTCTCGAACATGGGCAGCCGGGTCATGAGTTCCCAGATGGGACGGGTCATGACGCCGTTGTCATTTGTTTCCTGCAGGAACTCCAGCTGAGCTTTCTTGTCCTTGAGGATTACAGAGTTCAGCCAGTAGTTGGAGAAGCAGTTTTCAGGTTCAGTAAAGAAATCAATGCCGTCAACATTCCTGAAGAATTCAGCATATGCTGCAGCGGTCTCACGCTTGTCGGCTATGTAGCGGTCCAGGTTCTCCAACTGAGCACATCCAAGAGCAGCATTGATATTCGGCATACGGTAGTTGTAGCCGATATGGTCATGACGGAACTCCCAACGGTGAGGAATCTTTGCCTGTGTGGTTATGTGTTTGCAGTAGTCTCCCAGCTCCTTGTCCTTGAATAGAAGCATGCCGCCACCGCCTGTAGTAATGGTCTTGTTGCCGTTGAAACTTAGTGCGCCAACCTTTCCGAATGTACCCGTGTGCTGGCCTTTGTAGCGTGAACCAATGCTTTCAGCAGCGTCTTCAACAAGTTCGATGTGGTATTCCTGACAGATTTGCGCAAGTTCCCCAATGCGTACCGGACAACCGAATGTGTGCATTGGAACGCATGCCTTGACGCGTCTGCCGGTATTCCTGTTGTAGCATTGTGAGTTCCTGATTTCTGTGTTTTTGCAGAGCCATTCCTTCACTGCATCGGGACTCAGACCCATTGTGCTGCGGTCAACGTCAATGAAAACCGGATATGCTCCGATATAGCTCAGTGCATTGCAGGTGGCAATAAAGGTAAGGGCCTGCGTCAGAACTTCATCATTGCGCTCCACTCCCGCCATCATAAGGGACATGTGCAGGGCATTGGTGCCGGAAACGCAGACGACAGCCCGACCGGCTCCGGTGTATCGTGCAATTTCTTCTTCAAATCTGTCAACGAACTTTCCGACAGAACTGACGAATGTAGTGTCAATGCACTCGTTAAGATATTCCTTTTCCTTGCCCAGGAATTTCGGTACAGACAGAGGTGTAAACTCCTGATTGCCGTAAAGTTCTTTTATGAAACTGATTACTTTCGAGTACATGGCTGTTACATTTTCTGATCAAGGTTTTTACCCTTTTCCTCATGTTCGAAGTTCGGGATGAACTGTCTTATGGCATTGACGACCTGTGCCTTGGTGAAATCCTCTTCAGCAAACAGAGCCTCAAGGCCAGTGAAGAAGGCATTCACCTCATCCATCGTTCTGCGGGCAGATTCTTCAATGACGCCAAGCGCATGGAAACGGTCCAAGCTTATTCTTTCACCCGGAACATAGAATTCTTCATATGCTTTCTCACCTGTGGTGTCACTTTTGAAATATACCACCGGATAATCCTCAGATTCATAGGACATGTCAGCGGCAAACTTCCTGGCCTCGGAATCATTCCTGCATTCAACCTTTCTGAAGCCTTCGGCCTTTACAAAGTCATCACAGATAGCGCTGAAGGTCAGCATCTGGTCTTCGCCAAGTTTTGGAAAGAACACTTCACCGCCTTTTCCGAGAATACAGGCCAGCATACATATCTGACCGGATTCTTCTGGAGATACAAAATAGCGTTTGACATCTGAAGGAGCAGCAAGGGGCTGTTTTTTCTGGAGCCTGTGAATCCATCCGTCAGGAAGTGATCCGTTGCTGAATGCTACATTTGCAAATCTGGCTGTCGTGACTTTGAAGTATCTGTTATAGGCCATGACCAGGTCTTCCATGATGCGTTTCGATGCTCCCATTATATTGACCGGGTTGGCAGCTTTGTCGGTACTGACGCAGAAGAAGTGATTTGGCGGAAAGACAGTCAGCAGGTCCATCAGTTTCTTTGCCCTGATGTCATTGTTCTCAATGAGTGCCTGAACTGAATAGCGGTCCTTTTCAGAGCGGACATGCTTGTGGGCCGAGAAGTTGGCCACTATGTCAAAACCTTTTTCTTCACGGAAGATGCGTTCAAATATAGGATCTGCAAAATTAAGAGTGTAGCATCGGAATTCATCGGGACAGAACAGTCCTTCTGTTGACCGTATGTCACGGACAAGTTCAGCCAGTCCGTTTTCGTTCAGGTCGATGACCACGACCTTGCCCGGTTCAAACTTGAGAACAGCTTTGATAAAGCTTGAACCGATTGAACCGGCTCCGCCAATCACACAGACTGATTTTCCTTTTATTTCATCGGACAACAGACGGCTATTGTCCAGTATGTCTTTTTCAAACATGCTGGCAGGACGTCCGGTTACGCTGTCGGAAATGAATTTGTCCAGATTGAACATAAGCAGATTTATTGTTTTTTCTTCAGGAATTTGTCCAGAATCAGGTTAACGTCAGGAGATATGTTGAGTTTGTATATCAGGAAGAGACCGGCGGTTCCAATAACCAGACATCTGATTGCAATGTCAAGCCAGGGTGATATGTGAGTCACAGATGGAATCAGGAAATTCAAGCCCCATAATCCGATGGCAACAAGTATCATCCATACGGTTTTCCAGGTGAACGGATTGCCATGAACCTTTTTGTGGACAAGATACTGCTGGTAACTGTAGCTTATTATTGTGGCAATGAGTGTGGCCAGTGCTGCTCCGGCAACACCCATTCGCGGGATGAAGAACAGATTGGTGCCGATGGACAGTATTGTAATGAATATGGCAATATACAAGGACCAGAAATAGTACTTTGAGAACTGAATCATGATACTGCCGAAATTCAGAGTGGATACAATGATCTTTGACAATCCCAGGAACAGTACGACATAACGTCCCTTGGAGAATGTCTCTCCGTTTGGAATGATGGCGTATATGTTGTCAAGGTTCACCCATATTACCAGCAGAATCAGACTGGAAATGATAAGCTGGTTGATTGAAACCTTCTTATACAGCGAATTGGCTGTTTCAAAATCATCCCGCTTTAGGGCATCGGCGGCTATTGGTGTCGATATGGCCTGTATGGAGCGTGCAGGCATGTCTATGACATTGGCCATGTATAAGGCAATGGTATATATGCCCACGCTGTATAATCCCTGTCCTTTAACACCTGACAGCATGAAGATGTCCAGCTGGTTCATCAGGTTGTGGCTGATGGCTGCAAGAATAAGAAAACCGGAATACTTGAAGAAACTGCGTCTGAGATCGGGTGAAATGAATTTTGAGTCATGCTTCAGACTTATGCATTGTGTTTTTGAGACATATATGACATCAATCAGAAGACAGAGCCCGTAGGAAAACAGAATGGCCAGAACCAGACCTGATATGCCTATGTATCCGAATGCATACAGCAGATATGAAGCCAGTGTGAATATGCGAAGACCGACCTCACGCACCCCTTTTGGCAGGGCAATGCGCATGTTGATGTTCGAATAGTTTTCAAAGGCCTGCCATAGCGTCAGAATAAGTATCAGGGGAATTACCAGATAGAAGTAATCAACGAACAGAGCCGAATCTTTGGCAAAGAAATCTATAACCGGAGTTTTACACAGACAGTAGATACCTGAAATCAGTGCTGTACCTATGAGCGGTATCATGAGATACCAGAACAGGAATCCGTTGTTCCCCTTTTCCGGATCTCTGAAATAGGGGAAGAAGCGCATTCCTGACGCGGTCACTCCAAGCAGGGCGAAACTGGCAAAGAAGTTACCCACCTCATAGAATACTTTGGTGAGTCCGATAATGTCCGGATTGAGAAACCTTGTGACAATGAAGAATTGGGTGACAAACCCTATGGCTGCACCAATGTAGGTCAGTATGGCCCCTTTCAGCGATTGTCTGATTACTACCCCCATATTACAGTGCCTCGTCCTCAGGCCGTTCGGGCTTGCGCACGGACGGCGTATGCTTGCGTGACTTCTCCCAGGCGGCCTTGCGCCTGAGGTAGTCCTCATAGTGGTTCTCCAGATAGTTGTCTGCCATAGCTTATGAATTGACAAGTTCCGGTGCAATCTGCTCCAGCGGCCGCATGACGAACTGCCGTTTGCGCATTAGCGGGTGCGGCAGCGTCAACTCCGGCGTATTCATGACCACGTCATCGTACATGAGCAGGTCAATGTCAATGAGCCGGTCGCGGTACTGTCCGTTCACGGTCTTTTCGGTGCGGCCCAGCTGCCGTTCAATGGCCTGCGTGGCATGCAGCGCCTCAAGCGGAGTCAGCTCCGTCTCAACTTTGACAGCCATGTTCAGGAAACCGTTCCCGCTGGCAAACCCCCAGGGCTCGGTCTCTATGATGTCCGATGCACGCACGACCGTACCAACCTGACCGGCAATGAGTTCCAGGGCGCAGTCAAGGTTGCTGCGTCTGTCTCCCAGATTGGTGCCAAGTGAAAGGTACAGTGTTGCCATCGGCCTGAACTTAATCCATTATCAGCATAGCGTCACCGTAGCAGCCAAAGCGGTAACCCTCCTTGACGGCCAGGTTGTAGGCGCTCATTACCAGATCATAACCGCCGTATGCGGCAGTAAGCATGAGCTGTACTGATTCGGGCAGCTGGAAATTGCTTATCATGCTGTCTGCGACACTGAAGTCGTAGGGCGGGAATATGAACTTGTTGGTCCAGCCTTCAAACGGCTTGATCAGGTGGTCAGTTCCGACAACGGTTTCAAGAGCGCGGTTCACGGTGTTGCCCACTGCACAGATCTTGTGTCCGGCCAGCTTGGCCTTGTTGACAATCTCAGTGCACTCTTCAGTCACGAACATCTGCTCGGACTCCATCTTGTGCTTTGTCAGGTCTTCGACATCGATCTCACGGAAGTTGCCAAGACCGCAGTGCATGGTTATGAAGGCACGTTCAACGCCCTTGATTTCCATGCGCTTCAGGAGTTCGCGGCTGAAATGCAGACCGGCGGTAGGAGCGGTCACTGCACCTTCATTGGTGGCAAATATTGTCTGGAAGCGTTCTTCGTCCATTTCATCGACCTTTCTCTTCAGATAGGTTGGAATGGGAGCCTCGCCAAGTGCATACAGCGCCTTCTTGAATTCGTCATGCGGGCCGTCATAGAGGAAACGCAGTACGCGTCCGCGTGACGTGGTGTTGTCAATGACTTCGGCCACCATTGAGTTGTCCTCGCCGAAATACAGCTTGTTTCCGATGCGGATCTTGCGGGCGGGATCCACCTGAACGTCCCAAAGCAGATTCTCCTCACGCAGTTCGCGCAGCAGGAACACTTCAATCTGGGCGCCGGTCTTTTCCTTGTTGCCGTACAGACGGGCAGGGAAGACACGGGTGTCGTTGAAGACGAAAACATCGTTTTCATCGAAATACTTCAGGATTTCCTTGAACAGGACATGGTCAATTTCACCGCTCTTTCTGTGAACGACCATCAGTCTTGATTCATCACGGTTCTGGACAGGAAACTGTGCAATCCTGTCTTCTGGAAGTTTGAATTTGAATTGTGAAAGCTTCATTTTCTATTGTTGTTTGTTTTCTTCATCATCAGTCTCTATCTCCTGTGTCTCCAGCCACTCCTTGAAGTGTTCCGGATTCAGTGCGTCTCCAACTTTGCAGTCACCCACACGTGTCCGTCTCAGTGCCGTCAGGTGGGCTCCGCTGTCCAGGGCCTGGCCGATGTCACGTGCCAGAGCTCTTATGTATGTCCCTTTGCTGCATACTACGCGAATGGTAATGTCCGGCAGGCTGCAGTCAGTCAGTTCAATCTCATCAATGACAAGCGTCTTGGGCTTGAGCTCCACTTCCTTGCCTTTTCTTGCAAGTTCGTATGCCCTTTTCCCGTCAATCTTGCAGGCCGAAAATTCCGGCGGTATCTGTTCTATGGTGCCTTTGAACCGCTGCAGGACCTGTTCCACCATTTCACGGGTAATGTGCTCTGTGGGGTAGGTGGCGTCAATGGGCTTCTCCAGATCAAAAGACGGAGTCGTAGCACCAAGACGCAGGGTGGCAATGTACTCCTTTGTGCCGGCCTGAAGTTCTTCAATGCGTTTCGTTGCCTTGCCTGTGCTGACAATCAGCACTCCTGTGGCCAGCGGGTCCGGCGTTCCGGCATGTCCCACCTTGAGCTTCTTGACACCTATATGGCGACACATCTGACCGCGTACGCGACCTACTACGTCAAATGACGTCCATCGGTACGGCTTGTCAAATACCAGTATTTCCCCTTTCTGAAAATTCATCTTAAAGGAACAGTAAGGTAAGCAGGCCGGCAGCTGCGCAATAGACTCCGAACCAGATGAGTTTGCCTTTGCGTACAATTGAAATCATCCATTTGCAAGCCAGACAGCCTGAAACGAATGCGGCCAGAAATCCGATGGCCAGCACACCAATGCCCGTGTCTGCATTTCCTGCGGCTGACTCCACCAGATCTTTTACATCCAGCAGAGCTTCACCCAGAATTGGCGGAATGACCATCAGGAATGAGAACTGGGCCAGATTCTCCTTTTTGTTTCCAAGCAGCAGTCCTGTTGCAATGGTCGAACCTGAGCGTGACAGTCCCGGCAGAACGGCAATGGCCTGGGCAATACCTATCACGAATGCGTGCAGGCCGCTTATGTTCTCTTTCTGACGCGGTTTTGCAAAATATGAGAAAGTCAGCAGTGCGGCGGTAACCAGCAGGCAGCAGCCTACGACTGTCGTTCCGGCGCCGAAAATCTCTTCAATGCGGTCCTTGAAGAACAGACCGACTATGCCCACCGGAATCATTGATATGATGATGTTGATGGCATAACGCGTCCCTTCATTCAGTCCGCTGTAGCTTTTCCATGACTGGCGGGTGAAAAGGTCTTTGAAAATCCAGACAATCTCTTTCCACAGAATGACCAGAGTGCTGAGCACAGTGGCAATGTGGACAATGACTGTGAAAGCCAGATTCTGTTCACCGTCAATACCGAAAAGTGATGATGCTATGGCCAGATGGCCGCTGCTGCTTATCGGAAGGTATTCTGTCAGTCCCTGCAGCAGACCCAGAAGCAATGATTCAATCCAGTTCATTTCTGTTCGCTGTCTTTATCGGACTTGGGTCTGTATGCAATTGCAAAAATCACTTCAAGGAATCCCAGAAGGGTGACAAGGGGAGCGACCTTGATGCGGCGGGCGCTGAAAATGTCAGGATTGAATGCCTGTTCAGTACAGTTCTGACCTGTCATTAGCAGCAGTCCGATAATGATTACAGCCATTCCGACGGCAATCAGAATGTAGTTTGTTCTGGTAAACGCGAATTGTTTCTTGTCCATATAAGCTGATGTTTGATTGTTACACATAATGAAGTTCACCTGATTTCATGCGCAGGAAACGGTTGACCGAACGAAGGGCGCATGCGGTAGTGATAAGAATGCCGAGCAGGAAGACAATGCCGAACACCGGGTAAATGATGCGTGGCTCCATGAGCATGCTCAGCCAAGGCTCACGCTGAATTCCGTACCTGATTCCGAACCATAGGATAAGACATGTCAGCAAGGCCGATACAATGCCGATCCACAGGTTCCTCCTGATGAACGGCCTGCGTATGAATGACCATCTGGCACCGACCAGCTTCATTGAATACAGGATGAAACGCTGGGAGTAGATGGTCAGTTTGATGGTGTTGTTTATCAGAGTGAATGAGATCAGTGACAATATAACGGCAAGCAGAAGCAGTATTGAGGCAATTTTGCTTATGTTGCTGTTCAGCACGTCAAGCAGTTCCTTCTGCCAGTTGACTTCATGAACTCCGTCCATTGCAGAAAGTTCCTTCTCGATGATCTTGAGACTGTCGCTGTACGCATATCCGGCTTCAAGACGGACGTTGAGTGAAGCGTAGAAAGGGTTGTACTCAAGGAACATGGATGGATCAGAACCCATGGCGGCGGTCATTTCCTTCAGGGCTTCATCTTTTGAAATATAGGAGCATGCCAGGCAGTACGGTGTCTGTTCAATCCTGTGGCGCAATGACGCAAGCTGTGAGTCCGACAGGTTGTCTTTTAGAACGACCTCAACGGAAAGTTCCTGTTTCAGATGGCGTGACAGGTCATTTGCTGTCAGCATCAGCATTGAAACCAGTCCTATGAGCAGCAGTACAAGTGATGTGCTGATGCATGCCGTGATGAACAGCAGGTCAATTCTGCCTTTTTTCTTGGGTTTGTTCATTTGTTATGTTAGTCTTTTTTCTGAATACGTAAACCAGTGAACTGCTTTTGCCGCGGTGTGCCAGAGAAACGGCCCATGAGTGCAGTCCGATGCAGAATCCGCGCAGGAAAGCCATGCGGTGCCTTTCCTGTTTCTCGGACAGTATTGAAATGTAGAAACTGTCAAACGGCAGCGGTTCATGGTGCATCAGAGTGAATCCGTGTCTTGCAGCAAGGTTGCACATTGAACTTGGGTTGAAATGCCACAGGTGTCTTGGCACGTCATAAGCCGCCCAATATGGGCCGTAATGCATGGCGTCAGTGGAACAGATGTTTGGACAGGCAACAATCAGCACGCCTCCCGGACGCAGCAGATTATAGAAACGGTCCAGCAGTTCATGAGGGTGGTAGCAGTGCTCAAAAACATGCCACATGGTGATTACGTCAAAGGATTCAGGGTGAAACATGTCCATTTCCGGCAGATCAACCATGCGGTGGTGGAACATTTCAAGTGAGAACACCCTTTTTTCATGGTATTTCTCAACTGATGTGACCTTCCAGCCGCATTTTTCCATCTTGTGTGAGAAGAATCCTGTTCCGGCACCGAAATTCAGCAGTGAACCGCCGGTCCTGTATGACTGTTCCCGGACTATGCGTGCCTTCCTTTTCAGCATGCGCCTTCTGCTCAAGTGGTAAAGTCTGCTCATCAGACCTGACGGGGCATCACCCAGTTTAAGGTCCAGTCCTATTTTGTCGTATGGCTTTATCCTGCTTTCGTCAGGCGGGTCCAGAGTGTAAACGATTCCGCATGACGGGCACCGCAGCAGGGTATATTGCTCTTTACTGACCATAAAGTCAGAACAGATTGCATAAGGCGTAGAATCATGCGCCCCACACAGCGGGCAGGTAGGAAAGGTCTGATAAATCATTAAGTACCGCAACGCGTACATGTGCGCATATACGCGTATCAGGCCGCAAAGATAATATCCGGCCATGCCCCTTGTCAAGTCTTTTAAGGATTTTTTGTCCCTTTAACGCTTTATTTCAGTGCCGAATAGCGTTGCTGACGTGGCGTCAGTGATCATGACATCAACAAAATCTCCAGGTTTGTGGGTGCCTTTGTCAAAGACTACGGTGCGCAGCTGTTCAGTGCGGCCGTAAAGCTGGCTGTTGGAACGCTTTGAATAACCCTCGGCCAGAACGGTGTATTCATGTCCGATGCATTCACGGTTGCATTCCAGTGACAGTTCATTCTGCAGGGCAATCATCTCATTCAGTCGGCGGATCTTTTCCTCCTCAGGGATGTTGTCGGGGTAGTGGCGGCTGGCAAAAGTGCCCGGACGTTCGGAATATTTGAAGTCGAACGAAGCGTCGAAACGGCATTCGCGCATAAGCGAAAGCGTCATTCCGTGGTCTTCAATTGTCTCGCTGTGATAGCCGCAGAACAGGTCTGTGGTCAGGCCGCAGTCCGGAATGATATGTCTTATGGCCGCCACCCTTTCAAGATACCACTCACGGGTGTATTTGCGGTTCATGAGCTGCAGGATGCGGTTGCTTCCGCTCTGCACCGGCAGATGTATGTGGCGGCACACGTTAGGTTCATCGGCAATTACCCGCAGAGTATCATCGCTCATGTCCTTTGGGTGCGATGTCGTGAATCGTACCCTCATGTCAGGAACGGCGTGGGCCACCATTCTCAGAAGTTCGGGAAAAGTGACCTTTTCACCGGCGTTTTCGTAGCGATAAGAGTTCACGTTCTGTCCCAGAAGAGTCACTTCCTTGAAGCCTTTTTCCTGCAGGTCGCGGCATTCGGCAAGGATGCTCTGCGGCTCACGGCTGCGTTCCCTGCCGCGGGTGTAGGGTACAATGCAGTAGTGGCAGAAATTGTTGCAGCCGCGCATAATGCTGACGAATCCTGAAATGCGGTTTCCGCAAACGCGGCTGGGAATGATGTCCTTATATGTCTGTGTAAGCGACAGTTCCGTGTCTATGGCCTTGTGGCCCAGTTCTGCCTGTGCAATCAGTTCAGGCAATGACAGGTAGGAGTCCGGTCCGGCAACCACATCGGTATGGTGGTTGTCAATCAGGTCCTGCGCCACACGCTGTGCCATGCAGCCCATAACGCCGATTATCATCTTTCCGCCGCGCTTCTTCTTCAAGGCCGACAAGGCCTCAAGGCGGTTCCAGATTTTCTGTTCGGCGTTGTCGCGTATGGAGCATGTGTTCAGGAACACGGCATCGGCCCCGTCTATTTCGGTCACAGTCTCGTATCCGGCCATCTGCATAATTGACGCAATGACTTCACTGTCGGCCACGTTCATCTGGCAGCCGTAAGTCTCGATGAACAGCTTTTTTGCCGTATCTGTGTTTTCTGAATTCTGCATACGCGTTTATTATGGGTGCAAATTTACTTCATTTGTTTGATAATTATGTAATTTTGCGCTTTGTCAAAAGGGAGACAGTAAACTAAAATTCAAAAATATGAGTTTCAACAGAATTTCAGCTGCCCAGGCAGCACAGTACGTTAAGGACGGCTTCAATGTCGGACTCAGCGGCTTTACTCCGGCCGGTACTCCAAAGGCCGTAACCAAGGAAATAGGTCTCATGGCCCACGAACTCCACGAACAGGGCAAACCGTTCCAGATCAGTCTCTTTACCGGCGCATCGACAGGTGACAGCGCTGACGGTATCCTTTCACGTGAGCACGCGCTCAAGTTCCGTGCCCCATATACCACAAACAAGGACTTCCGCACAGCCGTAAACGCCGGTGAAATCGCATATAATGACATCAACCTGAGCCAGATGGCACAGGAACTGCGCTATGGTTTCTACGGTAAGCTTGACCTGGGAATCATTGAAGCCTTTGACGTCTCCGATGACGGCAAGATATGGGTTACCGCAGGTGTGGGCATCGCTCCGACCGTTGCTCGTCTGGCTGACAAACTCATCATCGAACTCAATGCTGCCCATGCAAAGTGCGCCAAGGGCCTGCATGACATTTTCGAACTGCAGGATCCCCCTTACCGCCGCGAGATTCCGGTCTATCAGCCCAGCGACCACTGCGGCAAGGACTACATCCAGGTAGATCCCAAGAAGATTATAGGTATTGTCGATGTGAACATTCCCGATGAGGCACGCGGCTTTACCGCCCCTGATGAAACCACCATGCAGATAGGCCACAACGTAGCACAGTTCCTGATCAGCGACCTGAAGCGCGGCATCATTCCATCGACCTTCCTGCCGTTGCAGAGCGGTGTAGGTAACGTGGCAAATGCCGTTCTGGGTGCTCTGGGTGAGGATCCGTCAGTTCCCGCCTTCCAGATGTACACTGAGGTCATCCAGGATTCAGTCATCAACCTGATGCGTGAGGGCCACTGCAAGTTCGGTTCATCATCGTCCCTGAGTGTCAGCAACGAGACCCTGCAGGGAATCTATGACGACATGGACTTCTTCAAGGACAAGCCGGTTCTGCGTCCGACCGAAATTTCAAACAGCCCCGAAGTTGCACGCCGTCTTGGCCTTATTGCCATGAACACCGCACTTGAGGCCGATATATACGGCAACGTGAACTCAACCCATGTATGCGGCACTAAGATGATGAACGGTGTAGGCGGTTCATGTGACTTTACCCGCAACGCCTTCGTTTCAATCTTCTCATGCCCGTCAACTGCAAAGGGCGGCAAGATCAGCGCCATTGTTCCAATGTGTACCCACGTTGACCACAACGAGCACAGCGTCAAGGTTCTGATTACCGAGCAGGGCATTGCAGACCTTCGCGGCAAGTCACCTGCCCAGCGTGCCAAGTGCATCATTGAGAACTGCGTGCATCCCGACTACAAGCAGCTCATGTGGGACTACCTGAAGATTGCCGAAAAGGGTCAGACCAGTCACGCCCTGCAGAAAGCCTTCGCCCTGCACCAGGCTCTGGCCGAGAAGGGTGACATGCACCTTGCAGAATTCTGACAATACGCACGTACCTGCGTAGTATATAGCCCGCGACTTTGTTTGCGGGCTATTTTGTACCCGCAGGTCCTTGCACTTTCCATTCCTATTCATTACATTTGCACAAACCCTAATTACAACTACTACTGTGAAAAAAGACAAGCTTTTCGAACTTGCAGAAAATTACATCTCCAGAACAGGAGTATCGGTATTCCTGACAGGTAAAGCGGGAACCGGCAAAACCACATTTCTCAAATACATTGTAGAAAATACGCCCAAACGCTGCATAGTGCTGGCACCTACCGGTGTGGCCGCAATCAATGCCGGCGGTGTGACAATCCATTCTTTCTTTTCGCTGCCGCTATGTCCTTATCTGCCTGATGTAAAGGAACTTGTCACAGAGTATCAGATGCCGGAAGCCCGACGCCAGCTCAAAAAGGAAAAGATAGGCATAATCAAGACCCTGGACCTTCTTATAATAGATGAAATATCCATGGTGCGCGCCGACATTCTGGACGCTGTCGATGCCACAATGCGCCGTTACCGTCACAACAGCCTCCCGTTCGGCGGCGTGCAGCTTCTCATGATAGGTGACGCCCACCAGCTGCCGCCAGTTGTCCGTGAGGAAGAGGAACAATATCTGAAACAGGTGTATTCATCGCCCTTTTTCTTTAACTCAAAAGTAATGCAGCGCCTGAACTACATTACCATAGAACTTCAGACAGTGTACCGCCAGTCCGATGAACAGTTCCTGAACATTCTGAACAGCATCAGGACAGGACGGATGGACAATGACATATACCGTTCGTTGAATTCCAGGCTTGATCCCAGGTTTGACCCGGATGACAGAAATGTTCCTTCAGGTCAGAAATGGATACGGCTGACCACCCACAACCGCCAGGCCGATGCAGTAAATGAGCAGAAGATGAATCAGCTCAAAGCCAGACCATTCACATTCAGGGCCGATGTTGAAGGTACATTTCCTGAAAACTCATACCCTGCAGAAGATGAACTTACTCTTAAATCAGGTGCGCAGGTAATGTTCCTTCGCAACGATTCAAAGGAAGGCAGATATTTCAACGGAAAGATTGGCACTGTTACTGGAATAGATAATGAATATATTCTGGTGACTGATGAAAATGGCGATGAAATCAATGTTTCCAAGGAAAAATGGGATAACATCCAGTATGAAATCAACCCGGAAACAAAGGAGATAGATGCCAAAGTTGTTGGAACATTCACACAATATCCGTTAAAGACTGCGTGGGCTGTGACAATCCACAAAAGTCAGGGTCTCACTTTTGACCATGTCATAATTGATGCTGCATCGGCCTTCACTTTCGGCCAGGTATATGTAGCACTTTCACGTTGCCGTACGCTTGAAGGAATAGTCCTGAGCAGTCCGATATCACAGTCGTGGGGGGTTTTGTAAAGGGGAGTTTCTAATTTAAATGATGGTTTGAAAGCGGTTGTGATTATTTTAAAACGCGGCCCGAAAGCGCAGGTTGAGTTTTTGATTTGAAATAATTTTTAATT
>JAGHSY010000028.1 GCA_018065615.1 Candidatus Colenecus caballi | reverse complement strand
TATCTTTGCACCGCTTTTAAGGAAGCAAGGGCGTTTAGCTCAGCTGGTTCAGAGCATCTGCCTTACAAGCAGAGGGTCGGCGGTTCGAATCCGTCAACGCCCACAAAAAAGAAGAGAGATCGCAAGACCTCTCTTCTTTTGTTTATTCAACAATGGTTCACTCAAACCACTTGCCAATCTCCTGCTCGCTCCTGACAACGAATGTGACTTTTGCATCGGGGGTGCGGGACGGCATGTCACAGGCTTTGAGTGAGCGCAAAAGTTCCTGCATCTCACTGTCGGACAGATGACGGCCATAAGGAATGGCTGACTTGCGGGCCATGGCAAGGGCCATTGACTCAAGCTGCAGGTCTGCGTTCTGAGCCGGGTTTATACGCAAGTCCGATATCATGTCAGTGATCAGTTTCTCATAGTCCTGTCCTTCCAGCCCGGACGGTATGCCCTGGACGGCTATTGCGCCGCGGCCCATATCGGATATGTCAAAGCCCAGCCGGGCAAAACACGGCTTGAGTTCGGCAAACACGGCGGCATCGGACGGCGACAGCTGGAACATTTCAGGGAAAAGCAGTCCCTGTGACGCGGCGCCATGCTGGGAGGCCTGTTTAAGATACCTTTCATACAGAACGCGTATGTGAGCCCTGTGCTGGTCAACTATCATAAGCCCCTGGTCCGATGGTGCCAGAATGTATCTGTCTGCATACTGATAGGGCCGGACCTGCAGTTCCTCTTCCTGGATGGCAGGTTCAAAAGGAACAGCTGACTCATGAATCTTATGTTCTATCACACTGCCGTACAGTGTCTGCCAGTTATCAGTGTTCTGTCTGGGCTGTGTTCCGGCAAACGGATTGTAGTGCGGGTTATAGTCCACCTTGGGCTGCACAGCCGGATGATTTGCATCATATACCGGAATGTCAGGCATATCGGCAGCATTGAAATCAATTGTAGGCATGTCTTCAAACTTGCCGACAGTCTCCTTGACGGCCGCCATTATTATCTTCCATATCACCTGCTCATCCTGGAACTTTATTTCAGTCTTGGTGGGATGGATATTTACGTCAATTGTATCGGCCGGAACTTCAAGAAACAGGAAATAAGACGGCTGGTCACCTTCCGGAATCAGATTCTCGTATGCGCTGAGCACTGCCTTATGGAAATACGGGTGCTTCATGAAACGGCCGTTCACAAAGAAGAACTGCCGGGCACCACGCCCACGCACATTTTCCAGATTTGAACAGAACCCCGTAACCTTTACGACCGTAGTTTCAACATCAACCGGCAGCAGAGCCTGATTCATTTTCTTTCCGAAAAGATTGACAATTCTCTGTTTTACAGGGCTTGCCGGCAATGACAGCACCTGCTGCCCCTGATGTGTCAGTTCTATGGCAACTTCAGGATGCGAAATGGCCACACGCTCAATCTCTGTCATAATGTGTCCGAACTCCACCTGGTTGCTCTTCAGGAACTTGCGGCGTGCAGGCACATTGAAGAAAAGGTTACGCACAGTGAAACTGCTACCGACAGGACAGACATCGGGCTCGACGGACTGTATTTCCGATGCGCTCACTCTGATTTGCGTGCCGGTCTCACTGTCTGCAGTACGGGTCTTGAGTATGACTTCTGCAACAGAGGCAATAGAGGGCAGAGCCTCACCGCGGAATCCGAAGGTGGTAAGGGAATAGAGATCATCCGTCTCACGTATCTTTGACGTGGCGTGACGTTCAAAGGACAGTCTTGCATCAGAATCAGTCATGCCGCAGCCGTTGTCAATGACCTGCATTGACGTGCGGCCGGCATCGGACAGTATTATCCTTATGCTTGTCGAACCGGCATCAATGGCGTTCTCCACAAGCTCCTTTATGACCGATGCTGGACGGCTGACAACTTCGCCGGCGGCAATCTGACTTGCCACAGACTGAGAGAGGACTTTGACCTGATTCATGTTCAGAAGAAGAATTTGCCTGTAAGCAGCCAATGAAGAATGAACAGCAGTGCTGCAATGAGAACGACAGCAGTCTGAATGGACATGCGCGGGCCGCCATTCTCCTTCTGACGTTTCAGGTGCGTGGTACTTTCAATGAACTTGCCGCGTATCCGTTCCGGATTGAATGTCTCTTCAGGCAGCATTCCAAGTTCCCTTTTGGCAGATTCCTCTATCTTATCAAGCTTGTCCTTCCTCTCGTCGTAATAGATATATTTGTGTTCAAAACGACGGGGCTGACGTACACTGAACATTCCCATAGTCACTGTTTATTTCGAAGGTTAAGTTTGGGCAAAGGTATCTCCTTGCCTGACGCGCTCTTTTTCAGCTGTTCATCGGCTCTCTTGCCACGCCAATAGAAAACGTCATCCCTGTCAACAGGTCTGATTCTGTCAAACCACTTGAAATCCGGCAGATACATTTTATTCTCATCAATCTTGTCCATGGGATACATGACACCGCTTGAATGACCTGTCATAAGGATTCTGTCAACACTGCGCATCTTGAAATATGTTGTCAGATAGGACCCTTCAGTCGTATTCATGCCTATCATTGTGGAATCGGCATCAAGCGGATAGAAAATGGCCATGACATTTCCAATGACATTGGCATGGTCTATTTCACCATTGTGGAAATATGCTTTGATCTCACGTCCGGCAATCTGATTGTAATGCACGGAATCGTTACGCTGGACAAAAAGAGCCTGGCCTATCACATGCGCCCAGTCTATTGTACTGTCATTAAGGTACATGACTATCTTCTCACCCAGAATCTGCTGTCCTTCGCTCCAGACAATCGGATCGACAAACATTGTCAGGCTTGAGTCTTTAGTAGTGAACAGCATGGAATCAGCCACCATCTGCAGGTCAACCCTGTACCCGCGGACCTTGTTGAATGCTCTGACATGACGTTCAACGACAGTATCATGGGCTTCATTATAGAACGATGCCAGACGGAATGTGTCTGCATGCACAAACATGCTGTCACCGGCCGAATATTCTATCAGAAGAGCGTTGCCTGTCACGACAGCCGAATCATTGTTCTCATTGTAATAGACATATTCGCCTTTGACATCAATCTTCTCCTTGTAATAGTTGATAAGCACGTCACCAAAGCCCGAAACCAGTCCATCGGACTTGTTGTAAACAATGCTGTCACCGACCATACGGCTTTCTCCTTCATTCTGCGTAAGCACGGAACGGTCAAGCAGAATGGCGTCATTAGTCGATGTGTTGAACTGGCCGCGGCTGGTATTGATCAGGTTGCCGTCACTTTCAATTGTCGTAGGACATGTAATGAATGCTGTATGGGAATCCGTGTTGTAAACCAGCGTGTCCGATGTCAGTTTGTAATCAGGGCTCTCCAGTGACACACCGTCTATGAATGTGGCGTATTTGGTGGCGGTCTCAAACTGACCGTATTCCGATATCAGGGTGCTTTCATCATCAAGCAGCGTACCACCGTCAAAGAACCAGCCCAAACCTGCGTTGCGGTCATAATTCAGGCTGTCCGTAAGCAATATCATGCTTGTATTTTCTACACGGACATTGTCCCTGACTCTTGCCATCTTTGTGCTGCCGTCATAGAAAAGCCTGTCTGCAAACAGGAACAGAGTGTCACCCTGTTCTATCCGCACATTGTAATATGCTTCAAAGGAATTGCCCTTCTGATTGAAAATTGCGCTGTCACAGTACATATACATGCTGTCATGACGGAACGCCACATTTCCTGTCAGCATCTGGGCATCGGGATTGATATGTTTGGCAAATCTTATGAGATCTGAATTCAGAAGATAGACATAGTCAAGAGTATCGGACTCCGATGCCGTATGGCCGTCTTGAGCCAGAACGGTCGTGGCGGCAGCAAGCAGCAATATTGCAGTAATCAGTTTCAGTCTCATGTCAACCAGCCAGCTGTCAGTTTTTGCCCCAGCCCGGATAAATGAACTCACAGTCATTCCAGCCCTGACTGATCTTTACATATGTGGTACGCTGCTTTTCACGTATCCACTTTTCAAGAGTCTCCTGACAGCGTGAGTTATACACTATGTCATGCAGAATCTGGAAATCATCAGCCATTGTCGCCTTGTGTCCGTAAATCTTGTTCTTGAGTTTGACAACTGCACAGGTTATCTTGCCGTTCTGAAGACGGTATGTGAATGGAGCTGAAATGTCACCCACCTGCATGCGGTCAATGACCTTTGCCACATCCTGAGGCAGCTGCTGCATTTCAAACTTTGAAGTTCCGGGCATGCTGGGGTCAGCACGGAAAGTCATCAGACCATTGTTCTTGAATGTCTCCTTGTCCTGAGAATATGCAGTGACACAGAATTCAAAACTGTGATTACCGTCACGGATATCCCTGGCAATGGTGTCAAGACGTGCCAGACAGTTGTCAATGCTCTCATCGGGCACAACCGGCTTTTTCAGAATATGGCGCACCCTGACTCTGTCACCCAACCTTTCAACGAACTGGAGAATATGAAAACCGTATTCCGTTTCAACAATCTTGGACACCCTGTCAGGATCATTCATGTTGAAAGCAACAGTTGAAAATTCGGGAACCATCTCGCCACGGCCAAAGAAACCGCAGTCTCCACCGTTTCTGGCAGTGCCCGGATCCTCTGAATAAAGAATGGCCAGAGTTGAGAATGACACTTCTCCTGACTGGACACGTTCGGTATAGTCACGAAGTTCCGCCTTGACGGCATCGATCTCTTCCTGAGGTATTGTCGGATCCAGAGTGATTATCTGCACTTCAACCTGTGTCGGCACATAAGGTATGTCATCGGCTGACATGTCTCTCATATAACGGCGAACGTCCGCAGGCGTCACCTTGACCTTTTCCAGAAGTTTCTGACGTACACGGCTTATTATAAGTTCCTGACGGTTCGTTTCAAACAGACGGTTCCTTATCTGGTCCGATGTCATGGACTGGTCTTTAAGAAGTTTCTCTTCCGAACCGGCCTGAGCCACCATTTCATTGTAATAATACTCGACCTGCTGTCTGACATCATCATCGGTAGCGAAAATGCTGTCCAGTTCCGCCTGATTGAGAAACAGTTTGTTCACAGCCAGCTGTTCGGGAATGATACAATACGGATCACCGTCAAATCGTGTGCCACGCATCTGTGCGTCATGGCGGGCCTCTTCAACTTCAGATTTGTATATTGCCTCATCACCTACCACCCAGACAATTTCATCAATCACATTGTTCTGGCAGAATGCTTTGACATCATGTAACATCAAGGCCGCTATGGCAGCCGGTAAAAGTATGCACCTTCTCATCATTTCTCCTTATTGTGGAAGATAAGTAAATTTTTTTCAACCGCATTCCTGTACAGGTCTTCCTTGACCTTACGCATGTAGGCCACTTCATTGCTGTTTGTAAGCAGGCCGCGGATTCTGTTCCTTGCATGTTCCAAAGGTTCACTGTCTCCTTTTCCAGCAAACTCGCTGACGTTAAGCAGATAGGTGAATTCACCGTCCTTGAACTCCAGATCCCGCCTGTCCTCAAGCATGGTTTCCAACGGCGTATCCAATGGCGGCAACAGCACCTCTATTTCAGACAGGCTGCGCCAGTTGTCATAAAAGAATTCGCATCGTGACGCATTGTTCTGTATGCAGTATTTCTCAATAGCCTCAAATGACACGTCATCGGTCTGTGTGAACAGTTCTCTTATTTGAGCCATGTCATGTGACTGGTTAGGGATTTTCAGAAACAACCCTTTGACAAGAGGCTTGTCCAGAACGAACAGCCTCAGGTTATCATTGTAGAAACGCTCAATCTGATCTTCGGTTATTTCAGTTGAGAACTTCTGTTCAATAAGCTTACGCTGGTATTCATGTTCAAAAAGCGAACGGCGGTAATTGCTGACCAGTTTGTCAATCTCCTTGGTATCAGGAATGTTTCTTATTGCGTTCTGATAAAACAGGATGTCCTGCACCCAATTCTGGATATACCGGCTGGCAAACAGGGCACTGTCTGCATCGGACAGGCCCAAAGGAATGACCTGCCTCAGATCCTCTTCATAAAGGACTTCTCCACGAACCTCTACAATAGGAGTCTTGCCGCGTTCGTATTCAATGGCGTGTCTGGTCCATTTGCATGAAACCATGGATACCGGCAACACAGCAACCAATATCCATACAAATCCATGAATAAGTTTATTGAACACCTTCATCAGTCTTGACGCATGACACGGTACAGGGCTTTTCTGTATATCTTGTATTTGTATTTCTTACGCAGATCTTTCACCCAAGCCCTTTCCAGACTTTCCTGATACCCTTCAGAAACCTCAGTTAAGGCATCGGCCATTGATTCCGGACATGAAACTCTCTTTCCTACAACATTAGCATACGGGTATCCCGACATGGGTTCAAATGTACCTTCACCGAACACAAGTGCGTCAACATATTCATTCTGCCCTTTCTTGAAGACTCCATTGCCAGACGTTCCACGCATGGCTCTTATTCGTGAATTTCCGGTGTTGAACCTGATTATGACACGAGACCACTCTTCAAACGGAATATCTTCCAACGCAGCTTCCACCTCACGGAACAGGGTTTCATCCTTGCAGAACAACACCATGCCCTTAAAACGGTCACCGTCCTTCCATAACGACTCCCTGTTTGCCTCATAATAAGCGGCAAGGCCTGTTGAATCTGTCATGACCTTGTCCCAAACCATCTGGGTACTGATATCATACATAAGAAGTCCGTCATGATAATCACGGACAAGGTCTGCATATTCAGGCGCTATCTCATCTATCAGGCTGTCCATATACATGACAGCCGTATCACCTGTCACACCCCAGCCATACTGTCTGGAATACGCTTCGGCCCTTCTTTTGAATGCCTCGCCGTAAATATCAGGCTGTTCACGTATAAAATCAAGTATTTCATCACGGCTCTGGACAAAACTTCCCAAATCCCTGTGTCCCATATTATATACTATCACGAACAGGTTGTCCAGTTCGAAAGGTCTGCAGAAGGCCCCTTCCTCCAGACTGAACAGGGAATCGGCTATGATTTCAGGAAGTTGTGACCTGGCCATCCATCCGGCAGCGCCACCCTTGCTGGCCGTAGCATCGAAAGAAAATCTCATTGCAAGCATTCCGAAATCCTCTCCGTTCTTCAGGCAGTGATAAATGGAATCGGCCTTCATGTATGCCTTTACTGACGCCTGCGCACTTTCGTCCTGGGGAGCAATGGTCATAATACCCATATAGCACAATCCGTCAGGGCCTACAGCTTCAAATGAATTGTTGTAGATAGTATATGCAGCTTCTTCAAGAAAATCACTGTCAACCATAAATTCCTCGGAATGTGAATCCCTGAATTCCTTCAGATCATTGATGAATGACTCCTCCTTATCCATACCGGCATCTGTTGCAGCCAGGACCTTCAGTTTGAAATCAAGATAAAGATTGGCGTACTCCTTCAGTTCCTTCTTTGTGAACGATTCCGATCTGAAGTTATTCCAAAGGAAATGTTCAAATTCCGGCTTGCTGACTTCATAGCCTCCAGCAGTCATGACAGGACCGTCTCCTGTCTTTGCAGATGACGGCAGAAACAGGATGACAGACAATACGGTAAACAGTAATTTTCTCATAACATCTTATTCGTGACGACTGTAATTCGGAGCCTCACTTGTAATGGCCACATCATGAGGATGGCTTTCGTTCATACCTGCATTGGTAATGCGGACGAACTTGGCATCATGAAGCTTTTCTATATTCGGCGCACCACAATAGCCCATACCGGAACGCAGACCGCCGGCAAGCTGATATACCACTTCATACAGAGTGCCTTTGTAAGGTACGCGTGCTGCAATGCCTTCCGGAACCAGTT
Source organism: Candidatus Colenecus caballi (assembly GCA_018065615.1). Classification (GTDB taxonomy): domain Bacteria; phylum Bacteroidota; class Bacteroidia; order Bacteroidales; family Bacteroidaceae; genus Colenecus; species Colenecus caballi. The sequence continues at coordinate 10,536 of JAGHSY010000028.1, read as the reverse complement.
TCTTGACATCGGACTCACCGGCCTGGAAATAGCGGTCCTTTGAACCGTTCTCCATAGCCTCGAGCGAACCCATGCCACGATATGACTTGAACTTGCGTCCGTTGAAGATGATGGTCTCGCCCGGTGATTCTTCAGTTCCTGCAACAAGTGAGCCGAACATGACACTGTTGCCACCTGCGGCTAGAGCCTTGACGACATCACCTGAATAGCGGAGACCGCCGTCAGCAATAAGAGGAACACCTGACCCCTTGATTGCATTTGCAACGTCATAAATTGCTGAAACCTGAGGTACGCCTATGCCAGCAATGATACGGGTCGTACAGATTGAGCCCGGTCCGATACCCACCTTGACGGCATCGGCACCTGCTTCGACCAGCATTTTTGCAGCAGCTCCGGTAGCAATGTTTCCAACGACAATGTCAATGTTCTTGAAACTTGCCTTGGCCTCTTTCAGTTTCTCAATTACTGAGCGCGAATGCCCGTGTGCCGTATCAATGACAATGGCATCTGCTCCAGCCTCAACAAGAGCTTCAATACGCTGCATTGTATCGGAAGTGACTCCTACACCGGCTGCCACGCGAAGACGTCCCTTGCTGTCCTTGCAGGCCATAGGTTTGTCCTTAGCCTTGGTTATATCCTTATACGTGATCAGGCCGACAAGCTTGCCGTTGTTGTCAATGACAGGAAGCTTTTCTATCTTGTTCTCCTGAAGAATCTGTGAAGCGGCCTCCATGTCAACCTGCTGATATGTTGTGACAAGGTTTTCCTTTGTCATGACATCCTCAATCTTTGTATCAAAATTGCGCTGGAACCTGAGGTCACGGTTTGTGACAATGCCACACAGCTTTCCGTCAGACTCCACTACAGGTATTCCACCAATATGATATTCCTTCATAAGGTTGAGGGCATCACGGATCGTATTCTCGCGGTGAATGGTGACAGGGTCATAAATCATACCGTTTTCAGCACGCTTGACAATTGCCACCTGGCGGGCCTGCTCGACTATCGGCATATTCTTGTGAATGACTCCGATACCGCCTTCACGAGCTATTGCAATGGCCATTCTGGACTCAGTCACAGTATCCATAGCCGCCGTCACGAACGGCAGGTTCAATGAAATGTTACGAGAAAACTGTGTGGTCAACGACACCTCACGGGGAAGCACCTCCGAATAAGCCGGCATAAGCAGGACATCATCAAAGGTCAGGCCTTCCATAACTACCCTATCTTCTAAAAATGACATGTTTATATGTTTTGGTTTATATTTTTCAGTTACCCATCTCTGAAATGAACTTGATTCTTACAAGCCTGATCTCCTCCTCGGAATAATCATCACCCAGTTCATCAATGGCATCATCAATGGAATCACTTTCCGATTCACGGAAATAATCATAAATGTCCTCGGCCCGGTCCTCATCCATTACACTGTCAATGAAATAGTCAATGTTGAGTTTTGTGCCGGAATATACAATCGCTTCAATTTCCGTAAGCAGTTCGTCAAAGTCAATGCCCTTGCTGATTGCAATGTCGTCAAGCGCCACCTTCATGTCTATGCTCTGGATAATGCTGACCTTGAGCTTTGACTTGTTGGCGACAGTTCTGACGCGCAGATCTTCCGGACGCTCAATCTCATTCTCTTCAACATGACGTTTTATGAGATCGACAAATTCCTGACCGTAACGTTTTGCCTTGCCTTCACCTACTCCGGGAATGTTCTTGAGTTCCTCTATTGTCACAGGATATGTGGTGGCCATTGCCTCAAGTGAAGGATCCTGGAAAATGACGTATGGCGGGAGCTGCAGATGCTTGGACAGTTTCTTGCGCAGGTCCTTGAGCATCGAATAAAGTTCAGGGTCAACTGCAAATGAACCGCCGCCACGCATTGGGCCTTCCGATTCCTCATCTTCAAACTCCTTGTCCTCAACAATCATGAATGACTTGGGATTGTTAAGGAATTCATGACCGTCAGGAGTTATTTTCAGCAGTCCGTAGTTCTCAACGTCCTTCTGAATGTATCCGGCAATCAGAGCCTGACGTATGACAGCATTCCAGGTTTTCTCCTCCTCATCAGATCCTGAACCGAAAGCTTCAAGTTCATCATGCATGTGATCTGTGATTTCCGATGTCTCCTTACCCAGAAGCATATCAATGATATAGTCAGTCTTGAAGTTCTCCTTGACGGCAATGATGCACTCAAGTACGGTTTCAAGAAGCTGCTGGGCCTCAACTCTCTTCTTGGGGTTCAGACAGTTGTCGCAGTTTCCGCAGTTGTCAACCTCATAGCTCTCACCGAAATAGTGCAGCAGCAGTTTGCGGCGGCAGACTGAAGATTCGCAGTATGCGGTTGTCTCCTGCAGCAGCTGGCGGCCTATATCCTGTTCTGCAAGGGGCTTACCTTCAAGGAACTTTTCCAGTTTCTGGACATCCTTGCTGTTATAGAACGCAATGCACTGTCCTTCACCGCCGTCACGTCCTGCACGGCCGGTTTCCTGATAGTAGCCTTCCAGACTCTTGGGGATGTCATAATGTATGACGTAACGCACATCGGGCTTGTCTATTCCCATTCCGAATGCAATGGTCGCCACAATGACGTCAATCTTCTCCATAATGAAAGCATCCTGGGTCTTTGAACGCGCTGCGGCTTCCATTCCGGCATGATATGCCATAGCAGAAATGTCATTGGCCTGAAGTATTTCAGCAAGTTCTTCAACCTTTTTCCGTGACAGGCAGTATATGATTCCAGACTTGCCCGGATTTGCCTTGATGAACTTTATTATGTCCTTGTCAACGTTCTTGGTCTTTGGACGGACCTCATAATACAGGTTCGAACGGTTAAAGGACGATCTGAAATCCGTTGCGTCCTGAATGCCCAGATTCTTTTTGATATCATCACGGACCTTGTTTGTAGCAGTAGCCGTGAGAGCGATTACCGGAGCAGGGCCTATATCATTGATTATCGGCCTGATCTTGCGGTATTCAGGACGGAAGTCATGCCCCCATTCGGAAATGCAATGGGCTTCATCAATCGCATAGAATGATATCTTGATCTTTTTGAGAAAATCAACGTTCTCTTCCTTGGTCAGTGACTCTGGAGCCACATACAGCAACTTTGTCTTGCCTTCAAGAATATCGGCCTTGACAAGGTCAATGGAAGTCTTGCTTAACGAGGAGTTTATGAAATGGGCTATTCCGTCCTCTTCCCCCAGATTGCGCATGGCATCCACCTGATTCTTCATCAGCGCGATAAGTGGGGATATGACAATGGCGGTACCTTCCATCACTATTGCCGGCAGCTGGTAACAGAGTGACTTGCCGCCGCCTGTGGGCATGAGGACGAACGTGTCCCTGCCGGCAAGAAGATTGCGGATAATAGCCTCCTGGTCTCCTTTGAAAGTATCAAAGCCGAAATGGACTTTCAACACCTCAGCCAGATTTACATCTTTGTCTGACATAAAATAATATATAAAACGTCAACCTGCCTCCCATCTGGAGACATTAAAACAAAGTTAAGTACAAGATATTTATACTTGCAAACTTTTTCGGCAAAAAAAATGCTAAATAATACTGCGTATTATGATAGCAGTTCCTTTACGAGTTTTCAAAGACTGCGCCGTCAGCCTTCTCAAGCTGCTTCTGCGCATATTCCAATGTGACCGTATATGATTTTCTGCCCGATGAAGGAATCTCATACATGGCATCAATCATAATCGTTTCAACTATTGACCTGAGTCCGCGGGCTCCAAGTCTGAACTCTATTGCCTTGTCAACAATGAAATCAAGGACATCGGGCTTGAACGTCAGATTAACGCCGTCCAGACTGAATATCTTTTCATATTGCCTGACTATGGAGTTCTTCGGTTCTGTAAGAATATTTCTCAGTGCGTTCCTGTCCAGGGGCTGAAGGCTTGTCACAACCGGAAGACGGCCTATGATTTCAGGTATCAGTCCGAAGGACTTCAGATCCTGAGGTGAAACATATTTCATAAGGTTATTGAAATCAACCTTACTGCGCTGTTCTACAGAATCGAAACCTACTACCTGGGTATTTAGACGGCTTGCTATCTTACGCTCAATTCCGTCAAATGCACCGCCACAGATGAACAGTATGTTCTTTGTGTCAACCTGTATGAATTTCTGCTCCGGATGCTTCCTGCCGCCCTGAGGCGGAACATTGACGACAGAGCCCTCAAGAAGTTTGAGCAAGCCCTGCTGAACCCCCTCGCCTGAAACATCTCTCGTTATTGAAGGATTGTCACCTTTCCTGGCAATCTTGTCAATCTCATCAATGAATACGATACCACGCTGTGCGGCATCGACATCATAGTCGGCAACCTGAAGCAGCCGGGAAAGTATGCTCTCCACATCCTCGCCCACATATCCGGCCTCAGTCAGCACTGTAGCGTCAACAATGGTGAAAGGAACCTTGAGAAGCCGCGCAATGGTTTTTGCCAGAAGTGTCTTGCCCGTACCTGTAGCGCCTACCAGTATGATATTGCTTTTCTCAATGTCAACATCACCATCTGACGGCTGCGTAATACGCTTGTAATGGTTATACACAGCAACGGAAAGATATCGTTTTGCCGAATCCTGACCAATGACATAGTCATCAAGGAACTTCTTGATTTCCTTTGGTTTGGGCACACTGTCCATTGTGAATGACGGTTTGGGCGTATCCGGCTTGGCGTCACGGACAATCTCGGCGGCCCTTTCAACGCATTCGTTACAGATGCAGCCGTCAATGCCCGTAATGAGGAAACCGACCTCATTGTCTGTGCGTCCGCAGAAACTGCAGCATCTGCCCCCTTTCTTTGTTCCTGCCATGTAAAGTTATTTGCGTTTTTCCAATACCTGGTCTATCATTCCGTATTCCTTTGCTTCCTGAGCGGTCATCCAGTAATCACGGTCACTGTCAGCCCACACCTTGTCATAAGGAGTATGTGAATGTTCTGCTATGATGGTGTACAGTTCCTTTTTCATCTTCTGGATTTCACGGGCTGTGATTTCAATGTCACTGGCCTGACCCTGAGCACCTCCAAGAGGCTGGTGTATCATGACACGGCTGTGTGGCAAGGCGGAACGCTTGCCTTCGTGACCGGCAACCAGAAGGACTGCAGCCATACTTGCAGCCATGCCTGTGCAGATTGTAGCTACAGGGCTGGTGATGAACTGCATTGTATCATAAATTCCCAGACCGGCAGTAACCGAACCGCCGGGGGAATTCAGATATATGGATATTTCCTTGGACGAGTCAACGGAATCCAGATACAGCAGCTGGGCCTGAATGGTATTGGCCGTGTAGTCACTTATCTCAGTTCCAAGGAAAATGATACGGTCCATCATGAGACGGCTGAATACATCCATCTGAGTCACGTTCAACTGACGTTCCTCAAGAATGTAAGGGTTCAGATACTGAGACTCGGCCTTGATGACATCATCAAGTGTCTGGCTGTTCATGCCAAGATGGCGTGTTGCAAATTTCCTGAAATCGTCCATAATTGAAATATCGGATGTTTACTTTTTCTTAGATGACTTCTTCTCGGCAGCGGGAGTTTCAAAAAGCTTGTTGAATTCCTCAACTGACACTTTTTTCTTCTTCAGTTTGATTTCCTTCTTCAATGCGGCAGCAAGCTTGGTCTCAATGGCGCGGTTGACCAGATTGTCAACTGTCTCACGCTTCTTGAGCATTTCCTTTGAATAGTTGTCAAGCATTTCATCAGGAATGTTCATCATGCCATACTGGGCGAACTGTGCGCGTGTAGCTTCACGTGCCATGGCCTTGACATCTTCCTCTTCAACCTTGATGCCGAACTTGCCGACCAGCTTCTCCTGAATCAGATGCCATGTCAGTTCGTCAAGACTCTTCCTGAAGGTCTCCTCATCAGGCTGTGCATCGGGCTTGTTGGCAATCATTATGCGACGGAGCAGGTCTTCAGCATACTCCAGTTTTCCGACCTTCTCCATGAGATATGTGCGGGTGTCAAGAAGGAACTTGTAATCACTGTCGGGAACGAAACTGGCAGCCATTGATTCTGCAACCTTTGCGCGGAATGAGGCCTCATCCTTGACGGCATCCTTACCGAAGACGCGGTCAAACACCTCCTGGTTCAGTTCACTTTCTACAAAACGTGTAATATCCTGAATCTCCAGTGAGAAGTCCGATGTTATTCCTTCAACTTCCTCCTTCTTCATGTTGAGCAGTGAAGCCAGTTCAACTGCATTGTTCTCATATGCTGCAGCGGGGTTGAAAATGACCTTGCTTCCCTTCTTTGACTTTGCGAAAAGCTTCTTCTGGGCTTCATCCTTGATGTAGGCGGGCATCAGTGTGGCGCCTTCAACCACAATTCCGCCTTCCTTTACAGAACCGTCCATTTCAAGTTCGATGAGCTGGCCCTTGATCATGTCATTCTCCTGATAGCTGTCAACCTGCTCATACTTGCCGTTCTGCTGGGCGTATGCCTTGACCTGCTTTTCAACCATATCGTCTGAGACCTGAATTTCGTAGTAGGCAACAGAATCGTCCTTGCTTACGGTTGCATCGAACTGGGGGGCAAGAGCTATGTCGAAATAGAAAGTCTGGTTATCGTCATCAAGGCTCATTCCAGCTTCCTTCTCTTCATTTGGCAGAGGATCACCAAGCATGTCAATCTTGTTGTCCTTGATGTAGCTGAATACCTTGTCCTGAAGAATCTTGTTGATTTCATCGGCCTTGATTGACTTTCCGTACATTTTCTGGATAAGTCCCATTGGAACCATACCCGGACGGAAACCCGGCATATTCACCTTCTTCTTGGCCTCTTTGAGTGCCTTGTCAACATTCTCCTGATAATCAGCCTTCTCAAGACTGACGGTAAGCAGGCCCTGTACCTTGCTTACATTCTCAAACTTTACGTCCATTTACTTGATTATGTTTGTTTTGTTACTGTTTCAGTTTCACCGGACAAAAGGGTACACTCCACCCTTTCCCTTATTAGACCGCGAAATTACTCCAATAACCTGAAACGTGAAAAAAATTGTGTTTTTTTTGCATTAGGGGCAAAGCTTATTGCTGTTTTTTCTCCAATTGAGTACCTTTGCCATACAAACAATGTCTTATATGGAAAATAAAATGGTCCTCAGGACGGAGAATCTGGTGAAACGTTACGGCAAGCGCACCGTCGTCAACCACGTATCCATCAATGTGGTGCAAGGTGAGATAGTAGGTCTTCTTGGGCCGAACGGAGCCGGCAAGACCACATCGTTCTACATGACTACAGGGCTTATCACCCCCAATGAAGGTCACATCTATCTTGATGACCAGGACATTACTGACTACCCTGTCTATAAGCGCGCACGTGCCGGCATAGGCTATCTGGCCCAGGAAGCCAGCGTGTTCCGCAAAATGACTGTAGAAGACAACATAGCTTCAGTCCTTGAACTTACAGGAAAACCGCTGGACTACCAGAAGGACAAGCTTGAAAGCCTGATAAATGAATTCAGTCTGCAGAAAGTGCGCAAGAATCTTGGCGACCGTCTTTCAGGCGGTGAGCGCCGCCGTACGGAAATAGCCCGATGCCTGGCCATTGAGCCCAAGTTCATCATGCTTGACGAACCCTTTGCCGGCGTTGACCCCATTGCCGTTGAAGACATCCAGCAGATAGTCTGGAAACTCAAGGACCGCAACATCGGCATTCTTATAACAGACCACAACGTCCATGAGACACTGAGCATCACAGACCGTGCATACCTGCTCTTTGAAGGACGCATTCTTTTCCAGGGCACGCCTGAGGAACTGGCCGTCAACCCGACCGTCAAGGAGAAATACCTGAGCCAGAGTTTCGAACTCAAGAAAAAGAACTTCCAGAAATAAATGAACCTGAAGCGCACCATATCCCTTTTGGCGTGCATGTTCGTTCTTTCTGCCGCCAGTGCAGTCTCCATGAGGGGTAAGGACGGCATGCCCGTACCTGGTACTGACAGGGACAATCCTGCCGTCTGGGCCGGCCGGCCGGTCAGAATGACACGCGGTGCAACACCCGGAGAATATTCAAAAACAAGACTCTTTTACGGTAATGAGGAAGTCCTGGTCGTACTGGTCGATTTCCCGGACCGCAAATTCACTATCAGCGACCCTGACAGCCTTCGTCAGAAATTCAATGACATGCTGAACGGCAACGGTTATTCCGATACTGTCGCTTTCAGGGGAGACTGTTATTACATAAGCGGAAGCGCAAAGGACTACTTTACCGACCAGTCCTATGGCAAATATGTACCCTCTTTCAAAGTCATCGGTCCAATTACAACTGATTCAAAACATAATGTGTATGGCAAGGACATTACTACAGACAACGATGCCTCATCCGTCAATTCACTGGTCAGGGAAATCTGCGGCAAGCTGTCCGGTACCGTTGACCTTGACAAATACACCCGTAGCGGTGAAGGTCTGATTGAACATCTGGCAATCATTTATGCCGGACGTGGCCAGAATTACAGTCAGGCAGACCCTGATGACATCTGGCCGCAATGCAACACAATCAGCATCAATATAGGTAAAGTCAAAGACGTCACTTACTTCTGCACATGTGAACTGTTCTGGAACACTGACAACATTCTGGACGGCATTGGAACTTTCTGCCATGAGTTTTCACACACCATCGGACTGCCGGACTACTACTGCACCAGAGCCGGTTATGACAATGACAAAAATGCCATATTGGGGCATTGGAGTCTGATGGACTATGGCAACTACGACAATCTGGGATTCTCACCTGCAGGATACACCGCCTTTGAGCGTTATTCTCTGGGCTGGCTGGAACTGACGGACATCACATCACCCGGCAAATACAGCCTTGAGGAACTGAACGGCATCGACCCTGTCGCATACAGGCTGAACACGTCTGACAACGACAAGTTTCTGATACTTGAAAACCACCAGCAGCATGGATGGTACAGATTCCAGCAAAGCAAAGGCCTCATGGTCACCGGCGTCGCCTACAGACAGAGCGACTGGAAAAACAACACCGTCAACTGGGACAGCTCCAGCAAGCGTTACTTCATGATTCGTGCGGACAACATTCCCGGCAGAAGCACTGAGAACAATGACCTGTTCCCATACGGCAGCATGGACAGCGTCACGTGGTACAGCCTGCCACAGCTGTCCGTTTACAGCACTGGCATGTATTACCGTCCTGACTATTCAATATATGACATCCGCAATGAAGGCGGCACCGTAACATTCCACGTCGGCAAGGACCGGACATCGGAAATCACGGAATCAAAGTCCGATGCCCCCATTCAGGTCTATGACCTTTCCGGCAGACTGCACATGACACTGACGGATGAGTCCAAAATACCGTCGGGTCTGTGGATTGTCAGACAGGGTACGGAAACAAAAAAGGTGAAGCGCTGAGCTTCACCCTAATTCATCATTTCTGGCGGATAAAGATATTCATTGGTGTTCCGCTGAAATTCCACTTTTCCCTGATCTTGTTCTCAAGGAAACGCTTGTACGGATCTTTCACGTACTGCGGCAGGTTTGCAAAGAATACGAAAGAAGGAATCTGCGGTCCCTGCAATTGGGTACAGTACTTTATCTTGATGTACTTGCCCTTGGTCGATGGTGGCGGATAAGCCTCAATAAGCGGAAGCATTTCAGCATTCAGCTTGCCGGTTGACACATGGGCGGTCTTATGCATATATGTATCCTTTGCCGATTCCAGCACTTTCAAAATACGCTGTTTTTCAATTGCCGATGTGAATATTATCGGAAAATCCACGAAAGGAGCCAGCCGTGAACGTATGGCCTCCTCATAGTTCTTCATCACCCTGGCACTGCGGTCTTCAATAAGGTCCCACTTGTTGACCACTACCACAAGCCCCTTCTGGTTCCTGACAATCAGCGACACAATGTTCATGTCCTGACTTTCAATCCCGCGGGTGGCGTCAAGCATGAGAATGCACACGTCGCTGTTTTCAATGGCACGGATTGAACGCATGACGGAATAGAACTCAAGGTCTTCTTCCACCTTGCTCTTCTTGCGTATTCCGGCTGTGTCAACCAGATAGAAATCGAAACCGAACTTGGTATATCTTGTATAGACCGAGTCACGGGTCGTGCCGGCAATATCCGTCACAATATTACGGTCCTGTCCGATGAAGGCGTTCACAATGGAGCTCTTGCCCACATTGGGACGTCCTACAACTGCAAAACGCGGAATGTTCTCTTCAGTCTGGTCATCGGCCTCGACAGGCAGTTTGCTGACAATCACGTCAAGCAGGTCACCGGTTCCGCTTCCGTTTGCAGCAGAAATGGTGACAGGATCACCCAGACCAAGGCTGTAGAATTCCGCCGCGCCATACTGCAGGTCAAACGTGTCCATCTTGTTGGCCACCAGAATGACCGGACGTGAACAGCGGCGCAGAATGTCAGCGACCTCTTCATCCAGATCTGTCAGCCCGTTCTTGATGTCAACAAGGAACAGAATGACATCGGCCTCTTCAATGGCCACCCTAACCTGTTTGCGGATCTCCTCTTCAAACACGTCATCGGAATTGACCACC
>JAGHSY010000035.1 GCA_018065615.1 Candidatus Colenecus caballi | reverse complement strand
TATCAATCATTTATGCCAATTAATAATCGTCAACTTGTGATAACAATATACTTGTGATAATTCGCCTTATCCTCCACTTAAGATAACGCCACATCGTTCATCAGGTCGGCGTATCGGCCTGAAAATGAGACTTCTTCAGTCTCCTTTAAATAGATTTCAGTCATGATAAAAAGGAATTTAAGGTATTAAAAATTACATTGCCATCGGTATCAGTATATGCTTCCGGCAGTATCTGTGTGCAAATATAGTGTTATTCTGAACAAATGCAAGGGCCGGGGTCACTTGCCAAAAAGGATGCGCCCAAAGTATTCGGGCCGATGGAAATCGGGCGCAGCGGACACAATGGGATACCAGGTCACGTACTGGCGGTCGTCGCCGCTGCCAACGCAGTTATAGACGTTGGCCAGGAAGGTCTTGCCGTCAAGGGTGCCGTAAGAGTGGCGCCAGAAGGCCGATAACGGTATGACAAGCGCCAGTTCCCAATGGGTCCGGGCCGATATGGTGCCCACAGAACTGCGGCCCAATGATGCCCAGCGGTCAATCTGCTGCAGGTTGTCTGCTGTTGAAATGGTCCTGCCGGCACGCCCGCTGCCGCACTCCATAAGAATTGAACCTATGCAGTTGGACTCTATGTTGTAGTACAGGCTGTCCCCCTGCTCCATGCAGAAGAATTCGCAGCATGACTCCTTATAGACGCCGTCAAGGTCATTCTCCATGGTACCAACGGTCCTCTTCTCCGTCACGCGGTAATGTATCAGTATGCTGCTGCCGTTGTGCGCAACGGCAAAATCCACCTGCGGCAGATACGGATACTGCTCAGGCCAGTTCAGGTCCGATACCGCATTGTACTGTATCTGTTCCGATGCAAACAGCTGCGGAATTTCAGCGGCACGGACATCGGACACGGGAATCTTTGCAGCCACAATGCCATCGGACTTTACCGGTCCGTCAGTGTCATTCTTCTCACAGCCGCACAGCACGCACAGCGTAAGAATAATAAAAGGAAAGAATGATGGGCGTTTTACTTTCATACAAAAACAGGAATTTGCTAAATTTGCAAAGATAAAAGGAAAGCAAACATAACCGGACACATTGCTATGAACATGAGAAAATATTTTCTGATTGTGATGCTGTTGCTGACAGGTGCGGGAGCAATGGCGCAGACTTTTGTTGAAGTAAACAATGCCAAGGACTTCAAGACCGCAGCTGAAAATAATAAGAACATCAGGCTGACGGCCGACATCGACATACGTAACATGGGCATGATTAATGTCACCTACAAGGGAATCATTGACGGCCTTGGCACGAATGCATCAGGAGATGCCGTCTTATACAGCCTTACCGGCGGGACAGGCGACGACAGGGTCAAAAAGCCCATATTCAAGGCTCTCAACGGTGCTACGCTTAGGAATCTGGTCATCCGGAATTTCCGCATTGAATGGGACGATGACGACATCGGCGCCGTGGCATGTACGGCAAAGAACAGCAATTTCAACCAGATAGTCATATCGGAGGTCTCCATATTCAACGACGACGATGAGGCCGGTGCCATTGTGGGCAAGGCCGAAGGCTGCGATTTCCGCAACGTCAGGGGTATGGGCAACGATGTGACGGTCGATGGCAACTATGCCGGAGGTTTCGTGGGACTTAGCTACAATTCGGTATATTGCGACTGCAGCAACAGCGCCATGTCAACCGTCTATGCTGACGGCAGCTGGGGCAATGCCTACGCCGGCGGTTTCGTGGGCGAAAGCAACAGCGACCAGTTCGTGTTCTGCGTCAATTTTGCATCGGTAGGTGCGCTTGACGACCGTATTGGAGGCATTGTGGGCTACAGTTCCAAATCAGTGTTCTCGAACTGCAGCAACAGCGGCTATGTGATGCATTGCAAGGAAGATGATTTCCTCAACTGCACAAGAAAAATAAAAAAGAACATCACTGACAGTTTCAATGATATAATTGCAGACCTGAATAAAATGTATGACAAGCAGGATTTTAGCCTTAAGGCAGGTTTCGCTTCGTTTCTCGGCACCATAGGTCTGTCAACCGTTTCGTTCGGAGTGGAACTGGCCCTGCTGTCATTCGTCACCTGCGGCGCCGCTTTCACCGTTACTATGATCATTGTCGCTACCGGTATTGTAGTCACGCTTATCAACCTTATCGACGCTGAAATAGGTGCACATGACGAAATGGGCGGAATATGCGGCACATGCGAGGGAACAGTATTCGACTGCTGCACCAACTACGGCACTCTCATGTGCCGTGACAGTTATGTGGGCGGCATAGTGGGACTCATGCGGGAGCTTTCAAAGAACAGGATTACCAACTGCCTCAATGCCGGTGAAATACAGGGATATGAAGACGTGGGCGGAATATTCGGCGAAGGCAGCAATGCCGATGTAGTGAGCTATTGCCTGAATGTGGGTACTGTCACAGGCGCTTCCTCTGGCGGTGAATGGGACCCGATAGGCAAATTGTCACCCGAAGGTTCAGGCATTGACCATTGCTACTATCTTGCCCTCAGTTACAACGAGAATGCAACTGTGAGAATTCCAGTAACTGCAGACCAGCTTGAAAGCGGAACAGTGGCCGGCTGGCTGAATAAAGGAGCGGAAGGCCAGAGTGCACCCTGGCATCAGACTGCCGATGTTGACAAGTATCCCGTACCGGATCCGTCACATGAAGCCGTCAATCCGCAGAAGCACAGCGATGTGTTTGCCGTCTCCAGCGTTGAGGACCTTGATGCGCTGCGCACGGCTGTAAACAATGACACCAAGGCCAGCTACGTTGTCTATATCACCGAAGACATTGACTGCAATGGCTCAACATGGGTCCCAATAGGCAATTATGATCATCCCTTCTCAGGAATCTGCTATGGCGGCGGCCACACCATAAGCAACCTTGTTACCGCTGATGACGCGTCAAAGAACGGCATAGGTTTCTTCGGAGTGGTAGGAATCAACACTGAAGTGCGCGACCTGTTCATAGGCTCAGGTGAAATCCGTGGCGGTCACAGCATAGGTGCAATAATAGGTTATGCCGAAAACAAGAACAGCACTGAAGGATACATCCGGGTAACAGGCTGCGGCAATACGGCAACCATCACCGGCAGTTATGACTGCGGAGGCCTTGTAGGCGCCATCTATTCCGATGATTACATGAAGCTTACACTTGACAACTGCTACAACATGGGTTCTGTCAATGCAACCGAACGGTCTGCCGCACTCTGCGGCTTTGCAAAGAAGAACGCACTGGTCACATCCTGCTGGAACACCGGCAGCGTGAAGGGCTACGTGGCAGGCAAGGGCTTTGTTCGCGGTGATGATGCCGCTGCACCTGAAATCCACAACTGCTACGTTGCCGGGGATCTCAGTTACCTGCTGCAGGACGGAGTTGGAACTTTCACTGAGGCCGATGCCAAGAACGGCACCCTGTGCTTGAATCTGAACGGCGGCAGCAACGATGCCAGCGTAGGACTGCCGTGGGAGCAGGACATTTCCGATGAAAACGCCACTTATCCGCGGAACACAGTTTATGGAAACGATGGAAAGGCTATCTATACCAGCAGAAAGGTAAGCGGCAAATACGGCACGGTCGTACTGCCATACATGGTCCGGTCCAATGACTTCATCAGATTCTACACCCTGACAGATGTCACGGACGGTGAAGAAACACAGCTGCATTTCCATGCAGTTGACAGTCTGCTGCCCGGTACTCCTGCCATTTTCCAGGTTGCCAGGGACAGCACGTATGAATTCGTAAGCATCAGTTATGAATTTGATACAACGCTTAATGACATCACAATTTCAGGCTGGACAATGACCGGCAATCTGGATATTGACGGCAATAACATGGTGTTTACAGACAGCGAAGAACTGAAGACACTTTATTATATCAGTGGAGGTCAGATTAAGAGAGCCACAAGCAGCCTTACCATTTCACCGCTGCGCGCATACATTAAAGGTCCTTCACCAAAAATGTCCTCTGCGCCCCGCTCTCTGAGTCTGTTGCTGGATGACGGCTACAATGTCACAGGCATCAGACTGGTTCAGACTGACACACAGTCCGATGTCACGTCCTACGGCATATTCAACCTTGCAGGCCAGCAGATTGATTCACCGCAGCCGGGCATAAGCATAATCAACGGCAAGAAGTATCTGACCAAGTAAAGAAAGACAATTATGAAGAAGACATATATCAATCCACTAATAAAGGTTGTAACCCTTCAGGCAAGGGTTCTTCTGCCGGCATCCCCTTTCTCTTTCTCTGACGATCTTGCATTCCCCACAGGAGGTTTTGAAGAGAACGGATTTGCAGATTAGTCTGTATTTACATTCGGAAACAAGAAAAGGGAAGAACGGATCCGCTCTTCCCTTTTCTTTAAACCATTCTTTCAAATCAGAAACTGTATCTCAAATTGAGTGTGGGTTCAAAAACCATATTCTGTCCCTTGTCATAAGCATCAGTATATATCTTGTCCTGAATGTAAGACACCCTGATGTCCGGGACTATGCTTATGGCACTGCTCAGACTGATTGGCATGGAAAGACCGGCGCCTGCCGTAAGGGCCGTCCTGCTGCCGACCGAAGCACCGAACATGGCATAGGGGACAAAACTTACCACACGGCTTTCATCATCACCTGAAATGGTATTTGACAGATTCCAGAGCAGAGATGCGGAAAGGACATTGTAATCACACCGTCCTTGAAGAACTTGTCATTTTTGAGTTTCATTCCATCGTACCCAAGTTTAACGCCCAGATCAGGACTAAACCACATTCCCGCTCCCACAGACAGCGCAGGAGCTACGCCGTAACCTCCGTCATGCCGGTATCCTTCCTGATTTATGTTGACGCCACCGCCAAGAGATACGAACCAGCCGTTGTTCTGCGCAAATGCAGGAGCAGCCAGAAACATGGCTGCAAGAAATGTAATACAGATTTTTTTCATAGCCTTTTTAAGTTTTGTGATGCAAATATACAAATTAGCCCGATATGCATTCATGATTGAAGCACAAGCAATAACCGCTTTAAATGAAATTATCCGTAACTTTGCAGTCCTATCAGTTACAGAATGCATGAAAAGTTTATAGAATATGGAAAAGAAAAGTGACATCGGCCTTATAGGCCTTGCAGTGATGGGTGAGAATCTGGTTCTCAACATGGAGAGCAAAGGATTCAGAGTCAGCGTCTTCAACCGTACCGTTTCAAAGGTCGATGATTTCATGAACGCCCGCGGAAAGGGTAAAAACATTTACGGAGCCACCAGTCTGGAAGATTTCATTCAGTCCCTGGAACGTCCGCGCAAGGTGTTCCTCATGGTCAAGGCAGGACAGGCAGTCGATGATTTCATAGACAAACTGATTCCTCTGCTGGAACAGGGCGATGTAATCATTGACGGCGGCAACACCCATTTCCCCGACACCGCACGCCGCACGGCATACGTAGAAAGCAAAGGACTTCTCTACATTGGGACAGGAGTTTCCGGTGGTGAGGAAGGCGCCCTGAAAGGCCCCAGCATGATGCCCGGCGGCAGTCCCGCAGCATGGCCCATTGTAAAGCCCATTTTCCAGAGCATCTGCGCCAAGGTCGAGGACGGAGCCCCCTGCTGCGACTGGGTTGGAGAGAACGGTGCCGGACACTTTGTCAAGATGGTCCACAACGGAATAGAGTACGGTGACATCCAGCTTATCTGTGAATGCTACCAGATCATGAAGGAATATCTGGGCATGACCAATCAGGAGATGCATGAGACCTTTGCCGAGTGGAACCGCGGCGACCTTGACTCATACCTTATAGAAATTACCCGTGACATACTTGCCAAGAAGGACGATGACGGCAAGTACGTTCTGGATTACATACTTGACACTGCCGGCCAGAAGGGTACAGGCAAATGGACAGCCATTGCAGCACTTGACCACGGCGTTCCATTGACACTGATTGGAGAATCGGTCTTTGCACGCTGCCTGTCTGCACAGAAGGACGAGCGCACAGCTGCCAGCAAGGTTCTTGAGGGACCTGCCAGGGCTAAGTTCACTGGTGACCGCGCGGCATTCCTTGAGGACCTGCGCAAGGCCCTGTTTGCAGCCAAGGTCGTGTCATACGCACAAGGGTACGCCCTTATGCGCGCAGCCGCAAAGGAATACGGCTGGAACCTGAACTACGGCGGCATTGCGCTGATGTGGCGCGGCGGCTGCATAATACGTTCAGTGTTCCTTGGCAAGATCAAGGATGCATTCATCAAGAACCCGCAGCTGGCCAACCTGATGATGGATTCGTTCTTCCAGGAAAAACTGGCACAGTCACAGCAGAGCTGGCGCAACGTGGTGGCCCAGGCCATTGTCAACGGCATTCCCGTACCGTGCCTTGCCGCCGGTCTTGAATACTATGACGGCTACCGCAGCCAGCGCCTTCCCGCAAACATGCTTCAGGCACAGCGCGACTACTTTGGAGCCCACACCTACGAACGCACCGACAGGCCCCGCGGAGAATTCTTCCACACCAACTGGACCGGTCACGGAGGCGATACCGTATCCGGAACCTACACGGCATAAACCCATGAAAAAAGGACCTCCAAACCGAGGTCCTTTTTCATTTATACGCCACCAAAGGCCGCGTAGCCGCCATCGACCGGAATGACCACGCCGGTCACAAAGGCCGATATGTCACTGAGAAGGTAGAGCATGGTGCCAACAATCTCTTCGGGCTCGCCGAAACGGTGTGTCGGCGTATTGGCTATGATCTTCTTGCCACGGGGTTTCAGCGCGCCGGTCTGTTCATCGGTAAGCAGGAAACGGTTCTGGTCGGTCAGGAAGAAACCCGGAGCAATTGCATTGCAGCGTATGCCCATCTGTGCCACATGAACGGCGTACCACTGGGTGAAGTTGTTGATTGAGCCCTTGGCTGCCGAATATGCCGGAATCTTTGTCAGCGGACGGATTGAATTCATGGAGGAGATGTTCAGCACATTGCCCTTGCCGTTTTCAATCATGTCAGTGGTGAATACCATTGTGGGCAGCAGCGTACCTATGAAATTCAAATCAAACACATCATGGAATCCGGCCATGTCAAGACCGTAGAACGTGTCTGCCAGGTCATCGGACTTGGACATCTGCTCCACCTTGCAGGTTGCCTTGGGCGAATTGCCGCCGGCGCAGTTGATAAGGATGTCAATCTTTCCAAGTTCGCGGTGAATAACTTCACGTGCAGCCTCAAGCTGTGCCTTTTCCGTTACGCTGGCCGATATGCCAACGCACTTTATTCCAAACTCCGCAGCAATTGCCTTTGCCTTGTCAGGGGTTGCAGGGTTGCGGCCAATGACAGCCAGATTGACACCGCAGGATGCAAGACCGCGCGTCAGGGCCATGCCTATGATACCGAATCCGCCGGTTATCACGCAGTTGCGGCCCTTCAAATCATCGAATGAGTATTTCATACAGTTTTCGGTTATAATTCTTTATTGCAAAAGTAGTCAATTGCCAGACTTTTGACGTATTTTTACAAAAAGTATTTTACACAATCGCAAAATGAAGAAACTTGGAAAATATTCATTCGGCACAGGCGACCGCTTTTCTCACGAAGGTCAGGCACAGCTTACCGCAATCATCAACGCATCAAAGAAATACGGAATTGACTTCACTCCCGTCTGGAACAAGTCAAACCGCGAACATCAGATTGTAGGGACCAGTCCCATGGACACACGCATTGAGGCCGATGCAGCAGTAAAGGCACTCGGTTACCGCGGCAGTTACTTCGTTGACGCAGACCACATCAACATGAACAACGTTGACCGCTTCATAGAGGCATCGGACTTCTTCACGATAGACGTGGCAGACTATATTGGCAAAAAGGCCGATGACGTGTCTGTGGCACAGTTCATTCAGCGCAACATGAAATATGAAGGCATGCTGGCCATTCCAGGAATAGGGCAGCCGTTTGCCATAAGCCGTCAGCTGCTTGAGGAGATGGCCGGGAAATACCTGTTCGCAGTTCAGGAGGCCGGACGCATATACCGCCACATTGCAGAGAAAAAAGGTGCCGGCAACTTTGTGACCGAAGTGTCCATGGATGAAGTCGATGCCCCGCAGACACCAATTGAAATGTTCTTCATCCTGAGCGCTCTTGCACAGGAGAACATTCCCCTGAACACCATTGCCCCAAAGTTCACAGGCCGTTTCAACAAAGGTGTGGAATATGTGGGTGACACGGCTCAGTTTGAAAGGGAATTCGAGCAGGACCTGCTGGTCATTGACTTTGCTGTCAGGGAATTCGCTCTGCCGCAAGACCTGAAGCTGAGCATACATTCCGGCAGTGACAAGTTCTCAATCTACCCCATAATGGGCCGGCTGATACACAAATACGACAAGGGTATCCACATAAAGACCGCAGGCACCACCTGGCTTGAAGAGAACATCGGACTTGCCCTTGCTGACGCCGGTGCGCTTGAGCTGGCCAAGAAGATAGCCATTGAAGCCCTTGGACGCATGGAGGAACTGTGCATCCCCTACGCCACCGTCATTGACATTGACAGGTCAAAGCTTCCAACGGCCGGACAGATTGCAGCCTGGAGCGGCGATGAATACGCCCGTACACTGCGTCACAACCGTCAGGACCCCATGTACAACCCGGATTTCCGCCAGCTTGTCCATGTAAGCTACAAGCTGGCCGCCGAAAACGGTCCTGAATTCTACGCAGCCCTTGAACGCAACAGCGCGGTCGTTGGCGCCCAGGTTCAGGAGAACATACTTGAAAGACACATTGCAAGACTGATCTGAAACTAACCTTATTACAATATGAAACCATTCATTCACGAAGATTTTCTCCTGCAGTCCGATACAGCACGTCATCTGTATCACGACCATGCCAAAAGCCTGCCAATCATTGACTACCACTGTCATCTCAATCCGCAGGAAGTTGCTGAAGACCACCGTTTCCGTTCAATCACCGAACTTTGGCTTGGCGGAGACCACTACAAATGGCGTGCCCTGCGCACCAACGGCATAGATGAAAAGTACATAACCGGTAACGCATCGGACTGGGAAAAATTCCGGAAATGGGCCGAGACCATGCCCTACTGCATGCGCAACCCGCTATACCACTGGACCCACCTGGAACTGAAGACCGCGTTCGGCATTGAAAAGGTGCTCAATCCCGATACGGCAAAGGAAATCTACGACGAATGCAACGAAAAGCTGCAGAGTCCGGAATTCAGCGCTAAAAACCTTATGCTGAAATACGGCGTTGAAACTGTCTGCACTACTGACGACCCCGTAGATTCCCTTGAATACCACAAGCAGGTTAAGGACAGCGGCTTCAAGGTCAAGGTCCTGCCAACCTGGCGCCCTGACATGGCAATGGCCGTGGAAAACCCGCAGGCATACAGCCAGTACATAGACAGGCTGTCAGCTGTCAGCGGCGTTCAGATAAAGTGTTTCGATGACATTATCAAGGCACTTCTTGTACGCCACAAGTACTTTGAGTCAATGGGTTGCCGCCTGAGTGACCACGGATTTGAGGAATTCCTGGCCGAAGACTTCACTCCCGCTGAACTTGACGCCATTTTCAACAAGGTCTATGGCGGTACTGCATTGAATGAAAGCGAAATGCGCAAATTCAAGAGCGCCATGATGCTTGAGTTCGGCAAGATGGACGCCGACACAGGGTGGACACAGCAGTTCCATTACGGCGTATACGCAACCAGAACACAAAGATGTTTGGTGCCATAGGCAAGGACACCGGCTTTGACTCCATGTCACAAGTCATTACCGCCAAGGCCATGAACAGATACTTTGACCGTCTGAACAGCATGGACAAGCTGACAAAGACCATTGTCTATAACCTGAATCCTACAGACTTTGAGATGGTGGCAACAACCATAGGCAATTTCCAGGACGGAAGCGTTCCAGGCAAGATGCAGCTGGGCGCCGGCTGGTGGTTCCTTGACCAGAAGAACGGCATGGAGCAGCAGATGAACGTCCTGAGTATGCTTGGACTGCTTTCACGCTTTGTCGGAATGCTGACCGACAGCCGCTCATTCGTGTCATACGCCCGCCACGAATATTTCAGACGCATTCTGTGCAATCTCCTTGCCAATGACGTGGAAAAAGGTGAACTGCCAGCAAGCGAAATGCCGCGCATTGAGCAGATGGTTGAAGACATTTCCTACTACAACGCTAAGAATTTCTTCAAATTTTAAACCTTTTGAAACAAATAGAGTCGCAGCAATTTAACCTTTTGCCGGAATGAATATATGTAAAGAAATATAACCTGACTAACCTATTGTTCTCATCAATGAAGGCAAAAATCCTTTCCAAATTCACAGCCGCACTGGCAGGCACTGCATTATGTGTCATTTCACTATTCCAGACATCATGTTCTGACCTCTGGAATGAACAGCATCCCGGAACGTACTACACATTCACCGGTGCCACCATATCCGATGAACTGGAAAGGCGCTCTGAAGATTTCAGCAAGTTCATCGAAGTTCTTAAAAGAGCCGGAATATGGACCGAACTCCAGACATACGGATACCATACATGCTTTGCCCCATACAATGAAGGCATAGACTCTTTCCTGGTTGAACGCGGAATCAGAATGCGCGGAGAACCCTATCACAGCGTTGAAGAACTGCCCAAGGAAGACTGCGACACCCTTGCCTGGACCCATCTGGTGGAAGGCATAACCTGCTATGTCGGTGAAATGGAGCAGGGAGTGTTTCCCAAGGTCAACATGAATGACCGCTTCCTGATGCTTTCATTTGACTCCGTAATGCATCATATCGAAGAGAACGGTGACACCGCATACCGTCTTGTCCGCACAGTCAACAAGTTCTCACATATCATGGAAAAGGACGATTCCTGCCAGAACGGAGTTGTCCACACCATTGACAGATGCATTGATTTCACCGGCAACTATGTCTATGACCTGATTGTCAACAATCCGCACACCACACTGTTTGCACAGGCCCTAAAGGAAGCCGGTTTCATGACCGTTGACAAACTTGGCAAGTATTATGATTACGACTACAAGATAGGAACAGTCGATTCCGATTCACTTGACGAGAACAGCAGGGTCACCCTTAATGCATCTTCAAGAAAGTACCAGCTGCTGTTCTGGGACAAGAAAAAGACCAGTTACACCATCTTCGTAGAGACCGATGAACTCTTTGCGCAGAACGACATCCACAATCTGGATGAACTGATTGCGTATGCCAAGAGAGTATATGATCCCATTTATCCTGAATCAGCCGATTCCACAGACCTCAAGAGTCCGTTCAATTCACTGAACCGCTTCCTTGCATACCACATTCTTCCATTCGTTGCCGGTCATGACAATTTCAACACCAGACGTGACATGATCAAGACATTCAACAACGGACTGACAGATCCAGAAGACTATTTCACCACATTGGCTCCCAACTCAATGATGCGAATCTCAACGGAATACAGCGAAGAGAAAGTCATAGGTGACGTCTATATCAACCGCCTTGGCAGAGAAGGAAACGGCAGCAGGGCATTCAAAGGTGCACAGATTCCCGGCGTCAAGATTCTGAGCAGCGATGAAATGGACCGCATCAACCAGACACCAGTTGAACAGATTGCCATGAACGGCATGATCCACTACATTGACAAAATACTGGTTTATGATCAGGAAGTCACAGACAAAGTGCTGAACAGACGTCTGAGAATTGACTGCGGAACCCTTTCGCCCGATTTCATCACATCGGGTGCACGCGGAGCATATCCTTATGAAGGCAGCGGCAAGCGGAGCATCGGATTTGTCGAACCTACCAATTTCCATGCCTACAACAACGTTTACAAGATTCACCTGCGCCCTGTTGACAATGACACCTATACATATGAAGGTGACGCCGTTGACATTGAAGGCCTGTTTGACATGTACGTCAAGCTGCCTCCCATTCCACGCAGCGGCACATGGCAGCTGAGAATGTCGTTCCGCGCTCTTGAACAGTACTGCGGAATAGCCCAGTTCTACATGGCAGCTGTCGCTCCCGGAGCTGACATCACCTATGAAGACTGGAAGCCCCTGGGACTGCCTCTGGACCTGCGCGTCACCCTTGACGACCCCAATGTGGGTTGGGTATCGGATGCCGATCTGGGATCGGAAAGTGAAATTGCCGCCCTTGACAAGTCAATGAAGAACCGCGGATGGATGAAGGGACCTGATTCGCAGCTGGTCTGCAATGACAACCACGAATCCCACCGCCAGCAGAACCACATGGGCCGCCTTACCCTATCGACAGAATACATGTACGCCAACATGGACTACTACCTGCGGTTCAAGCAGATTCTTGACAAGGATGACGCCCAATTCTGCTTTGACTACATTGAGCTGGTTCCCAAGGAAGTATATGACAACGAAGAGGACAGACACTGACTAAGAAAGGAGGCACAGACCTCCTTTCTTTTTTTATGATTGATTGCCAAACTTGCAAGGAATCGGCCTCAGGAGCTTTCCAGCTGCAAGCTTGGCAATGCACATGACTTGCCCCCACGGAATTTCGACCGGGGCAATATATTCACTGATTCCAATCAAGCGTAACGGCACGGTACGAAAAAAGGAGGCCAAACGACCTCCTTTTTCGTACGCGATCAGGGATTCGAACCCTGGACCCACTGATTAAGAGTCAGTTGCTCTACCAACTGAGCTAATCGCGCATGCTTTATTTCTCAAAAGCGATGCAAAGGTACTCCTTTCCATTGATACCGCCAAGCGAAAAAGAGATTTTTTTGCAGAAAAAACTCTTTATTCGAACACATACAGCTGGCTTGGAGTCGTACGCTTCAATGCGCACAGCTGGACGTCTTTTCCCGGTATGATTCCAACACCGCGCAGTTCATATTCAACAGTCTTGTAAGCTATCTCCGGGTGGTTGTTTTCACCGCTCAGATGGCACAGCCAGATGTATTTCAAATCAGGAGTCATATTCTGAGCCAGGAATTTTGCAGTTGTCCTGTTGCTCAAATGCCCTTGAGGACTGACAATGCGGTCTTTCAGGAATTTCGGATAATTGCCCATGCGCAGCATGTCCTCATCATAGTTGGCTTCCATTATCAGATACTGTGCCTGAAGTATGTACTTTGACGCGGTCTCGGTAATGTGTCCAAGGTCAGTGACAAAACAGAAAGTCCGGCCGTCAACGCGCACACGATAACCGACATTGTCCGTTCCGTCATGCGGCACCTCAAAAGGAGTCACTTCAAATTCGTTGAACTGGAATGGAACCTCCTTTTCCACGTAACGCACACAACTGCTCAGTTTCTCTGTCATGCAGTAATTGTTATTGATACCGGAATGGGTTTCCTTTGTGGCAAAGACCGGCAAAGCACATTTCTCGCCCAGATTGCCCAAGGCCTTGATATGGTCTGCATGATCATGGGTGACAAAGACGCCCATAATCTTTTCAAACTGTACTCCGGCATCCTTCAGGAAACTTTTGATCTGCTTGACAGGAATGCCGGCGTCAATCAGAATAGCATGTTCTTCTGTACCAAGATAGTAGCAGTTGCCGCTGCTTCCACTTGACAGACTCATAAAGTGGATCTTCATTTCTATATTGTTTTATCTTTTTCATTTTCATTACCCGGAAAGCCAATCAGAACGGATAGCCTACAGCCAGATGGAAGGCAAAGTCACGGTCAAACGAAGGATGTATCAGCGGCAGACGCCTGTAAAGCGACTTCCCTGACGGATTGTAAGCCTTCATACCGCCATCGAACCGGAGCACAAGGAAACCCAGGTCAACCCTTAATCCCAATCCGTATGCAACGGCAATCTGTTTGTAGAACGTATTGAACTTGAACATGCCGCCCGGCTGTTCCGAATAGTCACGTATTGTCCAGATGTTGCCGGCATCGATGAATGCGGCACCGTTTAATTTCCAGAACAGTTTGGAACGGTATTCCAGACTGGCTCCCAATTTTATGTCACCGGACTGTTTGATGTAGTCTATTGTTCTGTCATCGCCCTTGAATTTTCCGGGACCGAGTTCTCGGACAGCCCAACCGCGTACACTGTTTGCACCACCTGAGAAATAGCGCTTTTCAAATGGAAGGCTGGTGGAATTGCCATAAGGGACCGCTACGCCCCACTCCAAATGGAAGACAAAGTTGTTGATGGCATCCATTCGCCAGTTGGCCGTAAACGCAAAGTCATGCTTCACATACTGGGCAAAAGCTATTCCCATGAACTTGTACTGTCCGTTTTCATTCTGTTCCAGTTCAAGCGGTTTTGCAAGAGCGTCCAACACGTTTCCTGATGTCTCAAGGCCAAGTCGGACTGTGTATTGGAACGGATCAGTCGAACCAAGACGGGAATTGGAATAATAGAAGGTATAACCCAGTTTCGTTATGAGAAGGTCCTCATAGTTATATTTCAGAATAGACTTCTTTGAAGTGATGGGGTCCAGATATTCAGCCCTGAAATGGTCTGAAATCCATGGAACGACCAGATAGTTAAGATCAATAACATCTAGTTTGTGTGATTTGCGCCACGTGTCAGTCCAGCTGTAGCTCCAGCCGGCCGAAAAAATGGTCTTTTTGAATTCAGGACGCTGCTGGGCATTGATTTTGACACTGAAACGGGACGTTGCCTGACTGCGGCGCTGAAGTTCCTGTGACATGAACGGGACAAGGAACTCCGGGAAATCAAGATTTGCTTCAAGACCGTATTCCAGATATGTGTCACCGGTATATCCCGGCAGATTTGAAATCGATTCATAAGCACCGCGCAGTTTGACCGTCAGCTGCTCCGATCCGCGGAACAGGTTCCTGTCAGACAAAGACATCGATGCGGCAGCACCAAGGTCACCGGCGGTGTTGGTCCCCTCCATTTCAAACGTGAACGAATGCTTTGGCAGTTTGAACATATACACGCTTGCCTTAAGTCTGTCATCCGTACCGGGTACGGTATCCAGCCTTATGTTCGAATAGCTTAGCACTCCAAGCCGCATCAGGGAAGAATATGTCTTTGAAATTGAATCATTGTCATACTCCATACCCTCACGCAGGAACGAATGCTTTGAAATGACTCCCGGTCTGAGTGACGGTTTGCCGTCACAGTCCGAATGCAGAACCCTGAACCCGTCTGCCTGCACAGCACACATATCGGACTCTGACAACTGTGCCGCACCGGCATTATCCGCTAAGATATAGTCTATGTCCGATATCGTATAACGCAAATGTCCGCGTCCGCCGGCCGATGGGGAAATGACCATTCTCAGCCCCACCCTGTCACTGCCGCTGGCCGTATCGGCCACGAATGATATGTAATCCTTGTTGAAACGGTAGTAGCCGTTGTTGTGGAGCAGGCTTACAATCCTGTTCCGTTCGTCATTAAGGACACCAGCATCAAGATTCATACCTTCCCTGAGCAGTGACGTTCCGGCATTCTCCTGCAGCAGGCGGTCAATTTCCGGATCCATCACCGTGACCCTGACAGTATCGACCACGAACATCCTGCCGGGAACCAGATCATACCGTACGGTGACCTTGGGCTTCCTTGACTGCAATGTGCTGACATTGACACCGGCATTCAGGTATCCCTCATTCATCAGGGCACGCTGCATTTCAATACGCGTGGCTTCAGTCAGCAGCGGATCACTTATGACCGGTTCCTCGCCCAGATTGCGGAGCATGCGGTTGATTCCACGGTCCGGATTTGATGTTCCAGACAGAGAATATATTCTTAGCGGGAGACGGAAAAGTCCGAACCATTTGGAATTTGGTGTCTGATAAGAATAGTTCCTGAATTCAGACAAATCCCTGACTGATTTGTCCGATGTGGTGACATCGACCTTGTCAAGCAGGTATTCACCTTCCGGAACGAATTTATATACGGAGCAGGAAGCCATACACAACAGCAGTGCATAGCATAATAGCGTTTTTGTGACAATCCTGTCCATATACAATTATTTTAACTTACAAAGGTAATGAAAGGGCATGGCCTTTCAAAGAGCGGATTTAAAAAATAACTATCTTTACAATATCAATTGACATGCCATGCTCAGCAAGAATGACATAAAGACAATCAAGAGTCTGGAAATGAAAAAGTTCCGGAACGAGACAGGACTGTTTGCCGCCGAGGGTCACAAACTGGTCGGAGAACTGTTAGGCACCTTTCACTGCAAGCTGCTCATTGCCACTGAAAGCTGGCTGGCAGGGCACAGAAACATAGACGCCGACCGCATTGAGGCGGTTACTCCTGAAGAACTGCGCAAAGCCAGTCTGCTGCAGGCTCCGCAAGACGTTCTGGCCCTTTTCGTCATTCCCAGACACGACTGTTCCATGTCCCTACAGGCCGCCGGCAATCTGGTACTTGCACTTGATGACATTCAGGATCCAGGCAATCTGGGCACCATTGTCCGCATTGCAGACTGGTTTGGAATACATGACATATTCTGCTCCAAAGGCACGGCAGACATCTACAATCCCAAATCAGTACAGGCCACAATGGGAGCACTGGCACGCGTACATCTGCATTACTGCGACCTTGACAGTGAACTGTCGGCCATTGAAGACCGGGTCCCCATATTCGGCACTTTTCTTGACGGAAAGAACATGTACGAAAGGACGTTGTCCGATCATGGCGTAATTGTCATGGGAAATGAAGGAAACGGAATAAGCAGTCAGATTGGCAGACACATAACTGAACGTCTCTTTATTCCGAACTGGCCTGCCGGAAGCAAGACATCGGAATCACTGAACGTTGCCGTCGCCACCGCCGTTGTCTGTGCCGAGTTCCGCCGCCGTAACGGTTGAATCTGCTGCAGCCACATAACGTCTGTGATATCGGATCATGTCAATGCCCGATGCAAACAGCATGTTCCGACGGTTGTCAGTCGTATCAACATACTGGATCAGCGCACGTACATTTTTCATGGTTTTGCTGTCATCCAGCACCAGCGACAGCCTTACATTTCCGGACTTCCTCATGATCGTGTCAACTGTAGAGACACTGTCCTGATATGTGACCATAAGAGCCATATATGCCAAACTTGAACTGTCAGCAGGAGTAGCAAACGTTGAATTAACGTTCCATACCAGAGTGTCACCCAGATGGAATGTGGTATCCCTGTCTGTCTGGAATGAGGCCTTTTTCATATAGTCCGATGAGTTCAGAAGGCATGTGCTGTTCAGATACCAGAGATTGACGCTGTCACCTGACTGCACCGAAAAGGAATGCTTTTCTATCTGCGACAGAATTCTGGATGAGCTTTTGTACTCGTCATCAATCCTGTTGGACAGATGCTTGTATATCTTTGCCAGTTCCTTGGGATTGCGTGTGTACCAGACAAGGGAACGGTCCACATCTTCCTTTTCAAGGCCATGTTTCTGATATGCCCAGTCAATATAGGCCGGAGTCGTATATTTCCGGTCCCTGGGCAGCTGTTGCGCAACGGCCTGGGCCAGATGATAGTCATACAGGAAGGCCTCCATTCTCTTGGGGCTGATCACGTCATCAGGCCTGTGCAGACGGCAGCCCGAAAGCAGCAGTGCGGCAGACAGTACGATGAGTATGTCAGTCTTTCTTTTCATCTGTATCGGAATCCTGATATTTCAAACCCATATTCACAAACCTGGTGTAGAACAGCAGCAGAACTATTACGCCGCAGGTAATGCATGAGTCTGCAAAATTGAATATCGGACTGAAGAAGATGTCTCCGCCAACAAGCGGCATCCAGTCCGGCCATGTCCACAATGGAAAATAAAGCATGTCAACGACCTTTCCGTACAGCAGCGGAGCATACCCCTGACCGAACGGCACAAAATGTGCGGGGTCAATCTGACCGGGAAGACTGGCCGTAAATATCTGGCCGTAGAACATGCAGTCAATAAGATTTCCTGCCGCTCCGGCTATCACGAATGCGACAGTCACAATGTAGCCCGTGGGAAAGCCGCGATTGACAATCCTGGCCAGATACCATGAGAAAAAGCCTATGGCAACAATGCGGAAAATGGACAGGAACAGTTTGCCTATGATCTCCATTCCGAATGCCATTCCGTTGTTTTCAATGAAAAGTATCTTGAACCATGGAGTGATTTCAACAGTCTGTCCCACGTACATGTTGGTCTTGACCAGAATCTTGATTATCTGGTCTATGAGAAGAACGGCAAAGATTATTATCAGTGCCAGACGTCCCTGATTGGCATTACGTTCTTTTCCCATGAAGGAATGTGTCAGCGTTTGCTGCCCTGCTTTGCCTCAATGCACAGAGTTGCATGAGGAACTGCACGCAGGCGTTCCTTGGGAATGAGTTTGCCGGTCTCACGGCATACGCCGTAAGTCTTGTTCTCAATGCGTACCAAAGCAGCCTGTAAGGACTGTATGAACTTGAGCTGGCGCTGTGCAAGACGTGTGGTCTCTTCCTTAGAAAGAGTGTTGGCACCTTCTTCAAGAACCTTGAATGTAGGAGCGGTATCATCGGCGCTGTTGTTGTCCGTGTTCATCAGCGAAGCCTTCAGGGCGTCATAATCCCTCTGAGCCACTTCAAGTTTCTCATTGATAAGAGTGCGGAACTCTTCCAGTTCCTCGTCAGAATATCGGTTCTTCTCAGCCATAATTATTGGTGTTATAGGTTATTGTTTGATAATCTGCAGTTTGAATGAATATTCGTCAAATGAGATGTCAGACCCTTCTGTCATACCCCCAACCAGTTCTATCGAATTGGCCAGAACCTGGGTCCTGATCCATTCCTCATATTCACGCACAGCTTCATCGGTCTCAGCACCGGAAGACAGGCGTACAGCAATACGGTCTGTAATCTCAAGTCCGATGAGCTTGCGCTCGTCCTGAATGCGCTTCTTGAGTTCGCGGGCAATACCCTCACGCTTCAGGGCATCAGTCAGCTGAATGTCAAGAGCCACGGTCAGAGTGCCCTCATTGGCGACCACCCAACCCGGAATATCCTCACTGAATATTTCAACTTCTGTGGTATCGACCGTTGCCGGCGTACCGTTTATGTCAAATGTAAAGCTGCCGTTCTGTTCCAGCGCTGCAACATCGGCCTGTGACATATTCTGTACGGCTGCTGCCACACCCTTCATCAAAGGACCGAACTTCTTTCCAAGAACCTTGAAGTTGCACTTTACCTTCTTTACCAGCACGCTGGTTGCTCCCTCGACAAATTCAACCTCCTTGACGTTGACCTGGTCGCGGATAAGTTCCATGACAGGCTCAAGGTGTGAACGGAGTTCTGCAGTAACCGGAATGAGGATCTTCTGGAGCGGCTTGCGGACATTGATCCTTACATCATCACGCTTGCGCAGTGCGAGAACCATCGATGTCAGTTTCTGGGCAAGCTCCATACGTGTTTCAAGTTCCTTGTCAACAAGGCCGTCATTGCATTCCGGATATTTTGCCAGATGCACTGAAACTGTAGTGTCCATACCGGTTACACTGTTCAGATCACGGAACAGACGGTCTGCATAGAACGGAGCTATGGGGGACATGAGTCTTGCCACGGTCTCAAGGCAGGTATAGAGAGTCTGATATGCGGCCAGCTTGTCCCGGCTCATGGAACTGCCCCAGTAGCGGTCACGGGTCAGATGGACGTACCAGTTGGACAGATAGTCATTGACAAAATTGGAAATGAGACGTCCGGCGCGTGTCGGTTCGTAGTCGTCAAGACTTTCACGGACATCCTTTGTCAGTGAATTCAGCTCACTCAGAATCCAGCGGTCCATAACCGGACGTTCTGCTACGGGAATCTGAGCGGCACTGTTGTCAAAGCCGTCAACGTTGGCATACTGTGCAAAGAACTTGTATGTGTTGTGCAGCGTTCCGAAGAACTTGCGTGTAACATCCTTCACACCCTCTTCATCGAACTTGAGGTTGTCCCACGGCTGCGAATTGGTTATCATGTACCAGCGCAGGGCGTCGCTGCCGAATTTTTCTATTGCCTGGAAAGGCTCTACGGCATTGCCCAGACGCTTTGACATCTTGTTGCCGTTCTTGTCAAGCACCAGACCGTTTGAAATGACGGTCTTGAACGATACGCTTCCCTTGACCATTGTGGCAATTGCATGCAGCGTGTAGAACCAGCCGCGTGTCTGGTCAACGCCCTCTGCAATGAAGTCTGCCGGGAATATGGTGCCGTTGTCTATCAGTTCCTTGTTTTCAAACGGATAGTGGACCTGTGCGAAAGGCATTGCGCCGCTGTCGAACCACACGTCAATAAGGTCTGTCTCACGTCTCATCTTGCGGCCCTGAGCCGATACAAGGACTATGTCGTCAACATACGGGCGGTGCAGGTCAATCCTGTCATAGTTCTCCTGAGTATAGACTCCGGGAACGAAACCTTTTTCCTTGAACGGATTTGACTTCATGACACCGGCCTGAACAGACACTTCAATCGCATTGTAAAGTTCTTCAACGGATCCGATGCATATCTCGTCACCTTCCTCATTGCGCCATATAGGCAGCGGAGTGCCCCAGTAGCGGCTGCGGCTCAGGTTCCAGTCGTTCAGGTTCTCCAGCCACTTGCCGAAACGGCCGGTTCCGGTCGATTCCGGTTTCCACTTTATGGTTTCGTTCAGGGACATCATCTTCTCCCTTGCGGCCGATGCCTTGATGAACCAGCTGTCAAGCGGATAATAAAGGACAGGCTTGTCCGTACGCCAGCAGTGCGGATAGTTGTGCACGTGCTTTTCTATCTTGAATGCCGAACCGGCCTGTTTCATCTCCATGCAGAGAATAATGTTCAGGTCATCGTCCTTTGAAGCTGCTGCCTCATCATACTTGCCGCCCACGTTGTACTTGGGGTCATAAGCGTTCTTGACATAACTGCCGGCATATCTGGAGTACAGTTCCACATTGACGAAATCACGCACAAAGTTCGGATCCATGTCCTTTATGAGGAAATACTTACCGGTCATGTCAACCATCGGACGTACATTGTCAAGACGTGCAGTTGTCTGAACGGTCAGGCCATGCACACCTGCAGCCTTTGCAACCTTGTTGTCGTCCGCACCGAAAGTCGGGGCAATGTGAACTATACCGGTACCGTCTTCTGTGGTGACATAGTCGCCCGGAATGACGCGGAATGCATCGCCAAAGGCTTTGATCCACGGGAACAGCTGCTCATAATGGATGCCCACCAGGTCCGATCCCTTGTACTCAGCCACAATCCGGTAAGGAATGACCTTGTCTCCGCGCTTGTAGCTGTCAAGCGGCAGTTCTGCACCCTTGGGATCGAAGTATGCTGACAGGCGTTCCTTGGCAAGAACCGCGGTAACAGGCTGGCCTGTGTACATGTTGTATGTGCGGACTGCAACGTAATCGATGTTGTTACCTACACAAAGAGCTGTGTTTGATGGAAGTGTCCACGGTGTGGTGGTCCATGCTATGAAGCACGGTGTACCCCATCCTGTCATTTCCGGCTTGGGTTCCGTCATGACGAACTGTGCCGTGACCGTAGTGTCCTTGACGTCACGGTAACAGCCCGGCTGGTTCAGCTCATGGCTTGACAGACCGGTGCCGGCAGCGGGTGAATACGGCTGGATTGTGTATCCCTTGTACAGGTAACCTTTCTCATACAACTGCTTGAGAAGCCACCACAGGGATTCGATGTAGCGGTTGTCGTATGTGATGTACGGATTGTCAAGATCGACCCAGTAGCCGATCTTCTGGGTAAGGTCACTCCAGTGCTCCTTGTATTTCATGACTTCGGTACGGCAGTTCATGTTGTAGTCATCGACCGAAATCTTCTTTCCTATGTCCTCCTTGGTGATTCCAAGTTTCTTTTCAACGCCAAGTTCCACCGGCAGTCCGTGGGTGTCCCATCCGGCCTTGCGGTTGACCTGATAGCCGCACATGGTCTTGTAGCGGCAGAATGTGTCCTTGATGGTGCGGGCCATTACATGATGTATGCCCGGCATGCCGTTAGCCGAAGGAGGTCCCTCATAGAAAACGAAAGAAGGACAACCTTCACGCTCCTTGATACTGCGGGCAAAAAGATCTTCCTTCAGCCAGTCATTCAACACATCCTTGCCGACCTGCGACAGGTCAAGCGGTCCACGCTCAGCAAACTTTTTCATCGGAATTATTTGATATTCAAATATTTACATTAATAAT
The DNA here is from genome assembly GCA_018065615.1 of Candidatus Colenecus caballi. Classification (GTDB taxonomy): domain Bacteria; phylum Bacteroidota; class Bacteroidia; order Bacteroidales; family Bacteroidaceae; genus Colenecus; species Colenecus caballi. The sequence continues at coordinate 18,317 of JAGHSY010000035.1, read as the reverse complement.
TGGGAACGCTTCCCCATAATTTTCCGCAAATTTACTCATTTTAAAAATAAGTTCCATATCTGTGAGCTGTCATTTTTCGTAACTTCGCGGTCGAAAAACTTCAAACAGCTATGAAAGTTGCAATAGTCAGATACAATGCCGGAAACATACATTCTGTGGTTCATGCCCTGAAAAGGCTGGGCGTTGAAGCTGTGCTGACCGATGATTCCGCAGAGCTTGGCAGCGCGGACAAGGTAATCTTCCCGGGCGTAGGTGAAGCCAGCACAACCATGAAGTATCTCAAGGAGCACAATCTGGACAAAATAATAACCGGGCTCAGGCAGCCGGTCCTTGGCATCTGCCTGGGACAGCAGCTCATGTGCAGCCACAGTGAGGAAGGAGACGCTGACTGCCTTGGAATTTTTGACGTCCCGGTACTGAAATTCCAGCCCGAAAGGCATGAGGACAAGGTCCCGCACATGGGCTGGAACACCATTGAAGCAGTTGACAGGTCTCTGTTCAAAGGCTTCGACAAACCGGAATTCGTTTATTTCGTACACAGTTTCTACGTTCCCGTCTGTGAGTGGACTGCAGCAGAGACCCGTTACATCCTGCCATTCAGTGCATCACTCCACAAGGACAACTTCTACGCCACACAGTTCCATCCTGAGAAGAGCGGTGCCATAGGAGAACGCATTCTTCAGAATTTTCTTGACATTTGAATATGGAGATCATTCCCGCAATAGACATAATAGACGGCAAGTGCGTAAGGCTTTCAAAAGGAGACTACAACGCACAGAAGACATACAGCGACAACCCTCTAGAGGTAGCAAGAATGTTTCAGGACGCAGGTCTGAAACGCCTGCATCTGGTTGATCTGGACGGTGCGCGCAGCAGTCATGTTGTCAATCACCGCACTCTTGAAAGCATAGCCGGACACACCGGCCTGACAATAGACTTCGGAGGCGGAATCAAGTCCGATGAAGACCTGCGTATTGTCTTCTCAAGCGGAGCAGCCATGGCTACCGTAGGCAGCATTGCCGTTTCACATCCGGAACTTATGCTTGAATGGATAAGCACGTACGGTCCAGACCGTATGATACTGGGCGCCGATGTACGCGACGGATTCATTTCCGTAAGCGGATGGAAAGAGGACAGCAGACTGGCGCTGACAGATTTCCTGAAAGACTACACAGCCAAAGGCATCACCCGCGTGCTGTGTACGGACATAAACCGGGACGGCATGCTCCAGGGCCCTGCAACGGACCTGTACCGTTCAATCCTGAAGGATTTCCCGGACATGAAGCTCATTGCCAGCGGTGGTGTAAGCAGCATGGAAGACCTCATCGGACTGAAGGAGGCCGGACTGCCGTCAGCAATTGTCGGCAAAGCGTATTATGAAGGACGTGTCACACTTGAGCAGCTGTCACGGCTGGCAAACGGATAAGATATGTTGGCAAAAAGAATCATACCCTGCCTTGACATCTGCAACGGGCGTACGGTCAAAGGCACAAATTTCGTGAACCTGCGTGATGCGGGTGACCCTGTGGAACTTGGAAAACTGTATAGTCAGCAGGGCGCTGACGAACTGGTCTTTCTTGACATCACCGCATCGTTTGAAGGAAGAAAAACATTTACAGAACTGGTTGAGCGCATTGCATCGGAAATATCAATTCCGTTCACTGTCGGAGGCGGCATTCACGAACTCTGTGACGTGGAACGTCTGCTCAAGGCCGGTGCCGACAAGGTCTCAGTCAATTCCGCTGCGCTGAAAAGGCCGGAACTGATTGATGAAATTGCTCTGAATTTCGGTTCACAGGTATGTGTGGTGGCCATTGACGGCAAGCAGACACCGGACGGATGGCGCTGCTTTCTGAACGGCGGACGCGTCCCCACGGACCGTATGCTGTTCGAGTGGGCGCATGAAGCGAATGAACGCGGCGCCGGAGAGATTCTGTTCACCAGCATGGACCATGACGGAGTGAAGCAGGGTTACGCAAATGATGCACTGGAAAAGCTCAGCAACGAGCTTTCAATTCCTGTCATAGCTTCAGGCGGAGCCGGTGCAAAAGAGCACTTCCGGGACGCTTTTCTGCTTGGAAATGCCGATGCCGCTCTGGCCGCAAGCGTTTTTCACTTCGGTGAGATACCAATTCCCGAATTAAAGCAGTATCTTCGCGGTTTGAATATTCCTATAAGATAATTAATATACCATAAGATGGAAATCGATTTTGAAAAAATGGGCGGTCTCGTACCCGCAATCATTCAGGACAACATTACACGCAAGGTCCTGATGCTTGGTTTCATGAACAGGGAAGCATACGAAAAGACCGGGGAAAGCGGAAAAGGGACATTTTGGAGCCGTTCCCGCAAGTGCCTTTGGACAAAGGGGGAGACAAGCGGCATTTTTCTGAACGTCAGGGACATAAAGCTGGACTGTGACGGTGACACCCTGCTCATCAAGGTCAAGCCCGAAGGTCCCGTCTGCCACACCGGCGCTGACACATGCTGGGGTGAGGAGAACAGCGTTGACCTTAATTTCCTTTCATACCTGCAGGATTTCATTGACAAGCGTTACAAGGAGATGCCTGAAGGTTCATACACAACGTCACTTTTCAGGAGCGGAGTCAACCGTATGGCACAGAAAGTAGGTGAAGAGGCCGTTGAAACAGTCATTGAAGCTACAAACGGCACAGATGACCGTCTCATCTACGAGGCATCGGACCTGATTTATCACCTGATTGTCCTTCTGACTTCCAAGGGACACCGCTTTGAAGAACTGGCCACAGAACTGGTAAAGCGCCACAAGGAATAAATGGATGTAATAGATTACAGAAACGTTGAGGTACGCCAGGAGGACATGTTCGTCCTGGGCGATGTCACTTTCACAGTACAGGAAGGTGACTTTGTCTATCTTATTGGCAAGGTCGGCAGCGGCAAGAGCAGCCTGCTGAAGACTCTTTATGCCGAACTTGACGTGCTGTGCCCCATGCCGGACAGCCATGCCACAGTCCTTGGCACGGACCTTCAGACCCTGAAGAAACGCCACGTGCCCGGACTGCGCCGCCAGATGGGAATTGTCTTTCAGGATTTCCAGCTGCTGACAGACCGCAACATCTTTGACAATCTGAGTTTTGTCCTCAAATCCACCGGATGGAAGGACAAAAAGCTTATCCATCAGAAAATATCACAGGTCCTGGACCTTGTGGGAATGGACACCAAGGGCTACAAGATGCCCCATGAACTGTCCGGAGGCGAGCAACAGCGCATATGCATTGCACGCGCGCTTCTGAATGACCCCAAACTGATTCTGGCCGATGAGCCCACTGCCAACCTTGACGTCACGACCGGGCGGCAGATCATGGAGATTCTTCACAGGATAGGCAAAAGCGGCACGACCATACTCATGATCACCCACAACCCGCTCTGGATATCGGAATTTCCCGGACGCGTGTTCAAATGCCAGGACCGCAGGCTCATTGTCGATTCCACAGACAACATTGTTGAATAATCCAGTAAACAGAAAAATAACATGAAAGTATTGAAATTCGGCGGCACTTCAGTAGGAAGTCCGCAGCGGATGAAAGATGTTTGCAGACTTATCACAGAAGACGGTCAGCAGAAACTGGTCGTACTGTCTGCAATGTCAGGTACCACGAACTCACTTGTAGAAATTGCCCAGTATCTGCAGGGAGGCAACAAGGCCGGAGCCGATGACGTGATCAACCGTCTTCGCGCCAAGTATTACGCCCACGTTCCCGAACTGCTCTCAAAGAAGGCAAACCAGGACAAGGTCCAGAAATTCCTTGAAGACAAATTCGCATTCCTTCAGTCCTTCCAGACATCGGGCTTTTCTGAAAAGGAGGAAAAGACCATACTTGCCCAGGGTGAGCTCATTTCCACCTTCATGGTCACCACATACCTTCAGGAACAGGGCATCAAGGCTGTTCTTCTGCCCGCCCTTGATTTCATGAAGACCGATGCCGATGCAGAACCGGACATGAACTTCATATCCGAAAAGGCATGCGCCCAGCTTGCCGCCAACCCCGGCATGCAGATATACATCACGCAGGGATTCATCTGCCGCAATGCCTGCGGTGACATTGACAACCTGCAGCGAGGCGGCAGCGACTACACCGCATCAATCGTAGGAGCCGCAATCAAGGCCGATGAAATACAGATCTGGACAGACATTGACGGCATGCACAACAACGACCCGCGTGTGGTTGAAGGCACAAAGCCCGTACGTCACCTGCACTTTGAAGAGGCAGCTGAGCTTGCCTATTTCGGAGCCAAGATCCTGCATCCCACCTGCATCCAGCCCGCAAAGGCCGCCGGCATTCCCGTTCGCCTGCTCAACACCATGGAGCCATCGGCCCCAGGCACGCTCATTGACAACAATGCGGAACCGGGACGCATAGCAGCCGTTGCAGCAAAGGAGAACATCACTGCCATCAAGATCAAGTCAAGCCGCATGCTTCTGGCACACGGTTTCCTGAGAAGGGTGTTTGAGATATTTGAGACCTACAGGACATCAATCGACATGATCTGCACGTCCGAGGTTGGCGTCTCCATGTCCATTGACAACACGCGCAACCTTGATGAGATTGTCACCGAACTCAAGAAATACGGAACGGTGACCGTTGACAAGGGAATGTGCATAATCTGTGTTGTGGGTGACATGGTATGGGAGAACCTGGGCTTTGAGTCACGCGCTCTTGACGCTCTGGCAGACATACCCGTGCGCATGATCTCATACGGCGGCAGCAACTACAACATTTCATTCCTTATCCGCGAGGAAGACAAGAAGAAGGCTCTGCAGCGCCTCAGTGACGTTCTCTTCAACGGAAAGAAATGATTCCCACCCCATTCTACCAGTATGACCTGAAGGTTCTGGAAGACACCCTCATGGCCATAAGGCGCTGCACTGACTCCCAGAAGGACTGGTATGTCCACTATGCCATCAAGGCCAACGCCAACCCCATGCTTCTGGAACTCATCAGAAAGCACGGCCTTGGCATTGACTGCGTGAGCGGAGGCGAGATTCAGGTGGCCCTTGACAACGGCTTTGAAGCATCAAAGATTGTCTTTGCCGGTGTAGGAAAAGCCGACTGGGAGATAGACCTGGCCCTGAAAGCCGGGATAGCATGCTTCAATGTCGAGTCCGAGGCCGAACTGGACGTGATAGCAGAACGCTGCTGCGCACTTGGCACCACGGCGCACATAGCATTCCGTGTCAATCCCGATGTCGATGCCCACACACATGCCAACATCACGACCGGTAAGGCCGAAAACAAGTTCGGCATAGAGATTCCCATGCTCCTGCCAATCATACGCAAGGCCATGGCCAACCCGTGCTTCGTGTTTGAGGGTCTGCATTTCCACATAGGTTCCCAAATTACAGAAATGGGACCGTTCCAGCTGCTTTGTGAAAAGGTCAACAGCCTGCAGGACACCCTTGAAAAGGAAGGCCTAAGCCTGAACCTGATCAATGTGGGCGGCGGTCTTGGCGTTGACTATGAGAATCCGGAAGAGAACATGGTTCCCGACTTTGAGACCTACTTCAATGTCTTCCGCAAGAACCTTAAACTGCGTGACGGACAGTGCCTGCACTTTGAGCTTGGACGTGCCGTCGTTGCACAGTGCGGCAGGCTGATAACCAAGGTCCTGTATGTAAAACAGGGAACTGTCAAGAAATTCGCCATTGTCGATGCCGGCTTTACGGAACTTATCCGCCCCGCACTTTACGGTGCTCACCACAAGATTGTAAACCTTACATCAAAGGGAAAAGCGCAGGAATATGACGTTGTAGGCCCCATATGCGAATCATCGGACACCTTTGACAAGGACATCATGCTGCCCGAAACCGGCCGCGGTGACCTTCTTGCCATACTGACAGCCGGCGCATACGGTGAAAGCATGGCCTCATGCTACAACTGCCGCCGCATGGTCCAGTCCGGGACTGGGAATTTCTGATCTCCCGGTCAGAACTTCCAGAGCAGACCCAAAGACACAGGTATGTCCAGGTAGTACTCACCGTCATGTTCAACGGCGGCAGCACCGGCACTCAGATCAAGGGCAAAACTGCGGGTAATGAAGAAATCATACACAGCCATGCAGCTCAGGAAATTCTCGCTGTAACGGCCTGTGGCGGGCTTGCCCCGGAGTGACAGCGAGAAAGCGCCCAAATCCAGTCCGAGACCTACGCTCCAGGTGAAACCCGGATCAAAACAGTCTGCAACATTACGCGACCCGCTGCTCCAGCCAAGGTCTGTCAGGAGTGACACCCCACCCCTGTTTCCAAAACGGTACTTAAGCTGGACCACGTCACGCATGTTTCCGGTCTCAATGAAATACTGCATCTGCGGAGATATTGAGAAATAAGGAAAACGGTCATCAGGAACATTCCACTGCCTGCTTATTGCAATGGCCATGCCTACTGAAGCTGCGGCAACAGCCGCTGCGCCTGCAATCAGAGCGGCATCATCAAGCTTTGTCAGATCAAGGTCCTCATGCTTGGGAGCACTGCGTACAGGTGTCCAGTTGCTGTAGTTCCTGTGGTCGTAATAACGTGCACGATGCACTGCGTCCCACCAGAAAATGTCATGATAAAGGTCAAACAGATCAACCAGGAGCATGGCCAGGACGGGATCATCCGGGTCTTCAGTCCTGTACTCCTGACCGTCCGCATCTATGGCGCTGTAAATCACCTTGTCAATGACCACCTCCTTCACAGCCTTCTCCACAGGTTCAGGATCATTGACCTGAGCCACAGAGTCCGGCATCTCAATGCGGAATGTCTCAGACTCTGTCCTGTCTGTGTATTTGAAATGGAATTCAGCCTCCACTCTGGCCGGACTGTTCTTGTACATGGTCATATAGTACTTCCCGTCATCGGCCTGAGTGACCTCACCCCACACCTGAATATTCTGCTTGTCCTTTGCCACAGCAAGCAGCGGCAGGAGCAGAAGCATAAAAAAGAATGCAGTCTTCTTCATAGGACTTGTTATTTCAGTGACAAAAATAGGCATGAATCATTCATGGACAAAAGGAAATTTCCTGATTGTTCAGGGGGAAAGTCCTATTATTTGCGCCGTGAAGTGTCTTATGGCCGGTCTGCAGGAACTGATGTCATATTCCGCCAAGCCCGCTAAGGAACGGCGCTACCGTTATTCCTCCGGTTCCGACAACTGAGGCAGCGGATTGACCACGCTCTGCTTTGCCCCCAGTTTTTCCAGCTTTCCGCAAGTCTGCAGAATGCTCTGACCGCCCGGTTCCAGTTTCTTCATACCATCGTCATATGCCTTCTGCGCTCCTTCCAGCGCCTTGCCTACCATCTGGTACTTCTTCATGAACTGGCCAACGCGGTCAAGCAGTTCATTTGCAAGTTCATATACCTTCTCATGGTTCTGAGCCTGTGCAATCTGGGTCCAGGTCATATTGATTATGCGCAGTGCGGCAAACAGCGTCTGCTCATCGGCAATATACACATTCCTGTCCATGGCCTTGCGCCAGAAATCGGGCTGCGCCTTCAATGCGGTCCATAGAGCGCCTGTGTTTGGTACAAACATTATGACATAGTCCATTCTGACCTTTGGAGGCCTGACGTATGACGAATAGTCCTTTACAGACAGTTCCCTGACATGCTTGTTCAGGCTGTCCATGTGGGCCTTCAGGTATTTCTGGCGTTCCTCTTCAGTGTCCGCATTCACATAGTCCATGAACGCGGTCAGAGAAACCTTGGAGTCAATTATCACCTCACGTTTCTGATCCAGGTGCAGAATGACGTCAGGACGCATGCTGCGGTCGTCAACGGTACGGACCACATTGCCGGCAGAATCACGTATGGATGACTGTATGTCATAATGCACACCTCTTGTAAGCCCTTGTGATTCAAGCAGTTCATCAAGCACAATCTCACCCCAGTCACCCTGTACGCGGCCCGCATGACGGAACACGCGTGTCAGTTCGTCAGCACTGTTTCTGGCGGCTTCACTCTGGCGCATCATGTTTTCGGCTTGGACCTTGATTTCAGCACTCATTGCCGTCTGTGACTTTGCACTGTCTGCCATGGCCTGCTTCATTCTGTCTATGGTTTCCTTCAATGGATTGACAATCTGACCGATGCTGGCATTGCTCGATTCCGCAAACTCCTCCTGACGGCGCTTGAGCATGTCTTCCGTGGCGGACTGCATCTGAGCCGTCACCTTGGCAATGGTCTCATCGAACTTTTCCTGCTGTGCATTGAGCAGTGCCGATGTCTGTTCCCTGTAACTTTCCGACTGGGACTCCAGGACCTTGATCTGTGATTCAAGTTCATGTTCCCGTTTGGGATTCCTTCCTATAAGAAATCCGATGACGCCGCCCAATATGACGCCCAAGACTGCAATCAGTATTTCCATATAAATCCCTTTATTCGAACCGTATTGACTTTGACGGCCTTATGCGTGAAATGACCGCGCATGGAATAAGCATCATCAGCATGGACAGGGCAAACATGGCCACATTCAGAATGACAAGCCAGCCAAGCCCCAGATGCACAGGAACGCTGTCCAGATAATAATTGGCCGGGTCCAGCGGAATGGCACGCGTCAGCTGCTGGAAGAGCCCAATGGCAATTCCGATTGCATTGCCTATGACCATACCCTTGACTATGATGTATGAAGCAAGCCTCATGAACACACCCCGCACTGTACGGTCCGATGCTCCCATGGATTTGAGCGTGCCTATAGTCGCCGTACGTTCAAAAATTATGATCAGAAGGCCCGATATCATTGTGAACCCGGCAATGCCCAGCATCAGGGCAAGGATGAGCCACACGTTCACGTCAAGTATGTCAAGCCAGGCAAACAGACCGGCATTGAGGTCGTTCATGGTACGGACCAGATAACGCTCGTCATACCTGTCCTCCCAGTAATCCATGACTGTGCGGACGTGCTCATAGCCTTCTTCAAGCCTGCCCTCATCTGCCAGACGTATCTCCAGACCGCTGTACTCAAACGGTTCCCATTCGTTAAGCCTCTGCATCATCTTCAGGTCCGTTATTCCGTATGAGCGGTCATATTCAATGAAACTGGTGCTGTAGATGCCAGTCACTGTCAGGCGGCGCATGCGCACCTGGCCCTGCATGAAATACACATCGGCCTTGTCTCCGACCTTCAGGCCCAGCATGTCGGCAATTGTCTTTGAAAGGACCGTCCAGTTGGAGCCTAGAGAATCTGCTGTGGTCGGGAATCCGCCCTCAAGCATGTATCCTTCAAGGAAAGAGCGGTCATAATCATCATCTACGCCTTTCAGCATGAATCCGTGGAAAGCCTGCTGTGTACGGATTATGCAGGGCTTGTTGACAAAAGGCTGGATGCATGTAACCACCGGCTGTCCAAGCAGCATCATGAAGGTGGAATCAGTGCATGCCACCGGTTCTTCAACCGAATTCATGCCTATGCGGTAGTTCACCACCTGGATATGCTGGGAAAAGCCCATGACCTTGTCACGTATCTCCTGCTTGAACCCGCGTGTTACGGCCAGCGTAATGATCATGACAGCCAGTCCCAGCGCAATGCCGGCAGTGGCTATTATGATTGCGGGACGCGAACCTCCATTCACGCCCTCATCCTGTCCGTACAATCTTCTTGCAAGAAACCTTTCCATATTATTCCGATGCGAAGATAGCCAAAAAAACATTACTTTTGTCTTATGATCAAACGCCTTTATCTGATAATTCTGGCCGTACTGCCAATAATGTGCAGCGCCCGTGAAGTCACAAGTTTCAACAGCGGATGGAAATTCTCATTGGAGTCCGATGTGCAGCCCGGGGTATCTGATCCCGAATTCAATGACAGGAGCTGGAGACAGCTGGATCTGCCGCATGACTGGGCCATTGAAGGCGACTTCAGTCAGGACAATCCGGACTGTTGAAAACCGATGCCGTAACGCTGGACGCCGATATGAATTATTGAGTATCTTTGCAAAGTCATGGAAATCAAAGACAATCTCAGCAGGATAAGCGCCACTCTGCCGGCCGGAGTCACTCTGGCAGCGGTATCTAAGACGCACCCGGCAGAAATGATTCAGGAGGCATACGATGCAGGCCAGCGCATTTTTGCAGAGAACAAGGTCCAGGAAATGACTGCCAAAAGCAAAGTTCTGCCGCAGGACATCGAGTGGCATTTCATAGGCCATGTCCAGCGCAACAAGATTCACCTTATGGCTCCATATGTGTCAGTCATTCAGGGCGTAGGCTCTTTTGAAGCCCTTGCCGAGATTGACCGTCAGGCAGCAAGATTCAACCGTCACATCACATGTTACCTGCAGCTGCACATTGCACAGGAGGAGACAAAGTTCGGATTCACCCCGGACGAATGCCGCGCCATGCTTGAAAAGGGAGAATGGCGGCAGCTCAAGAACATTACAATAGGCGGCGTCATGGGCATGGCCACAAACACGGACAATGAACAGCAGGTGAGCGGAGAATTTTCATATCTGAAAAAGTGCTTCGATGAGTTCAAGGAGCGTTATTTCAATGACAGTGAAGACTTCAGAACCATATCGGCCGGAATGAGCGGAGACTACGAACTGGCTGTAAGGGCCGGCAGCAATATGGTCCGCATAGGCAGTTCCATATTCGGAGCCCGAGACTACTCGAACCAACACTAAAAAGCATTATCTTTACACCCTGATATGGGATACGACAACAGACCTAATGACTTCACGGAAAAAAGTCTGGCCACAATGATCCAGACCAGTCTGAGAAAGAACTGGAACCGTGAGTCTTTCACTGACTACCGCGGCGCCACTCTGCTTTACCGTGATGTGGCCCTCATGATAGCCAAGTTGCACATTCTCTTTGAAGAAACGGGAATACGAAAGGGTGACCGCATAGCCATCTGCGGCAAAAACAGTTCGAACTGGGCGACCGCATGTCTGGCCGCCCTGTCATACGGTGCAGTCGTGGTCCCCATTCTGCATGAATTCAAAGCCGATAACATTCACCATATAATAAACCATTGTGAAGCGCGCCTGTTCTTTGTCGGCGACCAGGTGTGGGAGAACCTTAATGAAGCGTCAATGCCCGGCGTTGAGGGAATCATCGTACTTGACGGCTTCAATGTGGCCATTTCACGCAATGAAAAGCTCACTCAGGCACGTGAGCGTCTGAACGAACTGTTCGGACGCAGGTATCCGAAGGACTTCACGGCAAATGACGTGAACTATGCACGCACTGAATTTGAAGACCTGGCCATGATCAACTACACATCGGGCTCGACAGGCTTTTCAAAAGGCGTCATGCTGCCGTACCGTTCGCTCATAAGCAACCATCTGTTTGCCGGAAAGGCAATTTACAGCATGAAGGCCGGAGACAGCGTCATATCCATGCTTCCTATGGCCCACATGTACGGATTCTCTTTCGAATTCTTCCACGAATTCCTTGAAGGCGTACACGTCTATTTCCTGACACGTCTGCCCAGTCCGAAAATCATTTTCCAGGCATTGGGTGAAGTCAGACCGGCACTCATCGTATCTGTGCCCCTGGTCATTGAAAAGATCATCAAGAAGAACATTCTTCCCAAGCTGGAGACCCCGTCAATGAAACTCATGCTCAAGGTGCCCATTCTCAATGACCAGATAAAAAAGAAAGTCCGGGATGAAATGGTTGAGGCCTTTGGCGGCCGGTTCTTTGAGGCAATCATAGGCGGTGCCGCCTTCAACCATGAGGTCGAACAGTTCCTGGCTTCCATCCATTTCCCATATACCGTCGGTTACGGCGCCACTGAATGCGGTCCGATAATTGCGTATGACGGCCATGACACCTTTGTTCCCGGTTCATGCGGCAAGGCCGCTCCGAACATGGAAGTAAAGATTCTCAGCAGCGACCCCGAACATGTTCCCGGTGAGATAATCTGCCGCGGCCCCAATGTCATGCTGGGTTACTACAAGAACGAGAAACTGACAGAAGAGACCATTGACAAGGACGGCTGGATGTACACCGGTGACCTTGGCATCATGGACAAGGACGGCAACATTTTCATCAAGGGCCGTTCCAAGAGTCTCATTCTGGGTCCATCGGGCCAGAACATCTACCCCGAAGAGATTGAGGAAAGCCTGAACAACATGAATCTTGTCAACGAATCCGTGGTCATTTCTGAGAACGAGAAGCTTGTCGCTCTGGTCTATCCGGACTTTGACGAGGCCATGAGGCAGGACATGACAGAAGAACAGATTGCTGCAGTCATGGAGCAGAACCGCACCGAGCTGAACGCCACCCTGCCCGCCTACGAACAGATATCCCAGATCAGAATCTACCACGAGGAATTCGAAAAGACCCCCAAGAAGAGCATCAAGCGTTTCCTTTATCAGAAGGACTGAGATGTGGATTCCCCCGCCAGAGTAACGGGATTGCAAATTCAGTAGTGAAAAATACCTTTATTACTATCATTTGCTCATAATAAACAGTTAACTTTACCCACAGTATATAAGGAGTCATACCCGTTCATCTGAATGGTTGTGACTTTTTTTGTTATAAACATTTTTGTTTGCAACTAAATTATAGTTACATTTGCACAAAATCTAATGGGAACAAAAGAAAAACTGATTGAGCGGTTCAAGAGTATGCCATCGGACTTCACATTCAATGAACTGGAACGGCTGTTGAAAGGATTCGGTTACACAAAATCAGACAAGGGAAGAACGTCCGGTTCAAGAGTGGTTTTCAAGGACAGTTTGGGAGCACCCATCATACTGCACAAACCGCATCCTGGCAATGTCGTTAAAGATTATGCTTTGAAACAGGTATTAGAAGAATTGAAAAGAAGGAATCTGTTATGAACACAATGAATTACAAGGGTTATGTAGGCTCAATATGCTTTTCCGAAAAAGACGGCGTATTTTTCGGAAAGGTTGAAGGAATTGAGGGTCTGGTAAATTTTGAAGGGGAGAGTGTCACCCAACTGACAGAATCTTTCCACAACGCGGTCGATGACTACATACAATACTGTCTGGATGAAGGACTTCCACTACACAAGAGCTATACGGGAAACCTGAACATCAGAATAAGTCCTGCAACCCACAGCCGTCTTGCTGTCATGGCCAAACTGTCCGGAATTTCACTAAACGCAATGATAAGCCGCTCACTTGACAAAGTGGTGGCTGACCAATAACATACCGTTATCCGGTCACTGCGGCAAAATGCCTATCAGTCCAGTTTCAGGACAGCCAGGAAGGCTTTCTGCGGGACTTCAACGTTTCCTATCTGTTTCATGCGCTTCTTGCCCTTCTTCTGCTTTTCCAGAAGTTTGCGCTTGCGGGACACGTCACCGCCGTAGCATTTGGCGGTAACGTCCTTGCGGACCTGCTTGATGGTCTCACGGGCAATGATCTTGGCACCGATGGCTGCCTGGATGGCAATATCGAACTGCTGGCGCGGTATGAGTTCCTTCAGCTTTTCACACATGCGGCGGCCCAAATCATAGGCGTTGTCCACATGTGTCAGCGTTGACAGGGCGTCAACGGGCTCTCCGTTCAGCAGTATGTCCAGCTTTATGAGCTTTGACGGACGGTATCCTGATGCATGATAGTCAAATGAAGCGTAGCCCTTTGAAATGCTCTTGAGCTTGTCATAGAAGTCTATCACAATCTCACCAAGCGGCAGGCGGAAGAAAATCTCAACACGGTTGCCGGTAATGAACTGCTGTTTGACAAGCTCACCGCGTTTGTCAAGGCACAATGTCATTATCGGTCCGATGTATTCCGTTGTCGTAATGATCGATGCGTCAATGAACGGTTCTTCAATATGGTCAATCAGTGTAAGGTCCGGCATGCCGCTGGGGTTGTGCACCTCAATGGCATTTCCCTGCTTGTCATACACCATATATGACACGTTGGGCACAGTGGTTATGACGCTCATGTCAAACTCCCTGTCCAGACGTTCCTGAACAATCTCCATGTGCAGAAGTCCCAGGAATCCGCATCGGAATCCGAAACCCAGGGCAGCAGAAGATTCGGGGAAGAAACTTATTGAAGCGTCATTGAGCTGCAGCTTTTCAAGTGAAGCGCGCAGATCCTCATATTCTTCCGGATCGATGGGATACACGCCGGCAAACACCATGGGCTTTGATTCCTCGAACCCGTCAATTGCCTTTTCACAGGGGCGTGCCACATGCGTTATTGTGTCACCGACCTTGACTTCGGTCGATGTCTTGATGCCGGAAATTATATAGCCCACATCACCTGTGGTCATGACATCACGTGACACCATGTCCATTTTCAGGACACCCACGTCATCGGCATCATACTCCTTTCCGGTATTGAAGAACTTGACCTTGTCACCCTTTCTGATGCAGCCGTTCTCAATCTTGAAATACGCTATGATTCCGCGGAACGAATTGAACACGGAGTCAAAGATAAGTGCCTGAAGCGGGGCATCCGGATCACCTTCCGGGTGCGGAATGCGCTCCACAATGGCATTAAGAATCTCTTCAATGCCCATGCCGGTACGGGCCGATGCGCGTATGATCTCTTCACGGCGGCAGCCTATCAGATCCACAATCTCGTCCTCGACCTCATCGGGCATGGCGCTCTGCATGTCACATTTGTTTATGACAGGAATTATTTCCAGATCATGCTCAATGGCCATGTACAGGTTGCTTATTGTCTGTGCCTGAACGCCTTGGGTGGCATCCACCACAAGAATTGCGCCCTCACAGGCTGCAATGGAACGCGACACTTCGTATGAAAAGTCAACATGTCCCGGAGTGTCAATCAGGTTGAGAATATATTTTTCTCCCTTGTATTCGTATTCCATCTGGATGGCATGGCTCTTGATAGTGATGCCGCGCTCCTTCTCCAGATCCATATCATCAAGCATCTGCCCTTCCGTGACAGCAATTGTATGGGTGTACTCCAGCAGACGGTCTGCCAGCGTTGACTTGCCGTGATCGATATGTGCAATGATGCAGAAATTGCGGATTTTATCCATAGTGGTTGCGTTTTCAGTGCCGCAAAGATACAAAAAAGGGCCGGCATCTTTGCCGACCCTTTTCCATTTTGTATAAGATACCGTTTACTTCAGTGCGTAGTAGTTTTCCTCTTCGCCTTCTGTCACATTAATCTTGTCCTCACGGAGCAGCCAGCCAAGACCCAGATAGAACTCTTTGTCCTTAAGTTTTGCTGCTTTCTTGATTTCCTTCATTGAAAGTGCGTTCTTGCCTTCCAGTGCACGCCAGATCATTCCGGCAAATTCACCAACCATTCTGTTCATGATGTAGATATTTTAAATTCGATGCAAAATTACTCCTTCTTGTATAAAAACGGCACAGCTATTAACTTAATTAATTAAAAAATGCGCCCAAAATTCAGTTTTCGGACGCATTTAGTTAATAAAACCGCAATTATTCTTCGTCCAAAGGACGCATGTTGGTATAGACGTTCTGGACGTCATCGTCCTCATCAAGACGCTCAACCATCTTGTCAATGGTCTCACGCTGTTCCGGAGTAATGTCCTTCAGATCGTTCGGTATGCGGGTGAATTCAGCTGCCTTGACTTCAAAGCCGTTCTCTTCAAACCACTTCTGGATGGCAGCGAAAGACTTGGGTTCACCATACAGGGTAACTTCGCCCTCTTCCTCATCAATGTCATAATCCTCCTCAATGCCAAGGTCGATGAGTTCCAGAATCAGGTCATCCATATCGACACCGTCCTTCTGCTTTATTGTGAACATTGCCTTGTGGCTGAACATGAAGTCCAGACTTCCGCTGGTACCCAACTGGCCTCCGAACTTGGTGAACACTGAACGCACGTTTGCTACGGTACGTGTGGTGTTGTCTGTAAGAGTTTCAACGTAAATGGCAATTCCGTGAGGACCGTAACCTTCATAGTTCATTTCCTTGTAGTCCTTGGTGTCCTTGCCCATGGCGTTCTTTATTGCACGCTCAACGTTATCCTTAGGCATGTTCTCATGCTTTGCTGTAGCAATGATTGCACGCAGGGTTGCGTTGTTGTCAGGATCCGGACCGCCAGCCTTTACGGCAATGGCAATCTGCTTGCCTATACGTGTGAATGTCTTGGCCATGTTGCCCCAGCGTTTCAGCTTGCGGGCCTTTCTGAATTCAAATGCTCTTCCCATCGGTTTGTATTTTTATTGTTATCTTGTTATCTGAGTTTTGCATCAAGCTTGTTCTGCAATGCTGCAATAAGCTTGTTCATTACCTTTTCTATCTGGACGTCATTCAAAGTCTGTGATTCATCCTGCAGCAGGAAGCTGACCGCATAGCTCTTCTTGCCTGATTCCAGGTTCTTTCCTTCATAAACGTCAAACAGTGTGACTTCCTTAAGCAGTTTGCCTTCTGTCTGATATGCCAGACGCTCAATGTCCTGGAACTTGACGGTCTTGTCAATGAGCAGAGCCAGATCACGGCGTACGGCCGGATACTTGGGCAGTTCCGAATAGCTTACCTTGTTCTTGCGGGTTGCCTTGAGCAGTTCGTCCCAGTTTATGTCAGCATAGCATACAGGCTGGTCAACATCGGTCATCTTAAGGAGAGGACGGCTTACAAGACCAAGTTCGCAGACCGTCTTGCCGGAACGCAGCTTGTAGCGCAGACCGCTTGCAAATATTGCGTTCTCAAATTCCTCAATCTGAATGTTGCCTTTCTGGAGTCCCAGACGCTGGAAAATGTTCTGGACAAAAGCCTTGAGTTCATATACGGAACTCTTTTCATCAGCGTGCGCCCATGAGGCCGATACGCGGTTACCGGTAATCCAGAGTCCAAGATGATAGTCCTCACTGTAGGCCTTGATAGGATTCTGGACTGTGCCGTCTTCCTTGGGCTGCTTAAGTCCTTCACGCTTTTCTGCGTCAAAGTAATAGCACTTGCCGAATTCAAAGAATCTCAGGTCCGAACTCTGACGGCGTATGTTGTGCGACAGGCTTTCCAGACCGCCAAAGATCAGGGACTCACGCAGTACGTTCAGGTCTGCGCTGAGCGGATTCATAAGGCGTACCAGCTTTTCTGACGGACAGCACTCAAGACCGTCGTAATAGGCGGCACGTGTAAGGGAGTTGTTGAGAATCTCATTGAATCCGCAACCGACAAGCTGTTCGGAAACAAGGTCCTGAAGCTTGTGTGAACGGTCAACATCGCCCTGGACGGTCAGACTTGACTGCACGGACTTGCCGAAATCGATATTGTTGTAACCGTATATTCTGAGAATTTCCTCTACAATATCACATGGACGCTGTACGTCAACACGGAATGGAGGAACGGAAAGCTTCATGCCTTTCTCATCAAAGCTTTCAACCTTTATACCAAGGTTCTCAACTATACTCTTCATGACCTGGCGGTCCAGCTTCTTGCCTATCAGGCTGTCTGCGTAGTCAAAGCTGAAATCGACCTCAAAGTCATTCATCGGAACTGGATAGTTGTCCGTTATTTCCATTGCAATCTCACCGCCGGCAAGTTCCTTTATGAGCATTGCAGCCTGCTTGAGCGCATATATGACACCGTTGGGGTCAATGCCGCGTTCAAAGCGGAATGAAGCGTCTGTGCTCAGCTGATGGCGGCGTGCGCTCTTGCGTATCCAGGTAGGATGGAAATATGCGCTCTCCAGGAACACGTTTACAGTCGTGTCCTGAATGCCGGAATCAAGACCACCGAACACGCCTGCCATGCACATTGGTTCCTGCGCATTGCATATCATAAGGTCACGTTCCGAAAGCTTGCGCTCCACACCGTCAAGAGTGGTGAAAGGCGTACCTTCTGGCATGGTCCTTACCACAACCTTGCCGCCCTTGATCTTGTCGGCGTCAAAACTGTGCAGAGGCTGTCCGTATGCGAACAGTATGTAGTTGGTGACATCGACAATATTGTTGATTGGATGAAGTCCGATGGTGCTGAGCCTGTTCTTGAGCCAGTCGGGACTTTCCTTCACAGTCACGCCCTTGATGCTTACACCGGCATAACGTGGGCAGGCCTCAGTATTCAGGACCTGAACCGGAATCTCCAGACTGCTGCTGTCAACCTTGAAGCTGCTGTCTGACGGACGGTGCAGGCTTGTGCTGTAGCCGTTCTGGAGCAGCCATGCGTAGAAGTCACGGGCAACGCCCCAATGTGAGCAGGCATCAGAATGGTTGGGAGTTATGTCAACTTCAATTACAAAGTCCGATTCCAGATGGAAATATTCTGCTGCAGGAGTGCCGGGAACTGCGTCTGACGGCAGAACCATGATTCCCGAATGGTCATCACCCAGGCCAAGTTCCTTCTGGGAGCACAGCATTCCGCATGATTCAACACCACGAAGCTTTGACGGCTTGATGGTGAAACAGTCGTCACCTTCATAGATC
>JAGHSY010000062.1 GCA_018065615.1 Candidatus Colenecus caballi | reverse complement strand
GTCTTTCTTAGTGTTTGTTGCCGTAGTTATATGTAATAATTTATCGGATTCGTCTTGTTTGTAGTCTTGAGCACTCTCAGTTCCGGGAATGCCTCCTTAAGAATGTCGGCAAGCAGGTCAACCGTGAACTGCTCGCTCTCAAAGTGTCCGGCCTCAATCAGCTTGATGGTGCCGTCATAGCCAAAGAAACGGTGATACCCTATCTCGCCGGTCATGAATGCATCAGCACCCTGCTCTACTGCCTTATCGGCCAGGAACGCGCCGGATCCTCCGCAAACTGCCATACGCGTTATCGGGCGGCCAAGCTCTCCGTTATGTCTTATGCAGGTAACTCCGAACATCTCTTTAACCAGAGCCAGTAACTGCTTCTCGGTCAAAGATTTGGGGAATCGGCCGATAATACCGGCGCCATTGCCGTCGGGCTGCTCATCAAGAGGTTTGACATCGGTCAGCCCCAGAACGTTTGCTATACGCATATTGACGCCCTTATAAGCGTTATCCAGGTTGGTGTGGCTTGCGTAGATTGTAATACCCACGCGTACGGCGCTCATCACGATGCTGCCTATGCTGTCATCGGTAAGACGTTTGAGCGGGCGGAACAGCAGCGGATGGTGCGAAATAATCATATTGCATCCGTTGTTTATGGCCTCGTCAACCACCTGACGGGTCACGTCCAGACACAATAAAACCCCTGAAACTTCGGTCTCTGTAGTTCCAACCTGCAAGCCTGAATTGTCATAATCATCCTGCAGTGGCAGAGGCGCGAAACTCTCAAGGGCATCAATTACCTCCCTGATTTTCATCACCTTTATCTTTCTGTGCTGCAAAGGTAATAAAAAAATGCGAATGTGTCACTTTTTCTTCATCGTGATAATTTCGCCAAAGTGTCCCACAGCAGTGTGGCTCATGAGTGCTTCTGGGGCCGATGAGCGTGGGACACACCCCCTAGATAAGGCTGTGTCCCACACGGACCCTAGCTAGAATACGCTCTCACGCGGGTTGGTGTGGGACACTTTGGCGAAAAGTGAAATTGGGCTCAAATCAAGCCCAATATCACTTTGTAGCTATGTACCTCATCGGGGTCGCCAAGTTCCTTGCCCGGGGTATCGGACAGTTTCACGCAGCGGTACACATGCTGGCGCGGGTTGACCTGGAAGGTCTTGAGCTTCATGACAATGTTCAACGGCTTGACGGTGCCAACGTCATTGGTCAGGTTGGTTCCTATGCCGAATGACACTTTGATCCTTCCCTGAAAGTACTTCTGTATGGCCAGAGCACGGTCAAAGTCAAGCGAATCGGAAAATACTATAGACTTTGTCCTGGGGTCAATGTGGTATGATTCGTACTTGGCTATGATCTTGTCACCGAACTCCAACGGGTCTCCGCTGTCATGGCGCACACCGTCATACAGCTTGGCCATGTCAAGTGAGAAGTTGCGCAGGAACACTTCGGTCGTGAAACAGTCCGGAAGCATGGTGCCCATGGCACCGCCGTAAATCTCGGCCCAGTGGCGCATGACGTAGTAGTTGGCCTCCTTGGGGCCCATGAATGCGGCCGTAGCCATCATGAGTTCATGTGCCATGGTTCCAATGGGTTTCAGGTCCTTGCGTATGTACTGGTATTTCATGGCGAAATACACGGTGCTGGAACCTATGAAGTATTTTGCATGGCGTGCCAGATATTCGGTCACGTGGTCTTCGACCTCATGGCTGTAACGGCGGCGCATTCCGAAGTTTGCAAACTGAAGTGCGTTGTCATTTGAGATGGCCACTTTCTTTTCAAGCTGGCGGTCTATGAAATCCCAGTCCGGTTCGCCGTTCTGGAACGTGCGGTAGTACACTTCCGATACCGTGCAAAGAATAGGAATCTCATACAGTGTGACCTTGTAGATGAGGTCTGTGGCTTCAATGTGCAGGTGGCTTTCCTCATCAAGTGTTATTCTGATGATTGATGAATCGAAACGGAAACCTTTAAGCCATTCGAAATAGCACCTGGGAATGAAGTAGATGTTCTTAAGGCACCATTCGAATTCCTGGTCTGTAAGTGCCAGTGTCTCAAGTTTTTTGAACTCAAGAACGAGACGGTCAACGAAATCTTGTGTGAACTTCTGGCCGTTGCGGTCCGTAAAGTTGAATGTACCTATTCCTTCAGGGGTGGTACGCTGGTAATAGTATGACATTGAGAACTTGTACAGGTCGTTCTCAAGCATGCTTATTACTGTGGGTGCCTGGGTCATGATTCCTTATTTATAAAGTTTGATATTGTTCTCCCTGATGTATTCAAGCAGCGGGTCGTTGTTTTCAATGCATGCAACGCCTTCCAGATACAGATACAGTTCGAAGCCCACCTCCTGAGCCAGACGCTCAAGGTTCTTCAGGGTTTCAAGAACGCAGTATTCGGCTGCAATGCCGCATGCCACAACTGTGTCTCCCTTTACGAACAGGTCCTGTTCATCGGCCTTGGTGTTGGCAAACTGGCCGTATTCTTCCTGTGCGGGGTCATTGCCTTTGGGCAGGAAACGCACCTTTGAATTGTCCAGACCTTCAAGTGTGCCGTTGGGCAGCGATGCGCCTTCTGTGAACTGCACGCAGTGCTCAGGCCAGATTCCGCCGTATTCCTTGAATGAGCAGTGGTTGTACGGATGCCAGTCAAGGGTAAAGTAAACCTTGTCAAAACGGCACTTGATGGCATCAATATATGGAATGATGTCGGCACCGTTCTGTGCGGGAAGCGTACCGTTAATGAAATCTTTCTGAAGGTCAATGACCACAAGGACCTTGCCCGGTTCACGATTGTCCATAACACTCTGATTCTTGTTTTCTGTGCATGATACAGCAGCCAGAACTGTCATTACGGCTGCAAATAATACATTTTTTTTCATTTCAACTGCCGGCTTTGCCAAAAATTTGCGCAAAGGTACTAATTTTGAAACCTAGTTATACCTTATTTTATGAAGAAATCAGTTGTTATACTGTCAGTATTGGCTATGTTGAGCATGTCATGCAGTGAGAAAAGGGCAAATCCTTTCTTTGCCCAGAGCAATGCACCGTTCGGCGCACCGCAGTTTGATGAAATCAGGTCAACGGATTATCTGCCGGCCTTCAAGGAAGGTTTCGCACAGTTGAAACAGGAAATTGACGCCATTGCGGCAAATCCCGATGCACCCACGTTTGAGAATACAGTTGAGGCTCTGGAAGCCAGCGGCCGCCTGCTCTCCAAGGTAGGAGGCGTATTCTACAATCTTCTTGAGACCGATGCCGATGACGTCATGAAGGAGACTGAGAAGGTTGTCATTCCCATGCAGACAGAGAGCAGTTCATACCTTTACATGAACGATGATATCTTCAAGAAAGTCAAGACGTTATATGATAACCGCGAAAGCATCGGACTTACCGTAGAACAGCAGAAAGTGCTGGAAAAATACTACCGCAGGTTTGTCAATGGCGGAGCAGAGCTGAATGAACAGGACAAGGCACGTTTTGTGGAAATCCAGAACCGCCTGAGTCTGCTGCAGGTGCAGTTCGCTGACAACAACCTTGATGAGAGCAACGCATACGTGCTGAATGTCACGGACAAGGCACGTCTTGCCGGTCTGCCTCAGGACCAGCTTGACGCAGCTGCCGCACGTGCAAAGGAAAAGGGACTGGAAGGATGGGCATTCAATGTCCAGAAACCCTGCTGGATTCCTTTCCTTCAGTATTGTCAGGACCGTGACCTGAGAGAGCAGATGTACAAGGCATACTATTCTCGCGGCAATAATGACAACCAGTATGACAACAAGGCCATAATCAAGGAGATTCTGACCCTGCGTCATGAGCTGGCAGGTCTGCTGGGCTATGAAACGTTTGCCGATTACAAGCTTTCGGACCGTATGGCCAAGACTCCGCAGGCCGCATACGACCTGCTTATGACCATCTGGGAGGCCGCGCTTCCACAGGCCAAGCGTGAACTGGCCGAGATGCAGGCAATTGTTGATGCTGAAGGCGGAAAATTCCGGCTGGAAGCATGGGACTGGTGGTATTATGCCGAGAAATTGAGGAAGCAGAAATATAACCTGGACGAATCACAGCTCATGCCCTACTTCACTCTTGAAAATGCACGCAAGGGATCGTTTATGGTGGCCGAGACCCTTTTCGGAATCAAGTTCCGCAAGGTTGAAGGACTGCCGGTTTACAATGACGGAGTTGAGACATGGGAATGCCTTGATTCAGACGGCAGCCACCTGGCATATTTCTACACGGACTGCTTTGTGCGCGCCACCAAGCGTCAGGGTGCTTGGATGAACAATATCACTGATTCCTACAATTTTGGCGGAGAGAATGTGCGTCCGTGCATAGTCAACGTATGCAATTTCTCAGTTCCGACTGAAACAACACCGTGCCTTCTGTCAATTGATGACACGCGTACCGTATTCCATGAGTTCGGCCATGCCCTTCACGGAATGCTGACAAAATGCCACTACCCGACTGTAAGCGGTACGGCCGTCCCCAATGACTTTGTGGAAATGTGCTCGCAGATCATGGAACACTGGGCCATCGACCCGAACATACTCAAGCAGTACGCATTCCATTACAAGACAGGTCAGGTGATTCCGGACGAACTGATTGCCAAACTTGAGAACGCCGGTCATTTCAACACCGGCTTTGAGACCGTGGAACTGGTCGGAGCAGCCCTTCTGGACATGGAGTATCACATGCTTACTGACTATTCCGATTTCGATGACAGCAAGTTCGAGGATGCCGTCAGCGCCAAGCTGGGCATGATTCCTCAGATTGAATACCGTTATCGCGGCACTTTCTTCAACCACGTCTTCAACAATGACTACTGCGCCGGCTATTACAGCTACCTTTGGGCCGAAGTGCTAGACTGTGACGCATTCGAGTGCTTCCGTGAGGAAGGTATCATGAATCCGGAGACAGGCATGCGCTACAGGAAGAACATCCTTGAAAAAGGCGGAAGCGATGACCTTATGGAAATGTACCGCGCATTCCGCGGCAGTGAACCCAAACCTGAATCAATGTTACGAAACCGCGGACTGATAAGATGACCGGAATACTGTTTCTGATAATTGCGACAGTCTGTGCCGCAATGTTCTCGATCTTCTTCAAGATTTTCCAGTTGAAGGATATCGACTCACTTCAGGCTATCTTCTTCAACTATCTGACAGCCTTTGTGTTAGGACTGCTTATTTCGTTCGATGGAGAACTGGTTGACAATCCGTTGAAGGCCCGGTGGCTGCTGCCGGTCATAGTATTGGGATTCATTTTTGTGGCTGGCATGGTGCTGCTGTCATTCAGCACGCGCCGTGTAGGTGTGGCCATATCGACCGTATGCAGCCGTGCGTCTATGGTCATTCCCATCATCATATCATATCAGCTGATTGCGGGCAGTGACAAACCAAAGTGGCTGCCTATATCACTGGTTCTGATTGGCATGATACTGGCAATCTGGACGGGCAAGGACAAACAGTTCTCATTCAAGGACATTTTTGCGCCTGTAATCGTGTTCCTGACATTCGGTATCAGCAATTCCATGCTCAAGATCATTCAGGACCGTGTCAGTGTGGCCCGTGCCGACTGGCCGGACTATATGGTCGATAAGGAACTGGCACTTGTGTCTGCGTGCATATTTCTGGCTGCAATGCTGTTCTGCTCAGTATCCTTCTTCAGAAAGGACCGCGCTCCTTTCCGCTGGCGGAATGTGCTTGGCGGTATGGGACTTGGTGCTGCAAACTACGGCTGCACCTATATTCTTATGCTGGCAATGAAGACCATTGATTCTTCCATACTCTTCCCCTTCCACAATCTTGGAATTGTTGCCATTGGTGCAATTGTGGGTTGGATCTGCTTCCACGAAAAGATGCGCCCCCATCAGGTCATAGGAATTGTGCTGGCAGCAGCTGCAATCTTCTGGCTGTGCATCTGAAGTGCGCAACAGGGACTGTCCCCGTTGTGCAGGGACTGTCCCCGCTGTGCAGCTTACCAGGAAAGTTTCATTCCTACAGACAGCGTACGTGGAGCGCCCCAGTAGCCGCGGAATGTGTCAAGGTCATGAGCGGCTCCGTCCCTGCCGCGTTCAATATAGTGTGAATCTGTAATGTTCCGGCCTGTTGCAAATATGTCAATATGCATATTTTCAGCAAGTTGTCTATTCCAACCTAAAGTCGCGTCAAGTATGTTCCATGACGGGAACCGGTATGCGTCCGGCAAATCCTGTGACCTGCGGTCCGATGGTTCGAAATCGGCATACATGCGGTCATTGAACTGCCATGAGACGTTGGCATAGAAACCGTGCTGAAGGGTGAAATCGGCCTGTGCTCCAATTTGTGTCTGGGGCGCGTCACCAACATGCAGACCGTCACAGTATATGGCGTATGTTTCCAAAGACTCGCCGTTATAGTTGTCATAAGAGATGGCATTACCAGAACTGGTCCATTTCCATGAAGCCAGATTGGCAAAAGCACTGACTTTCATCCAAGGGGCAATACGTTGGCTCACAGACAGTTCCAGTCCCATGTGCAAGGCGTCCATGCCTGTAATCTGGTATTTGTCCTTCTGCTCGTTTGCACGTGCGGCAAGGCTTTGTGTCAGTGTCTTGTTCTTCCAGTTTGCGGCGTAACCGCTCAGTTCCAGAGAACCGCCATGCCAGTTTATGCGTGTGCCAAGTTCGGCCATCAGATTCTCCTCATTTGTAACCTTGTTGGCCAGCGGGTGTCCGTTTGACTGCAGATATACACCTGCATACGGAAGGCGGTTGTTGTATCCAAGGTTCACGAATGCCTGGGCTTTTCCGGTCAGATGGTACAGCAGGCCTGATTTGACTGTCATGCCCCACCCGTGCACCCATTCGCTTTTCTCGCCGTTTGCGTCGTTGTGGTGGCGGTAATTGCCGTTGAACACGCTGACACCAAGGTTGGCGTTCAGTTTATGGCCGTCATATAGAATCTGTCCGTAGCCCGATGCAAGATGTGTGGTGCGTCCGTACTGGGAACCGACATAATCTCCCAATCCCAGACCCAGGAAAGAGTTGCCGCCAAGCAGGTCAAGAATTTCCATCTTTGACCATGTGTCGTAGTACTGGTACTGAAGTCCGGCTGAGAGTTTCCATCCTGTGTTCAGTCCGTAGTCTGCAGACACAATGGCACCGGCCTGGGTGTGTCCTGACAGATAGTCAAGAATTATATTGTGTGACTGGCCTGTAGCACTGTTTTCTGCAATCACAGCATCAAAGTCAATATGTCCGTCGGCAGTCTGATGCCCAATGATTGACGGTTTGGTGCCGTCGCTGTATGTGGAGCGGCCTCCGCCGTTGGCCAGGGCCAGATACAGGGAGTTCTTCATCTGAAGTCTGCCCTTGTCCAGATGGTGCTGCAGGGTGAAATACGGCTTGAAATAGTGGTTGCGGGCAATTGAATACCTTTCACCGTCCAGCCAGCCCCAGTTCTTGCTGTAGCCGCGACCATACTTGTCCACTTCGGCACTTGAAAGTTCGGTGTTACGCTGGTCATGCTGTTCAGGTGAGCCCAAAGCTGTGAAAGTCAGATTGTTGTTCTGGTTAAGAATTTTGCTGACAGACAGCAGGTATGACACTGACTTTACTTCCGATGCTTCGACATAGCCGTCACCTGTAACGCCGCTGACCAGGATGTTGGTGCTCCAGCCGTTTCTGAGCTGGCCGGAGGAATAGCGCAGCATGCCTTTCCATGTACCGTATTCCGTGTATGAGGCCGATGCTTCCCATGCCGGCAGTCCTTCACTGGTCTTGGTGATGATGTTGACCATTCCGCCCATGGCGCAGTCTGCCAGCATTGACGCGCCCATGCCCTTCTGGACCTGAACGGCGTATGTGGCCTGTGCCAGCCCCATCCAGTTGCTCCAGTACATGGAGCCCGATGTCAGGCCCTGGATTGGAATGCCGTTCAGCAGCACGGCAATGTTCTCCTGCTTGAAGCCGCGCATGTTCAGCGTGGCGTCACCGTATGTTCCGGCCGAAGACGTGGCATAGACGCCGGGAATGCCCTGCAGCATCTCCACATAGTTGGGTGCAGTGCTGAACAGCCTGATACGGCTCGGGTTGAGCGTGGTCAGGCTGAGAGGCGTCTTTTCATCGGACTCGAAATTGTCACGGATGACAATTTCCTGAAGATTGTACACTGAGTCAGCCGGCAGCACGGTCTGTGCGCTGACTGGCAGAACGGGCATAATGATGCCCAGTGAGATAAGTGCAGTTTTTTTCATAATTCTTCTTTCATCCGGACTGTTACTGTCGGTACCGTAGTTTCAACGGTTCTGCCTTACGGCTCGCGGACTTTACCGCCGGTCGGGAATTTCACCCTGCCCTGAAGATTATTGCATTATTGCGCTGCAAAGTTCATCCAAAAATCTGTTCTGTGCAAGTCTGGCATGCTTTTTTTCAGAATTTGATTTTCGGTATTCCAAGCTCCTGCATCAGTGTCTTGTAGTAATTCCGGTATGTACGTGGCTCAATCGGCATGCTCCCGTTGCTCAAGAAAATGTCCCAAAATGTAAAATTATCAAATAAATAATGATATTTCATTTTGAATAATTTTGTATATTTGCAGCATGAGAATTATTGCAATCAATAGTCTT
>JAGHSY010000060.1 GCA_018065615.1 Candidatus Colenecus caballi | reverse complement strand
TAGGTATCCAAACTCCCCCAAACGCACTTTCTCTACCTAACGTCACGAAAAAACTTGAGTATTCCTTAAATACCCACGCACGTTAGGGAGCCAATCGCCGCAAAACGCACATTCCCTCCCTAACGTCACGCAAAAACAAATGGTATAAAAAAGCACCATATCCTGTAACATTTCACTATCTTCGTGCGTCTAAATGGCAGAACATCAAAACAAAAACCAATATGAAAAGAATGAACCTTCTCCGTAACTCATTGTATGCAGTACTTTGCGCATGCATGTTGTGGTCATGCGCAGAAAAGCGTGATTATCAGACAGCCATTCCGGCTGACTCTAAAATCGTCATGAAAGTCAATCCGGGCGCCATGTTCGCCAAAACGGAACTGGCTGACAATGATACATTCAACTCACTCATGATGACCCTGCGCGGCACCATCGGACTGGCTTTGAAGGATGCCCCGCTGAAAGAACTTGCAACAAAGACGCTTGATGACCCTTCAGCATTGGGAATTGACCTGAGCAAGCCCATAATCTTCTGTTTGTCTGATGCAACAGTCAGCATGGATGAAGCCAGGCCCGTAATGATTCTGGCCGTCAGTGACATGAACAAGCTGAAGGATGCCATAGAAACGCTGTCAGGAACGCTCAACGTTGAGACCGATGCCTCCGGATGCGCCGGCAGAATTGGAAAGGACGGAACGCTTCTGCCTTACGCCTTCAATGAAACCGCATTCGTTGCAGGTGTGCCTTCAATGTCATCAGATTACCTCACAACTCTTCTTGACCAGAACAGGATTGCCGTTGAATCGCCTTATTTTGAAGAATTTGTCAGCAGCACTGATGACATTGCAGTGTATTCTGGCGTGCAGGCGTATATGGACATTCTGACATCTGTTCCAGGTTTCGATGAAAACGTCAGACAGCAGATTGACAAGACCGATATCTACAAAGACTTGTATTTTCTCATGACCACCAACTCCGATAAGGGTGTCATGTATTTGAGAGCCCAATCATTCGGTACCCCCGATTCACTGAAAACGGTCAACATGAACGTGAGCAGCCTGCTTGAAAGGCTCCCGCAGTCAACATCTGCCGCCCTTGCATTGAAGATGAAGACAACTCCCGAATATGACAGGGCTACTTTTGAAAATCTGAATGAGGAGACACTTCAGGAAATCAACGGCAATCTTGAAGAATTGGGAATAGGCATTGATGACATTATCTACGCCATCAAAAATGGAATTGTTGCCGGCCTGGACGGAGACATCAGCTTCAGTGAAACTCCAAAGTATTCGGTATCTGTAGCAGCCATGCCTGAAACCGCACAAAAGATCCAGGACATTCTCAATGAGGAAATTGATAATGCAGACGTTTCATTTGACGGCAAATTCCTGACCCTGACAAACATGGAAAAGGGTTACGCAAAGTCTTTTGCCAATAGCCCAATGGCCGGAATCATCAGCCAGTACGGAGGTTTCATTTTCGACTTTTCCAGAATAAGCCTTCCCGTCAACGGAAAGAACAGCCAGATTGCAGAAAAAGTTCTTGACATGTTTGAATACATGACAATTGTACCATCTGAAGAAAATGATGACTGCTCATTCTCAATCACATTCAAGAACAAGCAGGACAATGCCCTGAAGACCGTCAGCAATACGGTCATCGGACTTGTAACAGGAAAATGAAACAGATTACGCTGACAGGTGTCATTCCTGACGCAATGAATGAAACCGTCTCCGGCAGTTCATCGGAACTCTGGGGACGGGTTCTTGCTTTGCAGCAGGGAGAGAGTGTACTTGTCCGCGCGGCATCGGGCCACGGCAAGACCACACTGTGCTGCTTCCTGAGCGGTCTCAGGCAGGACTACGCCGGTTCCATCTTATTCGATGCCCAAGACATACGCGCCTTCAAGTCCGATGACTGGAGTGCAGTCCGATGCAGTCAGCTTGCCGTCATGTACCAGGACCTGAAGCTCTTTGACGAACTGACTGCCGTAGAGAACGTGCAGCTGAAAGCGGCGCTCACACCCGGCATTTCAACCGGTGAAATCACGGAACTTCTTGCACGCACGGGACTTGACAGCAAGACCGTAAGCCGCCCCGTGGGCACCCTGTCACTGGGCCAGCAGCAGCGTGTTGCCTTTGTGCGCATGCTCATCCAGCCGGCGCAGTTCCGGCTGCTGGACGAACCCGTCAGCCACCTGGACCCCGGCAATGCCGCCATCCTGGCACAGATGCTGGCTGAGAAATGCAGCAATGACGGTTCTGCCGTAATTGTGACCTCAACGGGCTATGACATGCCCTACAAGTATGACCGTACAATACTTATGTGACATGAGACTGCGATTCAGACTTCTGCTTAAGAGCATCAACACCGGCCAGCTGGTCACATTCTCCATAGCCAGCCTGATAGGTGCCGTCATTGTCATACTGGGTATCTGGTCCTACTCTCAGGTCAGCAAGGTCATGGAAAGCCAGAGCAGTGTATTCAAAGGGCAGTATCTGGTTGTCACCAAACCCGTTTCATCGGCAAACACCATAACGTCACTCATCTTAAAGAACGCCAATCCATCGGCCTTTTCAAAGAAGGAGATTACGCAGCTTGAAGAACTGGACGGTGTGAGTGACATTGCCCCCTTCCGCTCATCGGACTTTGACACCTACGGATACGCTGAATTCATGGGCGTTGACCTGTCCACCAAGATGTTCCTGGAATCCGTCCCGGACCGTTTTCTGGACATTTCGCCCAACGACTGGAAGGCCGATGTTGACGACCGCGAGATTCCGGTTATTGTGCCGCGCACCTATCTTGATTTCTACAACTACGGCTTTGCATCATCAAACGGCACACCGCAGATTAGTGAAGAGCTGCTGTCGGCCGTCACCGTGCGGCTTGTGCTGAACGGTGGTGGCAGGAGGCGCAGCTACTCATGCCGCGTGGCAGGATTCTCGGACCGTCTGAACTCCATCCTGGTCCCGGAAAGTTTCCTCATGCAGGCATCGGAGACCTTTGGCGGGAAGGGCACTGAACCCGTACGCCTTATCATTGAAACCACGCCGAACGGTTTCACAAAGGTCTCACAGTTCATTACAGACAACGGCTACGTCATTGAAGGCGGCGGTGACACTGCCCGCCTGGCCACCGTCCTGAAACGCGTCCTGACCGTAGTGATCATAGTCGGCGCCATATTTTCAGCGCTTGCATTCATTCTGCTGCTCATCACCGTCATGCTCATGATTGAGCGCAACCGCACAAAAAACGCCATTCTGTCATCACTTGGCTATACCCACAAGGCCATTGCCGCACCATACCAGACTCTTGCCATCGGAATGGACATCCTGTCCTGTCTTCTGGCAACCGTATGCGCATTCCTGCTCAAGCCGCTTGTGTCCGATGTGCTTGCACAACTCTCCCCTGCGTATATTCCCGGTGAAAACGGCACAATTCTGATTTCCGCCACCGTGCTGCTCATAATTTCCGCAGCACTTCATACACTGACCATTTACAGAAAATCCAATTGATATGAAAAGATTGTCCTCCAAAACAGCCAGACTGGCCACATTGCTTGTTTGCATCATTACAGCAGTCCTGCCATTGCAGGCACAGACCCTTGACACCGACCCGCTGGTCAGTGCCATGCGTGAAGAGCTGAAGTACAACATGGACCAGCTCAAGGAAAAGCCCGTTCCGGCATATTTCATGTCTCTGCGCATGAATGACACCTACAATGCAAGCGTCAGCAGCAACTTTGGAAGTTCCATAATCCAGGAAAACCGTCATCGTGCCATAACGCCTCACATCCGTGTGGGATCACCCGAACTGGACAACTTCAAATACGAATCCCAGACACAAGCCACAAACCAATACGGCGGGACCAGCAGTATGGAAGCCATCAATGTGCCTTATACTGACGGTGCAATAATGGCAGTCCGGCAGGGCATCTGGTCTGAAACCATGAAACGTTACTCCGCTTCAGTAAACAGCCTGAATGCGGCATCATCAAAAATGATGACCAATGCTGACAATGAGGACAAGGCTCCATGCTTCTCAAACGCCCCTGTTGAACAGTACTACGAAAAACCCATGCCTGAATCAGCATACACTTTCGACAGCAAGGTTTGGGAAGAACGCCTGGACCGCGTGTCTGGCGTATTCAAGGACTGTCCCGGAATTGAATCAGGCACAGCATCAATAGACTATTCCATTGAAAGGATATACATTGTCAATTCTGACGGCTCGGCCGTTGTCCAGAACCGCCCGGCAATACGCCTCATGTTACAAGGAGTGATACGTGCAACTGACGGTATGACCTGTCCGCTATACAGGGACTGGTTTGCGTATGAACTTGACAAACTGCCTTCAGAAGAAATTCTGATAGAAGCGGCCAAGGACCTTGTTGTACGCCTTTCCGCCTTGCGTGATGCCCCCATTGCCGACCCCTATGCCGGCCCGGCCATCATGTCCGGTTCAGCCAGCGGCGTATTCTTTCACGAAATTTTCGGCCACCGTCTTGAGGCCCACCGCATGAAGAGCGGCGGTCAGACTTTCAAGAAACTTGTCGGCGAGCTGGTTCTGCCCGCTGGCTTTCAGGTTTATGACGACCCCACCCTTGACTGTTACGCAGGCACCCAGCTGTACGGTCATTACAAATATGACGATGAAGCCGTCAAAGCACAGCGTGTAGAATGCGTGCAGGACGGTGTGCTCAAGGAATTCCTTCTTGACCGTACCCCTATTGACGGATTCCCTTCAAGCAACGGACACGGCCGTGCATTTGAAGGTAATGATCCGGTATCACGCCAGTCCAACCTGGTAATTGAAACCAAGACCCCTTATACCGATGCCCAGTTGCGTGACATGCTCATCAGTGAAATAAGACGTCTCGGCAAGGAATACGGTTATTACTTCCGGACTGCCACCAGCGGCCTGACATACCTGGGTGACGGCGGTTCAATCAACTCGTTCGGCGTTGATCCCGTTGAAGTGTATCAGGTCTATGCCGACGGACGTCCCGACCTTCTTGTCCGCGGTGTCACACTTATAGGCACCCCTC
This sequence comes from Candidatus Colenecus caballi, assembly GCA_018065615.1. Lineage (GTDB taxonomy): Bacteria > Bacteroidota > Bacteroidia > Bacteroidales > Bacteroidaceae > Colenecus > Colenecus caballi. The sequence continues at coordinate 19,568 of JAGHSY010000060.1, read as the reverse complement.
TTGCCATGTTCTCAGGCATTGCCGCAGCAGGTGCAGAACCGGCAGTTTTCACCGGCCAGTGCGGTGCTGAGTCCGGATGGGTTCCCGTTACCGCCATATCACCTATGATATACATAACCAAGGTTGAAACCCAGCGTTCCCAGACAGGCTACCAGTTGCCTCAGGTTCTGTCACAGCCGGAATCCAAGGACCTAGGCGGGACCGAGCAGGAAATCATCTTCACTGCCATGCAGGACGAACTTGACCGTTCAATTGCCGGTTTCCGCACCGACGGACAGCCGGCACCTTTCCTGATAGACTACCGTATCAACAACTCCAAGAAGCTCAATATAGGTGCAGCACTTGGCGGAATCTACTCATCAACATACCGGGAAAGGGAAATAACCAACGCCATCAATGTCCAACTTGGCGACACCATGATTACGAATGACCGTATCAACACTGCTGCCAATATGGGACAGAAAGCCAATTATGACATTATCAGGCATGTCTTATGGCAAGTAGGCGACATGGTTTTCAAGAATGCCATCAACAGCTACAGCCAGAAACAGAGCCTGTTGAAAATGAAGCCCAAACCTGAAGATGAAGCGCTGCTTCCCGAATTCATGCTCATGCCGGCACGGGAATACATAGGTGAAAGCGTGGTTGACACCAGAATTGACCGCAACGCCCTGGAAGAACTGGCAAAACAGCTCTCTGCAATCTATCTGGATTTCCCAAGTCTTTATGGAACCAGCCTGACAGTCAATATCGAACTGACAGACATCTACCGTCTGAACTCTGAAGGGCTGAAACTGCGCATGCCGTTCAAGAGCTGCTCCATAAGCACCAGCACATCGGCCAGAACCGCCTATGGCGCTGAAATAAGCGAATCGTACGACATTCCGTTCGACCCGACTTCATTCAATGCCGATGAACTGGCCGGCCTGGTCCGCGAATTCGCCCAGGCCATCAAAGACAAGAGTGAAGCACCCGGCGTCAGGGACTTCTACATCGGTCCCATTCTTCTTGAGAGGGATTGCGTAGCCGAATCGTTCAACACCATTTTCAAGGAAGTTGGAACGGCAAGAACCACCTGGAGTCCGAACATTTTCTATTCGAACCAGTACGGCAATATGACAGGCAGCATGGTACTTGGCAAGCGCATCCTTGACCAGAAACTGAACCTTCACCTTTATTCCGATATGAAATCATACAAGGGGCAGGATGTTGCGGGCCACTACACCATTGACTTTGACGGCCTTACCCCACCTGATGACTTCACCGTCATTGAGAAGGGAATACTAAGGAACATGATCTGCGGACGCACTCCCGCCCCGGGGGCAACCCGTCCTACCGGACACGGCAGAATACCATATTATTACCAGACAAAGCCGCAGGTCGGATTCTCAATCATGCACGTGACAAGTGAAAAGACCAGCCCCATGTCAAAGATGAAGGCGAAACTCATTTCCGAGGCAAAAAAGAACGGCCTTGACCATACGTACATGCTCAGAAACATCACCTACAACTGCTATATGCTTTCACGCATTGACGTCAAGACCGGCAAGGAGGAACTTGTCCAGCCCGATAACATTCCACAATTCGGTCGTCAGGATTTCAAGCACGTGCTTGCAGCATCAAGTGAAGAAGCCCTGCAGAACTATGACTTCAACTACACTACAGGACAGCTTTCCACTGTAATAGCCCCACAGGCCATGATTCTTGAAAGTGTCGAGATGCAGCTGGTAAAGCCAAGTCCTGCCGAACCATTCCAGCTTACCAATCCAGCTTGGAGATAACACATGACAAAAGAGAAACTCTGGAACGCCAATTACCTGAAGATATGGACTGTGAATTTCATGGTCCATTTCTCCTTCATGCTCATTGTTCCCCTGCTTCCATTGTACCTGAGTGAGACATTCGGAGCCACAAAGGACACGATAGGCCTGGTGCTGACCGGCTACACCGTCATGGCCCTGATTGTACGTCCCTTCAGCGGGTTCATGGTGGACAGTTTCCCGCGCAAGACCGTGCTGGTAATCTGCGGGTTCTTTTTCTTTGCGCTGTTTGCAGGCTATCTGGCCGCCGGTTCACTTGTAGCATTTGCCATTTTCCGCACACTGCACGGCGCCCCGTTCGGAGCCACCACCGTTGCGGCAAGCACCGTAGCCATTGACGTCTCCCCGTCTTCACGCCGCGGTGAAGCCATCGGATATTATGGCCTCAGCAACAACCTGGCCATGGCCCTGGGCCCCGCCCTGGCTGTTGTTCTTCTTGGCGCTTTCAACGGCAACTACAAGGCCCTGTTCTGGGTGTCACTGGTAACATCGTTCATCGGACTTGTTCTGGACCTGTCCATGAAACTGCCTGCCAGAGACTTTGTTCCTGAAAAGAAGGTCATTTCCCTGGACCGGTTTTTCCTGCTTGACGGCTGGCGTGAAGCCATTGGCATTGCCTGTTTTGCTTTCAGTTACGGCATTCTGTCAACATACGTGGCCATTTACGGCAAGGAAGAGCTTGGAATTACCGGTGGAACGGGACTTTTCTTCGGACTGTGCGCCATAGGACTGATCACGTCACGGCTTACCGGAGCGCATGCCCTGCGTGAGAACCGCGTGTCCCGCAACGCATCAATGGGCATGTGCGTGTCCATTTTCGGCTACCTGCTGTTTGCCGCCCTGCACAACCCCATAGGCTACTACGGCGCCGCCCTGATCATAGGCCTTGGCAACGGCCACATGTACCCCGCCTTCCAGACCATGTTCATAAACCTGGCTCCGAATTCCCAGCGCGGCACCGCCAATTCCTCAATCCTGACCTCATGGGACGCCGGCGTAGGCCTTGGTGTCCTGATTGGCGGCCTGTGCTCCGAATACTGGGGCTACTACAGCGCCTTCTGGGCCGCCTGGGCCGTGAACGCCTTCGGTGTAGTCTTCTACTTCCTGAGCATACGCCGTCACTTTGAGAGCAACAAGCTCAGGTAACCGCGCAGGTGCCGCACATATTCCCGGAACGCAGGTAATTTCTGCCACGCAGGTGCGGGCGTATTTCCCGATTACCAACGCACGTTAGGGAGCCAAACGCCACCAGACGCACATTCCCTCCCTAACGTCACGTCACAGAATAAATACGTACGCCCCTGCGTAAAAACAAGCGCAATATTTGCACAGCAAAAACAAAAGCACTAATTTTGCGCCCGATTAGCGCCGTAGCAGGTTGAAGAAGAGCCGGTCACGTTGACGGGCCACCTGTCGGACATAATGAATAAAAGCAACTTAAATGTACGTTATTGCTGAAATTCAGGGACAGCAGTTCAAGATTGAACAGGGAATGAAGCTGTTCGTGCACCACATTCAGGATGCTGAAGCAGGTGCTTCTGTAGAGTTTGAAAAGATCCTTCTCGCTGACAAGGACGGTCAGGTTACCATCGGTACTCCTACCATTGAAGGCGCAAAGGTTGTATGTGAAGTCAAGACCGCTCTGGTTAAGGGTGACAAGGTCCTGGTTTTCCACAAGAGAAGAAGAAAAGGTTACCGTAAGCTGAACGGTCACCGCCAGCAGTTCACAGAGCTTCTGGTTAAGGAAGTAGTAGCATAACCCTAAAAAAGCAAGAAAGATATGGCACATAAAAAAGGTGTAGGTAGTTCTAAGAACGGCCGTGAGTCTGCCAGCAAGCGCCTTGGCGTTAAGATTTGGGGTGGACAGTATGCAAAAGCAGGTAACATCATAGTACGTCAGCGCGGTACCCAGCATCATCCCGGTGAAAACATCGGTATGGGCAAGGACCACACTCTGTATGCTCTGGTTGACGGAACAGTACAGTTCAAGGTTGGCCGCAAGGACAGAAGTTACGTTTCAATTATCCCCGTTCAGGAGCAAGCTGAAGCCTGATAACGGATAAAATCAAATAAAGGCTCACAGATGTGGGCCTTTTTTGTTCAACTATTAAAGTGTAAATCCGATGCTCACACTCAAACAGATCACAGAACAGACCGATGTGGTTATTGCAGGTCTGAAGAAGAAGCATTTCAAGAATGCTGAAGAGGCTATTGCCAAGGCCATAGAACTGAATGACAACAGGAAGAAGGCTCAGGCACAGTTGGACAACAACCTTGCTGAGGGCAAGACACTTGCTGCAAAGATAGGACAGGCCATGAAGGCCGGCAACAGGGAGGAGGCCGATCAGGCCAAGGCTAAGGTTGCCGAACTCAAAGTCGCTGCCGCAGAACTTGAGGCAAAGAAAGAGCAGGCCGAAAACGATCTGACCGCCCTTCTGTGCACAATCCCCAACATTCCCTACCCCGAGGTTCCGGAAGGCACCTGCGCTGAAGACAACTGGGTTGTAAAGTCAAACCTGAAGGAGTGCGTCATCGGACAGGATACCGTGGGCAACTGGACATGCAATCCTGAAAACGGTGAAGCAAAGGTTCCGCATTGGGAACTGGCCAAGAAGTACAATCTGATTGACTTTGACCTGGGCGTCAAGATTACCGGCGCAGGTTTCCCCGTATATATAGGAAAAGGTGCACAGCTGCAGCGCGCGCTCATAAACTTCTTCCTTTCTGAGGCAAACAAGTCAGGCTACACAGAGATAATGCCTCCCACCGTTGTCAACCAGGCATCGGGCTACGGTACAGGACAGCTTCCCGACAAGGAAGGCCAGATGTACCACTGTGAGGTCGATGACCTGTACCTGATTCCTACCGCCGAGGTTCCCGTCACCAACATCTACCGCGACGTGATTCTTGACGAGAAGGATCTCCCCATAAAGAACTGCGCATACACACAGTGCTTCCGCCGCGAGGCCGGTTCATACGGCAAGGACGTGCGCGGTCTGAACCGTCTGCATGAGTTCTCAAAGATTGAGATTGTCCGCATTGACACCCCTGAGCATTCAGCCGAGAGCCACAAGGAGATGCTTGCACACGTTGAAGGTCTGCTCCAGAAGCTGGAACTGCCCTACCGCATACTTCGTCTTTGCGGCGGTGACCAGAGCTTTACATCGGCCATCTGCTATGACTTCGAGGTCTATTCCGAGGCTCAGAAGCGCTGGCTTGAGGTTTCGTCAGTATCGAACTTTGACACTTACCAGGCCAACCGTCTGAAATGCCGCTACCGCAAGACCGGCGAAAAGAAGGCCGAGCTGTGCCACACGCTGAACGGTTCGGCACTGGCTCTTCCGCGCATAGTTGCAGCCATACTGGAGAACAACCAGACAGAAGAAGGAATCCGCATCCCCAAGGCCCTTGTTCCTTTCACCGGATTCGAAATCATTGACTAAGATGCCTGCCGTTCAAACGAACCGATAATATAGTCCTATTTATATATATATTTGAATGAAGAAAAAAATGTATGTAACACCGCACTGCAAGTCAGTTGCGGTGAATGCAAAGCAGATTGTCTGCACTAGTGTTAACCTTACAGAGAGTTTCGGAATCTATGAAATCGAATACAACGATTGGGAATAAAACAGCACGCCACATGAAAAAGTCAGCATTAATACTTATGTCAATGGCCGCCATGTTCGGCCTGTCATCTTGCGACAAGGAACTGGTTCCGGCAGAAATTGTCAACGATAAGGCAAACGTTATATACGCAAGCACCGGAGACAATACCAGAACTGCCCTCAGCTACAATAATTCAACAGGAAAGTATGATGTAGTATGGTCTAAGAACGATGCCTTCAGACTTAACGGCAACGATTTCAAATTGACCAGTGAACCGGGCAGCACCACCGGTAAGTTCGAGGGTATTACACCGACAGTTGACGGCGAATATACCGCCTATTATCCTGCAACCTACAACGGCACAAACTGGCCCACAAGCCAGACATATACTGCCGGCAATATTACCGGTTCACCTATGACGGCCCAAGTAGAAGTTGTCAGTGGAGTCGTTGCTAGAACTGTCCAATTCCGTAACGCCGGCGGTATCCTCCGTCTCACAGTTAATATCGAAGAAAACGAAGAAAACGAAGAAAACGTATCAATCAGTAAGATTACCGTATGTGCAGACGAACTTGAAAGCCCCATCACTCTTGACTGCAGTAATAATGAAGAAAGCGGTGAGGCTCTTACTGCCGATGGCGTAGAATTCAACATTGCCATGCCATCGAACGGCAATGAACCGGCATCTTATTCGAACGTCAGTATCTATCTGACTGACACGAACGGCAACATTTGCCGTAAATCTCTGAAGAGCGGCGTCAAGCTTGAAATAGCACGCAGCAAGATAACCAAGGCCTCATTCTCCGTATCAAAAGACAAATTCTCATCAAAGGTCACAATTGACGGTCACGATGGTATCGTAGTTGATATTGACGGCAAAAAGGTGATTGTAGCTACAATGAATGTTGGTGCCGAATCTGTTAATGGCTATGATTGTTTTGGCACTAAGATGACTTACGACAAAGCTTGTGCAGCCTGTGCAGCCTGTGCAGCCTGGAGTGGATGGCGTCTGCCTGACGTGGACGAGTTTACAACATTATGCGATCCTTTTTATCCTGGTGTTTGTGGAGATACTGAAGGTGTAAAAGGTGGTAAAGGTGCTATGATGTGGAACATTGATGGTATTGATGGAATTGATTTATACTTGCCTCTCAATAACTATGATGAATATGATAACCCCAGTGACATATATTGGACAGGAACTTCTGGCAGTAATGGTACTTATTATTATTTTGCTCCGGCAATAGATTGGGAAAACGGCTATGCTCCTTTAGACCCTGATTACATCCGAAAAGAGCCAGTGGATATAACCGTTACAACCAACACTTACCTCGTCCGTCTGTTCCACGACCTTCCGTAACGAAATCGCTTTGTGCGATACGGCACAAAGGAATACTGAAAAAAAAAATCCCCTGCGCTCAATTGCGGGGGATTTTTTTATGCGCTCGTTCAATTACGCAAAGCCGCTATTCTTATTAATAGTTTCGCGAACGAACGTAGAAGCCTGCTTGCTCTATGAAATTCGTTCCGGCGTTTGTAAAGAAAATCTTGACCGCGTTAGCTGTCTCCTCAAAATTTATATCAGCGTTTTTCGCAATTTCCTCAAAATGTTGGCAGGTTTACCCGACATACAACGGCAATTCCCGGTACCGGGAAATGGCAAAGGGCGCAAGGGCGTGAAATGCAGCTTGGCTGGTAGAGCGCTTTAAATTTTGCAATGTTTTTGCAACATTATTTAATAGCAGGCAATTTGACTTGAGGCCTATATTTGTATAGTAAAACAAAACGGAGAGAAGACGTATATCAGATTTTTGTCCGTTTTACTGTTACTGACAACAATACAAGACTTATGAGAAGAATCCCATTTTTTGCAGCAGCACTGTTGCTCACCCTCACCGCATCGGCACAAGGCAGGCTGACCACATCGGCCCACATAGGAAGCCTGGCCGTAAGCGACGATTATCACAAGTATGTTGACAAAAGGCTTGGCGTAACGGAAAGTTCGGTGAAATGGGCTTATACATCACGCCCGTCATTCGACCCGGAATATGCTGTCACCTGCCGGGTTGACGACTATGGAGCCTTCCTGACAGCCAGCATGCCCAAGACAAACCTATGGTATGCCGCCTATGAAGGGAACAGAGATGACGTTGAGATTGTCACAAACGTGCTCCGAATAAGCCGCGACCAGGCCTGGCAGCTGGAAGCCCTGTTCCGTCTGGCCGTTGAGTCATCGTCTTATATGCCGGGAAACCTTTCAATGTATGAAAACCCCGATGAAATCGAATCCATGATAGAAGTAGTCACATTGGACGGTACCGCATACACATTCATATCCGATGGCCGCTTTGCCGGATGCGGATCACCAGGTCCGGGAAACTGCCGCGATCTGGTCCAGATTGGCGACATGCTGTTCGCCGCCGTAAATGAATCGGACATCAGCAAGGTTGAAGAAGCAATCCTGCAAACTGAGAAGGTAAAGGAGAATCTGTTCAAACTTGTACCTGCCGGCTATCCTAATTATCTGAAACACAACACAAAGAAACTGGCGCGCATATATTACAAAGACAGTGAATCCACCCACATGCACCTGTCCATGGAGTCCGATGGCTACACGCTGGAAATGGGCGGCCGCAGTTTCAAAGGTGACAAGCAGTATATTCTGAATCTGGTTTCCGAATTCAAATCCAACTGCCTGATGATCATTGATGACGGCAGAATGCTCTGGAACGACGCATGTGACTTTGCCGCCGCAACGAACTGCAAGGAAAGCGGCCGCACGACAGTGCTGACTGACGTAAGTTCAAGCAAATACTGGAACAAGCGTAACATCCGGAACCTTCTCACCGTACTTCCAACGGAATGTACACCGGGAGCCAAGAACCTGAAGCTCAAGGACATGACTGACAGGCTGAACGCCGCGTTCACATCGGACCTGGAAAAGGGCGGCAAGGTCACAGTCAATCCGCAAAACCGGAAAGTGCTCAATGCCGGCACATTCAATGTCGTTGAGGTCATCACTTCTACCAAAGAAACAATTCTGCTTTACACTACATCGGCCGGTTGCTATGTGGACCTGACTCTGAAAGCCGATGGCAAGGAGTACAAAATGACCAGGTCGGAAGGCATGGAGGATTGGGATTACATGTCCAGGCGCAATATCCCCACATGCTCGGAAAAATACGCCAAGATATTCTGTGCCCACTTCCCTGCTCTTCCCAAAGGCACATCGGAATTCGATGTAATTGAGGACGCAAACGGACGCATCTTTGTCCAGGGACTGAACATCTCCGGCAAACCGATTCAGAATACCGCCCCAGAGTTCAAGACCACAGGATACTATTTCAACCCGAATGGCATGCTGAACACCATGGACAGCAACACCGGTGCCTATGTCACCTCTGACACCAACCGGGTCGTAATAAACAGCATAACCTGTTACAAGGAGAAGACAGTTCTGACTTTAACGCAACATTCAGCCGGTCTCATGCTTGAACCTTTCCTTCTGTCAAATGCCACACTTCAGCTGAACGGCGGACGCACCTTGAACGCCCTCAAAGACGGAAACGACAGTCCCAGACCACGGCCCACCGGAACTGAGTATGTTTTCGAACTGGAATTCGAGCCTATGACCGATGCCGAAACAGCAGCCTTGAACAGCATTGTGAAGAAGGTGTCAGGAGAAAAGATGCCTGATGTAAGAAAGCAGGCCATTGAAGCAATGGGCAAGGATCCAGAACCGGGTCCGATTCCTTCAACAGCCCTTTGCCGCCTGACCGGTTCCGATGCAGGCTCGCTGTTCGCAATGCTGAACCCGGACAACACGAAGAAGATACAGATTGACATCTACCCCGCAAAATAAAGAAAGCGGCCGTTGAGGTCGCTTTCTTCATCTTATTGCCTGACGGATCCGCACCAGCTTTTCAAGCAACGGCTCCAGCAGATCAAGCTGCAGCATGTTTGCTCCGTCACTCTTGGCCACGGCGGGATTCTCGTGCGTTTCAAGGAAAAGACCGTCTGCACCTACGGCTACGGCTGCCTTGCAGATGGTTTCTATCATTTCGGGCTGGCCGCCGGTAACGCCGCTTGTCTGGTTGGGACGCTGCAGCGAATGGGTGCAGTCAACCACAACGGGGAATCCGAACTTCTGCATTTCAGGAATGCCGCGGAAATCGACCACAAGGTCCTGATAACCGAACGTGGTGCCGCGTTCTGTCAGCATGACATTACTGTTTCCGGCGTCAACGACTTTCTGAGCCGCAAACTGCATGGCCTCAGGAGCCAGGAACTGGCCTTTCTTTATGTTTACTGTCTTTCCTGTCTTTGCAGCAGCGACCAGCAGGTCTGTCTGGCGGCACAGGAATGCGGGAATCTGCAGAATGTCAACGAACGGGGCAGCCATGAGTGCATCGGACTCCTGATGGATGTCCGTCACAACGGGTATTCCGAACTCGGACTTCACCTTGCCCAATATCTTTAACGCCTTTTCATCGCCAATTCCGGTGAACGAGTCAAGACGTGAACGGTTGGCTTTCTTGAATGAGCCTTTGAATGCATACGGAATGCCCAGACGTGATGTCATCTTCACGCACTTTTCCGCAATGCGCATTGCCATTTCCTCACCCTCAATCACACACGGGCCTGCAAGCAGGAAGAAATTGTCGGATTTTTCAAACGGAGCCATATTATCCGGGAATTATAAAGTTCAACACGCCCGTTTCAAGAGATACCTTTAGCGGGAAAGTATGCTTCAGGGTGCGGCCGTCAAGACATGTCATGGAGCCGTCGGCCTGGATTATCTCAACCTGCTTGGTGCGGTAAGGGCGCACCTGTTCGTGGTTCAGGAACTGGTTGTGCAGAATCATGTAAAGTCCGCGTACCGTCTGCCAGAACTTGGGCCGATAAACGACTGACAGGTCCAGCCATCCGTTGTAGGGCACGGCGCTGGGCGTCAGTCCGTAGCCGCGGGAATTGCCTATGCACAGGGTCATGACCTTGTCATTTATCTCCTCACTGTTCACCTTGAGACGCATCTTGTACTGCTTGCGCTCCTTGAACAGGCTGAAAATTGCAAAGATGTAGGCCGGATTCTTCTTGCCGTAGCGTTTGCAGATATCCGAAAGGCGGATTGCCTGTGCGCTCAGACCCACATTCACGGACATGAGGAAGTATCGGACTTTCTCTTCACCTTCATCCTGATATGAGCAGTAGCCCACGTCTATCTTCTTGGTCTTGTGCTCTATTATCCAGTGGATTGCCTTCTTGTAGTTGTCCACATCCAGGCCCCAGAACTTGGCAAAGTCATTGCCTATGCCGTTGGGGACAATGCCCAGGAACAGTTCCTGACGCACTTCACGCGGGGTGAACATGATGGCGTTGATGGCATCGTTCAGAGCCTCGTCACCGCCTACAACCACAATGGTACGATGCCCGCTGTCAATGAGCATGCGGGTCAGACGCTCAATGGAGCCCTCACCCTCGGACTGGACAAAGTCATACCTGACCTTGCGGAACTCAAGGTATTCCCTGATCTGGTCCCAACGCTTGTGCGAATTCTTCACACCCGCACGGGGAACATAGACAATACCCCATCTGTCCTCTAATTCCTGTGTCATATCTTATCTGTTCATCAATTCAACAATACGGCTGACCTTACGCTCCATCTCCCATTCAAACGGAATCCACTCAATCTGAATGCCACGCCGCTCCATGCCGCGGAACCATGTCATCTGGCGCTTTGCAAACTGGTGGATTGCCACTTCCAGTTCCTGAACCAGATGCCTGTACTCCAACTGGCCTGTCACATACAGCGTAACATACTTGTACTCAAGCCCGTAGTAAATAAGGTCCTCTGGTGCAATACCGCTGTCCAGCAGTCCTTTGACTTCATCAATCATACCCTCCTGCAGCCTTTTTTCAAGACGGACCGATATGCGTTCACGTCTCAGTTCCCGACTTATGTCAAGTCCGATGTTAAGGCTCCTGAGCTGAGGGAACTCATTCTTTTCAACGGGCGTATTCCTGTAGCACTCCTCTATCTCTATGGCGCGGATTGCACGCTTGGTCGTATCGACATCGGTCGTGTTATGAAGTTCCTTGTATCCCTTCAGGATTTCCGTCAGTTCCTTAAGGCTTTTGCCTTCAAGGCTTGCGCGCAGCTGCGGGTTCTCCGGCACCGGAATCAGCCGGTATCCGCGCAGCACCGATTCCAGATAAAGTCCCGTTCCACCGCACATTATCGGCTGTGTGCCACGGCTCACCACATCCTTGTATGCTTTCAGGAAATCCCCCTGGAACTCATACACGTTGTACTTGCTTCCAGGCTCCGCAATATCAATAAGGTGATACGGAATTCCCTTGTAATCCCCAAGGTCCTTGCCGGTTCCGATGTCCATGCCACGATAGACCTGACGGCTGTCCGCACTCAGTATTTCACCTCCTATGCGTTCAGCCAGAGCCACCGCCAGCTGCGTCTTGCCGCAAGCCGTGGGTCCCAGTACCGTTATCAGGTCATACTTTGCCATAACACCTGCGAAGATATAAAATTTTCTGCATTATTCCACGCAGGTACAATTGCGCAATGGGGACAGTCCCTGTTGTGCACTGTCCCCACTGCGCAAAAAAAATCCCCGCATTGCTGCGAGGATTTTTATCAAGTAGTGCTTTAATTTACTTGGTGATAACGCGAGCCATTTCGCAAACCTTGTTGCTGTAACCCCATTCGTTGTCGTACCATGCGCAAACCTTAACGAAAGTAGGATCAAGCGGTATACCTGCCTTAACGTCAAAGATTGAAGTGTGAGAGTCATTGCGGAAGTCGGTTGAAACGACAGCCTCGTCGGTGTAACCGAGGATACCCTTCAGTTCGCCTTCTGAAGCAGCCTTCATGGCAGCGCAGATCTCTTCATATGTGCAAGGCTTCTCAAGTTCAGCGGTCAGGTCAACGAAAGAAACGTCTGAAGTGGGAACGCGCAGTGACATACCGGTAAGACGGCCGTTCAGAACGGGAAGAACCTTACCTACAGCCTTGGCAGCACCTGTTGAAGAAGGAATGATGTTCTCCAGGATACCGCGACCGCCGCGCCAATCCTTCTTTGAAGGACCGTCAACAGTCTTCTGAGTAGCGGTAGCAGCGTGTACGGTTGTCATAAGACCGCGCTTGATACCGAACTTGTCGTTCAGGACCTTGCTGATAGGAGCAAGACAGTTGGTTGTGCAAGATGCATTTGAAATGATGGTCTGACCAGCATAGGTCTTGTCATTGACACCGTAAACGAACATAGGAGTAGCGTCCTTTGAAGGAGCAGACATGATAACCTTCTTGGCACCAGCCTTGATGTGTGCTTCTGCAAGTTCTGCAGTCAGGAAGAAACCGGTTGACTCAACAACTACGTCAACGCCGAGAGCGCCCCAAGTGATGTTTGCGGGATCCTTTTCAGCGAAGATCTGAATCTTGTTGCCGTCAACGATCATGAAGTTACCGTCAACCTTGATGTCGTGGTTGAACTGGCCATGAACTGAATCATACTTCAGCATGTATGCCAGATAGTCAGCATCCAGAAGGTCATTGATACCTACGACCTGAATGTCGTTACCAAAGTTCTCAACAGCAGCACGGAAAACCATGCGACCGATACGGCCAAAACCGTTAATACCGAGTTTGATCATTTGTTGTTTTGTTTTAAAACGTGGATATTTATTTAAAATTCTCTTTCTCTCTCTTAAAAACCGCGCAAAATTAAGAAATTCTTTTTACTTTCGCGCAAAATTACGGAACATAATAAGGTTAAAACAGTTTAAGATATAACATGGGCTTTATAAAGAACATTTTCGGCAAAAAGAATGACGGTCCGGAAAACATCGGTGGAATGGAGGACTTCATGACTCTTATCCGCGTGTATTTCCAGGCTGAAATTGCCGGAGGCATCGGAATAACCAACATCAACATGCTCCCGGACCTTGCCACATTTAAAAGAGGTCTCAAGATCCAGACCCAGGGTAACAAGCTGGGTGTTGCCGAGAAGGCACGCTGCAAGAAGATGATGGAGCAGATGTACGGTCTGACAGACAGCTTTTTCAAGGAAATAGACACATCCATACGCAAGAACTGCCGTAACGTGAACATGGTCCAGCCGTTCATGTTCCAGTTCCAGGGCTTTTCAGGTGATCTCCTGATGCAGGTAGGCACAATTCTCAAATGGAAGTTCCGCGTTCCAAGTTTCCTGAAGAACGCTCTGCACACCATGACAGAAGACGCCGTGCACAAGATCATGACCAGCAATTCATGGAAGGATGAGGCAAGTTACAAAACTGTATTTGCAATCCGCCAGTACCAGCAGCATCTTGGATTCACCGAATCATGGATGACTGAATACTCATTCAACATGATGATGCTTGCCAAGAAGGAGCCCAAGAAGAAGGAGGATCTTGAAGCAGCCAGGGAAATGCTCAAGAACAGATAAAATAGTCCGGATTTTTTATCGGAAATCCTTAATTTTCCCTTATATTTGTACTTTCAAAAATAGAGAGTTGGTCTTTATATGACTGATGACGATTCCAGACTGGTTGAACAGTTCGAAAGCAAGATCAGAAAGCTGATTGACCTTTACGAAACAGTCAAGTGCAAGAATTCCGACCTGTTAGCGGAGATTAAAGCTAAAGATCAGGAAATCAAGCGGTTGAATGAAAAAATAGCGCAACTTGAGGAATCCTACTCTACTTTGAAGCAGACCAAGGTCCTTGAAGTTTCGGGGCATGACATTGACAGCACGAAACGCAGGGTTCAGGGTCTGGTGCGTGAGATTGACCATTGCATAAAATTGTTGAATTCGTGATTGACTGATTATGACAATGGATGACAGTTTTGAAATCAAACTGATGGTAGGTGGAACGTACTACCCTTTGACTATCAGGAGAAAAGATGAACTCCTGTACCGCGAAGCCGCCAGACGTATCAATGATAAGCTTAACAGGTACCGTCAGCGCTACCCCCAGTTGAGTGAGGAAAAATACTATGTGATGGCTGCCATTCACATTTCAATGGTAAACGTCATGTGGGAAAGTTTCAATGATACGACCCCATATAAAGACAAGATACGCCAGCTGGACGAACAGCTTGACGCCATTCTTGGAACCGAACTGCAGGAACCTGCCGGGGAATAACAGTTTCATTTCAGACCTTATCTCGAGATTTCGCGCACTTTACTGTCAGAAAGGTGTTCTCCCAACCTTTCCGTAGCAGTGGGGTGCGTAATACATATACATAAGCGGGAGTGGAATTATGGAATACATTATCGGTATCGTTATCGGACTGGTTGTAGGTGCAGTCATTGCATACATCCTGTCAAACAGCAAGTTGAATAAGAAAGTCCAGAACCGCCTTGAAGAGGCCGAAGCCCAGGCTGAAGCCATAAAGCGCGACAAGCTTCTTGAAGTCAAGGAAAAGTTCCTGAACAAGAAGGCTGAACTGGAAAAGGAAGTCCAGCAGCGTGACCAGAAACTGCAGCAGAATGAAAACCGTCTGCGTCAGAAGGAAATGCAGCTCAACCAGCGCCATGAGGACCTGCAGCGCAAGCATCAGGAAGCTGATGCCGTACGTGAGAATCTTGAGGCCCAGATGTCAATCATTGACGACAAGAAGGAAGAGCTTGAAAAGCTTCAGATGCAGGAACGTGAAAAGCTTGAAGTGATAAGCGGCCTGTCAGCCGAAGAAGCCAAGGGACGCCTTATCGAATCCCTGAAGGAAGAGGCCAAGACCGAGGCAGCATCATACATCAACGACATTATTGATGACGCCAAGATGACCGCCAACAAGGAGGCCAAGAAGATCATCATCCAGACAATCCAGAGAATTGGCACTGAAACCGCCATTGAGAATTCAGTGACCGTATTCCACATTGAGAACGATGAAATGAAGGGCCGCATCATCGGACGTGAAGGACGTAACATACGCGCAATTGAAGCCGCCTGCGGCGTTGAAATTGTGGTCGATGACACACCTGAGGCCATTGTCATTTCAGCGTTCGACCCGGTACGCCGTGAAATATGCCGTCTTGCCCTGCACCAGCTGGTCGCTGACGGCCGCATACACCCGGCACGCATTGAAGAGGTCGTGGCCAAGGTCCAGAAGCAGGTCGAGGAAGAAATCATAGAAACCGGCAAGCGCACCACCATCGACCTTGGAATTCATGGTCTGCATCCGGAACTGATACGTATAATAGGTAAGATGAAATACCGTTCGTCATACGGCCAGAACCTGCTGCAGCATGCACGTGAGACTGCCAACCTGTGTGCCGTAATGGCTGCAGAGCTTGGCCTGAACCCCAAGAAGGCAAAACGCGCCGGTCTGCTGCATGATATAGGCAAGGTGCCCGATGAGGAGACCGAGATGGCACACGCCGAATACGGTATGCACCTGGCTGAAAAGTACAAGGAGAAGCCCGATATCTGCAACGCCATAGGTGCACACCATGACGAATGTGAAATGACCAGTCTGATTGCTCCTATCGTCCAGATTTGCGACGCCATTTCAGGTGCACGTCCCGGTGCACGCCGTGAAATTGTCGAGGCATACATAAAGCGTCTCAATGACCTTGAGAAGATTGCAATGTCATATCCCGGCGTGACCAAGACCTACGCCATCCAGGCCGGCCGCGAGCTCCGTGTAATTGTGGGCGCTGACAAGATTGACGACAAGCAGACCGAACAGCTGTCTCAGGAGATTGCCCTGAAGATACAGAACGAGATGACATATCCCGGCCAGGTCAAGATCACGGTCATACGTGAGACACGCGCCATCAACTACGCGCGCTGATCAGTGGGGACAGTCCCCGTTGCACATGGACTGTTCATCGAACAGTTTCCTAAGCCGTTTCTCATCATGAATAAGTTCGCGCAGGGCCGCAAGACCTTGCGCGTTTTTTGATTCCGGAATCCACAGTTTCAGATAACCGCCAAAATCATACTTTTCATGCATGTGGTCAAGAAAGCGCTGCCACTGATCCTGGCCGGGACAATGCTCCAGACCATACCTGACGGCACGTGAGACCACGACTTGAGGAATAATCTGCCGGTCAGCCTCGGCCACCAGACGGCCGTAGATGCTGCGCGGCTCATGGTCCGATGAGGCACGATGGTCCTCAACGGCCTGTGCCATAATCTCAATCTGGTCCGATGTGAACCAATTGGACAGATTGCCGTCAGAACGCACTATCCTGCCCGACTCAAGATGATGAGTCCTGCGGTCAATGCCAAGCCCAGTATCATGATAAGCGGCAGATGCAAGCACCATACTGCGGTCAACGTCATAAAAAGAGGCCAGACGCATGGATTCGGCCATGACATACAGGACATGGTCCCTGCTGTGTCCGCCGTCAAACGAATCGTACATGGGAACGATATGGCTGTCAAGATATTGGATCAGTGTAGCATCCGGCTCTTTTGACTGTATCATATATGAAACGGTGTATGGGGTTAGTCCTGAAAAAGAATGTCCTGGAAATCAGCCATCCAAACAGTAGGCTTAGAATTCAAGAAAATCCAAGAAATGCGTAACATCCTCATCAAAGGTGTATGGGCCTGACAGCAATTCGCCTTGAGATGTGACAATGACATAGAACGGCTGGGCATTGGCGGCAAACTTGTAGCGCTGCAGCAGGCTCCACTTGTCACCCACTGTACGTATCTTCACCGTCTGCCCGTTTTCCCTAACCGTTACCGGATGTTCCAGCGGCGTGCGGTCATCAACGTAGAGAGACACCAGGATGAAGTCGTTGCTGATTTTTTCCGCCACGTCGGGGTCCGTCCATACTGCAGCCTCCATCTTACGGCAGTTCACGCAGCCATAGCCGGTAAAATCAATCAGAACCGGCTTGCCGCTGTCATCCGATGCTGCAAGAGCCTGGGCATAGTCAGTATAATCGGGCTCTACCGTTGACACGTCATTTTTGAATATCCGTGTGGACATTGGAGGACAGAATGCACTGATGGCCTTGAGCCTGGCGCCCCACAGGCCCGGAACCAGCCATGCGGCAAAAGAGAGAGAGATTATTCCTAAGGTAACCGATACTGTACCCGGCCTGCCCGATTTGAAACATCCAAGCAGATAGAGACCAAGTATCACGGCCATTATTATCCACAGGATTATGAAAAGTTCCCGCGGCAGGATACCCCACCCGTATGCCATATCGGCCACAGACAGGAATTTTAGAGAGAACGCCAGTTCCACAAAGCCCAGAGTCACCTTGACTTTCTGCATCCATTTTCCGGAACGCGGCAGGGACTCAAGCCAGCCGGGGAACATGGCAAACAGAGCAAAAGGTATGGCCAGAGCCAAGGAAAAGCCTGTCATTCCTATTGTGGGTGCCAATATGCTGCTCCTTTGAGCCGCATCGACCAGCAGGAAACCGATTATCGGTCCTGTACATGAGAACGACACAATAGCCAGAGTAAGCGCCATGAAGAACAATCCGGCAAAACCCGAGGAACGCGCCTTGCGGTCAGTGCCTGTACTCCATCCTGACGGAAGTGTCATTTCAAACAATCCGAAGAACGATAACGCGAAAGCCACCAGTACGACAAAGAAAACAATGTTGACTATTGCATTCGTGGCCAGTGAATTGAGGGCATTGGCGCCAAAAATGAGCGTAACGGCCAGGCCTATGCTTACATAAACCGCCATTATGCACAGTCCGAAGATTACGGCATCACGCATGGACTTTCTTCTGTCACTTGAACGTTTCATGAAGAAACTGACGGTCATCGGAATAATTGGCCATACGCATGGGGTAAGCAGTGCCAGCAGGCCGCCCAGCATGCTTGTAAGGAACAATGCCAGCAGGCCGCTGTCCCGTTTGAAAGCAGATGCGCTGTAGTTTGCCGGAGCCCATTGCCCGGCATTGAAACCATCCAGACTCCCCAGGTCAGTCAAGTCCGATGCCACGCTGCTTTCAGATGACTGTGCCGCCGGCGCATCGGACTTGTAAATGAATTCTATATGTGTTGGCGGAAGACAGCTTTCATCATTGCACGCACCGTATGTGAAATTTCCCTCAATATACCACCGGTCCGATTCAAGGACTACATCCTGGATGAATCTTGCATGATTTTCAAAATAACTGACTTCAGCACCGAACATGGCATCCATGTGTCTTAGCTCGTCACCGGCAAATCCAAGTCCGCCCGCCAGACTTGCTCCGGAAATTGAGTCCAACCTTATTTCAGCGCTTTGAGGCCCGCCCGTCTGGTTTGTGGAATACACATGCCATCCGTTTGAGATATCCATATCAAAACTGAGACGGACTGTGTCTCCAGCAATTTTTTCCATCTTTTTCTGCACGGTGACAGGCTGCCCGGCCATATCAAAAGGGCTTGCCAGCAGAAATGCAAATAGAATTGACAACAATGACACCATAATCTGATTTTCCCGCGAATATAGAAAAAGAAAACTTTAAAGAGGTATCTTTGCCCCACTGAGGTTGTTTTTTCACTCCGGATTAATTCTATTTGCAACAGAAACTGGAACAATGAAAATCAGGCTGACAAAAAAAAGTATAGGAAGATCTGGCAATGACACAGACACTATTTCTTTTTAAGGAAAGTATTCCACATTTTCGGTCCTGCAGTGTATTCTGATGGAATACTTTCCACCCGTTACTGCCAGTAACGCCATACTCCGCGTACATTAAGGCTCCCCAACCTTCCAACCAGCGAAAATGCGTATTTCTGCCATTTCCTGGTACCACAAATCTTTGCTGTAGCGCTTATGGTGGTACCAACCCCGTCATTTTTGCATGGTTGGTACCACCACAAGCCGTACAACAGCTATTCCCGGTACCAGAAAATGGCAAAAGGCACAAGTCCGTAAAATGCAGCTTGACACACGGCACAACGGATTGAATCAGATAATAGAATCAATGTTTTTTCCCTGCAAATCTCGAGTGAGCCGGAAATCAGTATTCCGGTTACAACCTTGACACTAATTATTACGCATACTTTTTGAGTGAACCAAAATTTCTGTACTCAATTGGTAATCACGAACTACTACTGATGCGTTAAGTTTTTAAAATAAAGTTGGCTCTTTGACATTTTGATTTTGAATGAGTGGTTGTGGTTCGGTGACGAGCTCTTTTAGGTTCTTTT
>JAGHSY010000082.1 GCA_018065615.1 Candidatus Colenecus caballi | reverse complement strand
AAGATTTATGCAAGATTGTTTATGGATTTTGGAGACGGAATGAAGGAGCGTAGCGGGCTACGTGACTGAATGACGTCTTCAAAAGACAAAACAAGATGCATAAAGATTACCAAGTTATTTTTTTAGAATGACTTAGTTTCAGGATATCCGTCAGGATTGTTCTTCTGCCAGTTCCAGCTGTCGCGGCACATCTCCTCAATGCCGAATTCGGCCTTCCAGCCAAGTTCACGCTCAGCCTTTGCAGGGTCGCTGTAGCAGGTGGCAATGTCACCCGGGCGGCGCGGCTTTATGCTGTACGGCACCTTTACGCCATTGACTTTTTCAAACGCCCTGACCACATCGAGCACTGAATAGCCGTGCCCTGTACCAAGATTGTAAAGTCCCAGCCCGCACCTGCGCTCAATGGCCTGCAGTGCTTTCACATGTCCGCGTGCCAGATCGACCACATGAATGTAGTCACGGACGCCAGTTCCGTCAGGTGTGTCGTAGTCATTTCCGAAAACGCCCAGTTCGGCGCGCTTTCCCACTGCCACCTGAGTGACGTATGGCATAAGGTTGTTGGGTATTCCGTTCGGATTCTCGCCTATCGTTCCGCTCTCATGCGCACCTATCGGATTGAAGTAGCGCAGCAGCACCACATTCCATTCGGGATCGGCCTTCTGCATGTCGGTCAGCACCTGCTCAAGCATGCTCTTGGTCCAGCCGTAAGGGTTGGTGCACACGCCCTTGGGGCACTGCTCCGTAATGGGAATGATCTCAGGATTGCCATACACCGTAGCGCTCGATGAGAAAATTATGTTCTTGCAGCCGTGCTCACGAAGTGCCTGAACCAGCACCAGTGTACCTGCAATGTTGTTTTCATAATACTCAAGCGGTTTTGCCACCGATTCACCCACGGCCTTCAGACCGGCAAAATGTATGCAGGCATCGAACTTGTACTGTTCCATGACCCTGTCCAGACCAGCCCTGTCGCGGATGTCAACCTTGAAGAAAGGCACCTCACTGCCCGTGATCTTTGCCACGCGGCGCAGGCTCTCCGGGTTCGAATTGCTCAGATTGTCAACCACAACAGCAGTATGACCTGCCTTATACAGTTCAATGATAGTATGTGAGCCAATGTATCCGGCTCCTCCAGTAACAAGTATGTTCATTATTCCAAACCCTGCGGCCTCTTTTCCCGGGCCAGTTTCAACAGATACTGTCCGTACTGGTTCTTCAGCATGGGCTGTGCCAGCTGTTCCAGCTTCTTCTCATCAATCCAGCCGTTGCGGTATGCAATGGCCTCAAGGCAACCGATCTTCAAGCCCTGACGTTTCTCCAGCACCTCGACAAAGGTCGATGCCTCACTCAGTGAATCATGCGTGCCGGTATCCAGCCATGCGAATCCGCGGCCAAGCAGCTGCACCTTCAGTTCCCCGTCATTCAGGAACCACTGGTTGACAGTTGTAATCTCCAGTTCCCCACGTGCTGACGGCCTGATCTTTGAAGCCACATCGACAACCTTGTTCGGATAGAAATACAAGCCCACAACAGCATAGTTGCTCTTGGGCTGTGCCGGCTTTTCCTCAATTGAAAGGCAGTTTCCGGCCTCATCGAACTCTGCCACGCCGTAACGTTCCGGGTCGCTTACCCAGTAGCCGAAGACCGTTGCCTTGCCGTCTTCCTCGGCTGTACGGACGGCCTCCTTCAGCTTGCTGGTAAAATGAGCTCCGTAGAATATGTTGTCACCTAAAACAAGACATGCGCTGTCGTCACCAATGAATTCACGTCCGATGATGAATGCCTGCGCCGGACCGTCCGGACTGGGCTGCACAGCGTATGTGAAGTTCACACCGTAGTCGCTGCCGTCACCCAGCAGACGCTGGAAACCGGGCATGTCCTGCGGGGTTGAGATTATCAGAATGTCACGTATTCCCGCCAGCATGAGAACGCTGATGGGGTGATATACCATAGGTTTGTCATAAATGGGCAGCAGCTGCTTGCTCACGCCCTTTGTAATGGGGTACAGCCTGGTTCCGCTGCCACCTGCAAGTACTATTCCTTTCATAAATCAGTAATTTGACACATCAAAGATAATAATTTTCTGCACAATGGGGACAGTCCCTGCGCAACAGGGACTGTCCCTGTTGCGCAGGGACTGTCCCCACTGATCACTTTCCGTTGCTTTCAAGGGTCCAATCTTCACGGGCAAGCAGTCCGGGATTGTCTCCTGTAAGCATGGCCTTGGCCTCCTTGTCACCCTTGAGCTGCCACTCCAGCCATGCCAGAGCTGCAATTGAGAACTCACCGCCGTGAATCTGGCCGTAAGTGCCGCCGTGACCCACCGGGAAATTGACTGCAAAAGCTGGCACATGGTCAATGTGCCTGAAGTCATCCATGCCGTTCTCATAAGCAATGTCAGTGGGACCGCCAAGCAGATACATTACTGGAGTGTGAATCTTCTTCAGGTCATCCTTTGTGGGCATCGGCATTCCGGGGACTGCACCGCTTGGATCAATGAAACTGCCGCTGTTGCATATCATGATGGCCTTGAGACGTTCGTCACCTGCGTTGGTCAAAGTCTGCAGACCGCCGCAAGACATTCCTGCAGCAGCTATATTATTAAGGTCAAGTTTCTGATAATACGGGCTGTTCTTATCGGCATTCTGTGCAATGACCCAGTCAATGCCTTCAATCTGCTGCTCAGACTTTGACATGGCGCCGCGGTAGCGTTCGCCTTCTGCCGGCCAGTGTCCGATGGCAACGACCAGGAAGCCGTGCGATGCAATCTCACTCAGGAAATTCTGATGCTCCCAAGGGCTGTTGGTGCATGCGCCGTTACCCCAGACCAGAACAGGCAGCGGATTCTTTTTGCCGAATGCGCTCAGGTCTGCCGGACGGAAAACGGTATGTGCCTCAAGACTGGGTTCCTCGACCATGATAGCCTTGTATGCACCGCTGCCGCCGTCTTCCACCACGCGGTTCTGCGTATAGGTTTCAGCCACTGAACTCTTGCAGCCTGCCAGTGCAACGACTGCTGCTGCCAATAGGATTGATTTCTTCATATCGGTTTATTTTTTGGTTATTGTCAGTACTCCTGCAGAAAGTGCCGGAACGTCAAGCACCACATCGTTTCCATCGGACTTGGCCGATGTCTTCTTCAGGGCAACGGCATTCTTGTCCTCCATGCTGTTGGCCACGGTGAGCGAACCCGGCGCAAAGTATTCAAAGACCGATGACTGCACGCCCTCCCACTGGCCGCGCACACGCAGGACGGCGGGCTCTTCAGTCGGGTTGACTATCTTGACAATCACGTCACGGCCGTTCTCGGACATGGTGGTGCTTATGCTCAAATTGCCGGTTTCACCGGTATAATTCAGGCGGTACTTTGAGAAATGGTCATACCACAGTTCGGTGACCTGGCAGTTCGGAGCCTTGAACACATCCTTGTAGTCAAAGTTGATGAAGGCATTGTTCCAGTCCGGTGAATCGGTGCGGCGTATGAACAGGGCCGCAGCGCCCATGCCCACCACGTCACGGGCCTCACATTCGTTCAGGAAACCGCCGGCAAACAGGCCGGTGCGCCAGTCAATGCTGTTCAGGTTCCATTCCGATATGAACAGTCTGATGTTGGGGTTCGGACTTTCGGCAATCATCTGTGCATAGCGGTCGTACTGCTGTCCAAGACGCTTGGGACCGGTTGCATAGCCGCCCTGCTGCTCGTAGTGGTGCAGGCTAAGGTAATCGAAATAGTTGCCGCTGCGCTTTATGAACTGCTCGTCCTCCTGGAATCCGCCGCAGGCAATGATCTTTATTGACGGGTCAATCTTGCGCATTGCGGTACTGAAGTCACGCACGCACTTCTCATAGCGCTCAATGCCCATCTCCCACATCTCGTTGTCAATCTCCCAGTACTTCACGTTGTACGGCTCCGGATGTCCGTTGGCGGCACGCTTTGCGCCCCACTCGCCTGTTGCCGGCTCATTGCAGTAGCGCAGCCAGTCAAGCGCATCCTGAAGAATCTCCTGGTACTCGGACTCAGGCCGCTCAAACTTGACGCTTACCACTATTATGGGTTCTGAATTTATCTCGCGGCAGAACTGTATGAACTCATCGGTTCCAAAGTTGTTCTGGTCATAGTCCATCCACATCCAGTGCGGCCAGCGCACGCGCTGCTCCTGCGGTCCGATGCCCCATTTCCAGTTGTACTGCGCAACATATCCGCCGCCCGGCCAGCGCAGGCATGTGGGGTGCAGTTCCTTTACGGTCTGGAGAATATCAGGACGGAAACCGCCCATTTCAACGCCGGTTTTCGAACTCATGGTCACCTGGTCAATCTGAATGTCACCTTTCTCAACTGCAATAGCAAAGTCTGCATCTCCGCTGTAAGCTCCTGCATCAAGTGTGAATTCATACTTCTTCCAGTCCTTGCTTACCTTGCCAAGATTCTGTACAGCTACAAAAGCGCCGTCCTCTGTCCGCATGCCCACTGACAGACTGCCCTTGCCCTTTGCGTAGATGGAGCCAAGGTACTGTTCGCCTGAAACAACGTTCTGCGGTCCCTGGAAAACGCCGGACTGTCCCTTCTTTGAAACAATGCGCTGTGAATAGTCCATGTTGACGGCATCGCCCTTGACCAGGCTGAACTGCCCGTCTCCGAATCCGGTCCACTGCTGTGCAATAGCAGGAATCTGAACATCCTTTGGTGTGCCCTGGAACACTGTGCTTCCGTCAGCAGCCGTCACGTTTATGTTCCTGTAATAAGCCTCGGTATAGTTGACCCAGAACGTAAGGACGTTCATTCCGCTGTTTTCCAGTCCGTCATAGGCAACAACCTGGGCGTCGTCCCAGAACATTGCCACGCTGCTCCCCTTGCGCTGTATCTTCAGCTTGTGCCACTGCTGCTCCTCATTGACCTGGCTCTTGTCCGCAGGGGCCGATGCAAGCGCCGTCAGTGTGCTGACCTTGCGGCTGCGGCCTCCAAAGCCGCTCACCTCACGCTCCTCCATTGCCGATATTGAAAAGTCTGCCGTTGCACTGCGCTGCTGTACGGCGGCACGGGCATTGGCCTCATTGGCTGCTGCAATCTGTGACTCGGTCTGTGCCGGTGTGAACGTACGTCCCTCATAGTACGGGTCATGTATGCGTGCAAAATATGCGCTTCCATCGGCCTTGTTTCCGAATGCAAAGCGTATGTCCATCAGTCCTCCGCTCCAAGAACGGCGTGCCAGCTTGTATGCGCGCCATTTCACATCCATGGTTATCTCGTAGTCATCGGACTCTATTGACGTTATTTCCAGCGGCTGCTCGTAACGCGTGGGTGAGTGCAGAATCATGTCGTCATCCATGTACCAGCCGTCAAAGTAGCCGTCACGCGGATGGATGCCGGGGTACTGCTCCGGTTCGAATGAACGCTCAAAGATCATTTCGTTCCATACGCCGTTGTTGGCTGAAAAGTAAATGTGCTCGAAAAGCTGTCCGTACAGCATTTCATCAATGATTCCGCTTGGTTTTGCGCTCTCAACGTCAATTGTAACGCTGTCCTGCGCCGCAGCCACTGTTGTAAGGGCCAGTGCTGCAAGTCCCATGAATAGTCTTCTCATATTGAATCAGTTGGTTCGTGAAATCACTTTATACAGCTTGTCGCCACGGCGCACCTTTTCAGGCGTCTTGAATGACACTTTCACACCTTGCGGAACAGTCTCCACCGTCTTCAGGTTCACCCTGGGGTCATCAAGGTTGAAAGTCAGGCAGCCGGTTGCGTTGCCTGTAACCATAAGCTTGTCACCGGCGTTTACGCTGCAGGCCTCCATCAGGAACTCGCCCACACCCAGCTTTGAAAAATAATCGGTGCACTTGCCGGCATAGACCTTGGTTTCTGTTGCCTGCGACCCGTATTTCTCATTCCATTCGCCCAGGCGCTGGCCCAGATAGTAGCCGTCCCAGAAGCCGCGGTTGAACACCGTTGCCAGACGTCCGTCCCAGTCATCCTTCTTCTCATCGGTGAACGTTCCGTCCAGACATGACTGTATGGCCTCGCCGTAGCACCCTGCGACCGTCTTCACATATTCGGGTCCGCGCGCACGCCCCTCAATCTTGAACACGCGCACGCCGGCCTTTATCATGCGGTCCATGAAACGTATGGTCTTCAAGTCCTTGGGTGACATTATGTACTGGTTCTCAACGGCAAGTTCGATGTCACTCTCGCGGTCCTTGACAATGTATCCGCGGCGGCAGACCTGCATGCAGGCCCCGCGGTTGGCACTTGCGCCAAGTTCGTTCAGGCTCAGGTAGCACTTGCCGCTTATTGCCATGCACAGCGCGCCGTGGCAGAACATCTCAATGCGTATCTGCTGTCCGGACGGGCCGCAGATGTTCTGCTCCTGAATCTGCCGGCAGATCTCGGCCACCTGCTCCAGGTTCAGTTCACGCGCCAGCACGACCACATCGGCAAACTGCGCATAGAACTTCAGGGCCTCAATGTTGCTTATGTTCAGCTGTGTGGAAAGATGCACCTCCATACCCACCTTGCGGCAGTAGGTCATGACAGCAATGTCACATGCAATTATGGCCGAAATTCCAGCCTCAAGAGCGGCATCGACTATCTCATGGATAAGCGGAATGTCCTCACCGTACATGACCGTGTTCAAAGTCAGGTAACTCTTTACATCATGTTCATTGCAGTCCGATGCAATCTTGCGCAGGTCATCAAGCGTAAAATGGCTGGCGCTGCGCGAACGCATGTTCAGTTTCTCCACACCGAAATATATGGAACCCGCACCTGCCTGAAAGGCTGCTGCCAGTGATTCCCACGAGCCCACAGGGGCCATTATCTCAAAATCTTCCCTTTTCATCGGACTAATCTGTTCCCCACTTTTCTGTTATGCGGTCCATGATTGCGAACAGTTCGTCCACGCTCTCGGCACGCAGCATCTCTATTCTTGTATGTTTGAAATCCTCAAGCCCCTTGAACAGCGGACTTGCAGCCAGATGGCGGCGTATGTGCACAATGCCGCGCCTCTCGTCCAGCCGTGCAATGCTGTCCAGCGTCTCCTGCTTGAGAACGTCCATCTTCCACTGGAATCCGGGGTCCTGCCACAGTTCACCGGTTTCAAGATAGTGTTTCACCTCCCTGAAAATCCATGGCCGCCCAAAACTGCCACGACCAATCATTATGGCGTCAACCCCGTATCTCTCAAAGCACTCCTTTGCGCGTTCAGGTGTTGTAACATCACCGTTGCCTATAATCGGAATGGTCATGCGCGGATTCTCCTTGACCTTGCCAATCAGCGTCCAGTCAGCCTGACCGGTGTACATCTGCGCACGCGTCCGTCCGTGTATGGTCAGAGCCTTTATGCCGCAGTCCTGCAGCTGTTCGGCCAGTTCTACAATAATTTTGCTGTCATCGTTCCATCCCAGACGGGTCTTGACGGTCACCGGAATCTTTACGGCATCAACCACGGCACGGGTAATCTCAAGCATCTTTGGAATGTTCTGCAGCATACCTGCCCCGCCGCCCTTGCCTGCCACCTTCTTGACCGGACAGCCAAAGTTTATGTCCAGCACATCGGGGTGCGCGGCCTCAACCATCTTTGCCGCACCCACCATGGCTTCAGTGTCCTTGCCGTAAATCTGGATGGCCACCGGGCGCTCCTCATCACAGATGGCCAGTTTCTGCATAGTGCGGTTCACCTCACGTATCAGGGCATCGCTTGACACGAATTCGGTATAGACCATATCGGCCCCGAACCGCTTGCACAGCAGTCGGAACGCCGGGTCAGTGACATCCTCCATGGGTGCCAGGAAAACAGGCCTTTCGCCGAACTCGATATCACCTATCTTCATAACAGGCGCTAAGTTACTCACTTTTTTCCAATCATTGCCCGCCCGCATTGCCATTCTCACCGGTTCCGCCAAATAACAGAAAAAAGGGGATGACCAGAACGGCCACCCCCAAATGATATCTGATATCGGAATCCAATCAGAATGTGTACATGAGAGATGCAAGTATGCGGTGATTGGTCACTTCATGAGTGTTGGTCACGGTGCCCTTGGCCTCAATATCACCATAGGCCGCAGTGGTCATGTCCCACTCAAGCCCCAGGTTCACGTTGCCGGTCACGTACTGGATGCTGGGGGCAATGCGGTACATTCCGTCCAGGTTCTTCTCCAGAGAGTAAATATCAACCAGATCATCCTTTGCACCAAGGTTCTTCATGTATCCGCACATCAGACCGCCCTTGAGAGCGCTTCCGTATGACAGGAACACGAATGACGACATTGCAGTCAGAGGTGAATATTCGCCATCGGCCTTAAGTCCGTATCCGGTTACAAGACCAAGGTGTGACATGTTCTCGCCGTACAGGACCTTGCCTTTTGCCGTGAACTTGTCATGTGCGTAAACGGCCTGGACCATTCCGTCAAAGGTGTTCAGGTACTTCTTGTCATTGCCGTTAAACACAGGTGCAATGCGCTGGAACTCACCGCCAATTGTCAGCTTCAAATCACCAATTGCCTGTTCGGCGCCCAGCCAGAAGTTGGGAACCATGGAATTCTTTGCGTAATCGCTTGACCTGCCCTGAGGACCGTTTGAGCAGTACATAGCCTGGAAAATGGCGGCGCCAGTCAGCTTCAGGCTCCTGTCATCACCAAGAAAACGGTCGTACTTGAGCATCGGACTGCGGTTCAGAGAATTGAACGGAGCACCTATTGCAATGTCAACCACACCCGGAAACATTTCATTCGTGGGGTGCCAGGTCTGACCCAGAGTCAGAGAGCTGTTCTCCCAATCCAGGGCAACATAAGCGTGACGGTAAAGTATGGGGTTCGATGCGGCAGCGCTGCCGTTATATCCTGAAACTTCAATTTCCACGTAACCTCTGGAAGCGGCTCCAAAAAGTTCGGGACCGTTGATTCTTGCTATGAAACGGGCCATATTTGCAAAATAGTTGGCATGACCGCGCTCATTGATGTCTTTGCCTTCAGTGTCATATACCTTGTCTTTCGGATACATATAGAGCAAATCGCCGGCTCCCTGGGAACTGACACGGCTGTCATAACAAGACTGTACGGCAACAAAACCGCCAAGGTCAACTGACACTTTCTTCTGTGCACTCACTGGTACTGCCGTCAGCATGCTGAGCATCAGGCATACAAAACTGATTCTTTTCATAAAAAAAGGTATTAAAGTAATTAACGGCCGCAAAGGTACATAAAAGTTGACTTGAAACAACAAAAACCCCACCATAAAGGCGGGGTTCCGATGTCTTCACTGCAAAAGTCAGAATTTCAACGTGTAGCTCTTTCCGGCCTTTGTTTCCACGCTGCGGCTCATGCCGTTCCAGCTGGCTTTCAGCGTTCCGCCAACAGTTGACTTGAACTTGGCGCTCACCGGCTTTCCGTCCTTCCAGGTCAGGTCCTCAAGGATGAAACCGCCGCGGCAGCGCAGGCCCTCGACGGTACCGTCCTTCCATACGTCAGGCAGTGCCGGCAGCAGCATGATTTCACCTGTATGGCTCTGTACGAACATTTCCGCAATACCGGCGGTGCAGCCAAAGTTTCCGTCAATCTGGAATGGCGGATGTGCATCGAACAGGTTCGTGTAAGTGCCGCCGCTGCCGCCGAATCCGCGACCGCCGGCTACAGGCTTGAGCTGGTCCTGAATAAGCTTGTAGGCATGATTGCCGTCAAGCAGACGCGCCCACAGGCAGACCTTCCATCCCATTGACCAGCCGGTCGAAGCGTCTCCGCGGGCCTCAAGGCTGGTGCGCACGGCCTTGAACAGGTCTGGAGTTGAGTCAGCTGTAATCTGACGGCCGGGGAACATGCCCCAAAGGTGTGAGACGTGGCGGTGGCTGTCACGCGGGTTGTCCCAGTCCTGGAACCATTCCTGCAACTGTCCCCAACTGCCAATCTTCATAGGAGCCAGACGGCTCTTTATGGTCTTTAAAGTATCTGTGAACTGCGCGTTCTCACCCATCAGCGCAGCAGCCTCGATGGTGTTGCCGAACAGGTCTGCAAGCATCTGGTTGTCCATAGTCACACCGAACGATGTGGTAATGTTGCGGTTATCCGGGTCCATCTGCGGAGCGTTCTCCGGTGAGTACGATGGTGCCACAACAAGATATCTGTTGCCTGAAACCGGCTCCTCAACCAGAAAATCGATGAAGAATTCGCACGCGCTCTTCATAAGCGGATAAATCTCCTTGAGATAGTGCGGATCCTGATTGAACAGATATCCGTCCCATATCTGCTGGCAGAACCATGCGGCACCGGTAGGCCACATGCCGTTGTACGCGCCGTCAACCATGCCGGTCGAACGCCATATATCGGTGTTATGATGCAGCGTCCAGCCGCGGCAGCCGTACATGGCGGCCGTCTCCCTACCGTGTTCGGCGCACTCCTTAGCCAGTTTCAGGAACGGATCGAAATTGTCTTCCAGACCGCATACGAATGCAGGCCAGTAGTTCATCTCCACATTTATATTGGTGGTGTACTTGCCGTCCCAAGGTGCCTGACGGCTCTCGTTCCAGATACCCTGCAGGTTGGCGGCCTGACCGCCCGGCTGCGAACAGCTTATAAGCAGATAACGTCCGAACTGGAAATACAGCTCCACGAACTGCGGGTCAAAGTTGTCATCGAACTGTGCCAGACGCTGGTCCGTAGGCAGTTTGGTCTGGTCATTGCTTCCAAGATCCAGGCTTACGGTGTTGAACTGCTTCTGATAGGCCTTGACGTTGGCGGCAAGCATTTTTGAGAAATTCTTTTTGCCTGTTACAAAAGGTTTGAGCCACCTGTCTGCAGCCGCATTCTCATCGCCGCTCACATCCTGATAGTTCACAAAATTGGTGCCTATTGAGATAAAAAGCGTGATTTCATCGGCTTTTTTCACCACAATCTTTCCGTCCGACGCCTCCAGAGTTCCGCCTTTGGCAAACAGCAGAGTCTTGTCAGTGAAACGGATCTTGCCTTCTATCCCCTCATGGTCGTCACCCTTGCAGGACACCGTCATGAAAGCATAACCATCATGCAGGTCCGATGAACGGGATATGATCCTGTCCTCACGGTACGGCAGATCATAACTGGCAGTCAAAGAAAGCGACCTCTTTTCAGTAGCGGTCAGGCGCACAGCAATCACCTGGTCTTCAAATGACACGAAAGCTTCACGCTTGTATCCGACTCCATCGGCCTTGAAAGTCGTAGTGGCAACTGCACGCTCCAGATCCAGTTCACGATAATAGTCGGTGTATTCCGAAATCCCATCAAAGTCCAGTATTACAGATCCGGCAGTCTGATACGGCATTCCATGAGGTCCCGGAGTGTTTATATATTCGTCACAAAGTGCCTGTGCATCCTTGCGGCGGTTCTCGAACAGAGCCTGACGTATCTCATCCAGTCCGTCCTTGGCCTTGTTGTTGACATTGTTGTGGGGACCTCCGCCCCAGATTGTCTCTTCGTTGATCTGGATCCGTTCCTTGGCCGGAGTTCCGAAAACCATGGCACCGAGACGACCGTTTCCCAACGGCAGTGCATCGGTCCACTGCTTTGAGGGAGAATCATACCACAATTTCAACTGACTTTCATTTTCCGATGAGCAGGACAGTGAAAGAAGAGTCACCGCCGCAAATAGAAGGGCTTTTTTCATTAGCAGGATCATTATTGGTTACTGGAATGCGAATGTAATCGTTTTTCATGTAATATCGGTATTCCTTTTTATAAAAATAAACACGCGCGTTTGCTTTTAAAAACCTTTTACCTACCTTTGTGTGCTTTAATTTGGTAATTACGAACAACAATAATTTTATTTCATGTATTTATTAGGTTATGACATTGGCAGCTCTTCAGTGAAGTGCAGTCTTGTAGAAGTCAAGAGCGGCCGTTGCATTGCAACGGCATTCGCCCCCAAAAGTGAAGCACCCATCAAAGCAGTAAACCCCGGATGGGCTGAACAGAATCCTGAAGACTGGTGGAAATACCTTAAGGCAGCCACCGCAAACGTAATGTCACAGGCAAAAATCAACCCCAAAGACATAGCAGCAATTGGCATTTCCTACCAGATGCACGGTCTTGTCTGCGTTGACAAGAAACAGAAAGTGCTCCGTCCAGCCATCATCTGGTGTGATTCACGCGCCGTCAAAATCGGAGAAGAGGCGTTCCATTCACTTGGCCGCTCACAGTGTCTGACCCACCTTCTGAACACCCCCGGCAACTTCACCGCATCGAAACTTGCATGGGTAAAGCGCAACGAGCCTGAAATCTTTGAAAAGATTGACAAGATCATGCTGCCCGGTGACTACATTGCAATGCGTATGACCGGTGAAATTTCAACCACAATATCAGGTCTGTCAGAAGGAATGTTCTGGGACTTCCAGAACGGTGACATTGCAGGATTCCTGCTTGACTACTACGGCATTCCACGTTCATTCATTCCTGAAATACGTCCCACCTTTGACAAGCAGGGCCGCCTGACAGCCGATGCCGCTCAGGAACTTGGTCTTGCCGCCGGCACCCCCATCACATACCGCGCAGGTGACCAGCCCAACAACGCTCTGTCACTGAACGTATTCGAACCCGGTGAAATTGCTTCGACCGCAGGCACATCGGGCGTAGTGTATGGTGTCAACGGTGAAATAAGCTATGACCCCAAGTCACGCGTCAACACATTTGCCCACGTCAACCACAAGACCGGATTCAACCGTCTTGGCATACTGCTCTGCATCAACGGCACAGGTATCCTGAACGCCTGGATGAAGCGCAACATAATGACTGAAGGACTCAGTTACAATGACATGAACGACCTTGCCGAACAGGCCCCCATCGGAGCCGCCGGCGTATCGGTCCTTCCATTCGGCAACGGCGCCGAACGTGTTCTTGAAAACAAGGAGCGCGGCTGCAGCTTCCAGGGCGTGAACTTCAA
Organism: Candidatus Colenecus caballi; assembly: GCA_018065615.1. GTDB lineage: Bacteria > Bacteroidota > Bacteroidia > Bacteroidales > Bacteroidaceae > Colenecus > Colenecus caballi. Next base: position 4,485 of record JAGHSY010000082.1, on the reverse strand, counting down.
CATACACAACCGTTCACATCTGCTCCGCGCAGCTCAGGAAGGCATTGTGTTCTCATTCAAGTACGGAATCGAAATAATGGAAGACATGGGCATGCCCGTCAACAAGATTCACGCAGGCAATGCCAACATGTTCCTCAGCCCGCTTTTCCGCAACACTCTTGCAGGTGTTACCGGAGCGACCATCGAACTGTATGACACAGACGGTTCAATAGGTGCCGCCAAGGGTGCAGGCATGGGTGCTCACATTTACAACGACCACAATGAGGCCTTCGCTTCACTGCAGAAAATCAGAGTAATCGAACCAAAGGCTGCTGACATGCCCGCTTATGAAGAGGCCTACCAGCGTTGGAAGTCATACATCAAGTAATATAAGCAATACCAATTATCATATGAGAAATTTCAAGACAATTGCCATTTGCCTTGCTACCCTTTGCCTGAGCGGCGCATTCACAGCCTGCTCAACCACAAAGAACGCCGCCGGCAAGATGGCTCCCGCAAAGAAGGGCTACGCTGATACAGGCAAGTACCGCAACTACTTTAAGGAACTGGGTATTCCCCAGGCCGATATTGACAAGAAAATTGCTGACGTTTACAAAGAGATTTTCGAAAATCCCGAACGCGGTGCCTATTTTGACGTTGAGGTCGATGGAAAGAAGATGGGCTACATTTCTGACGTAAAGAACAATGACGTCCGCACGGAAGGCATGTCATACGCCATGATGGTTGCCGTCCAGATGGACAAGCCCGAAATGTTCAACAGACTGTGGCGCTGGTCAAACCATTTCATGCGTCACAATGAGGAAGGTCCTTCACACGGCCTGTTCGCATGGTCATGCCGCACAGACGGCCGCCGCACATCACAGGGCAGCGCCAGTGACGGTGAACTCTACTACGTTACAGACCTGCTGCTGGCCTCACGCCGTTGGGGCAGCTATGAGGAATTCAACTACCTTGAAGAGGCCCAGACCCTTCTGAACCAGCTGTTCTCAAAGGACGGCACAGGCGGTGTGACAAACATCATCAACATGGAGAAGAAGCTCATCAACTTCTGCCCTGACACCCGTTCAAACCAGTGGACCGATCCTTCATACCATCTGCCCGCATTCTATGAAATCTGGGCCGAAACTGCCAATGACGGCCGTGAAGCCATCTACCGTGAACTGGCAGACAGCGCACGTGCATACCTGCATCGCGCAGTTGACCCGGTATCGGGCATCAACCCCGACCAGGGCCAGTTTGACGGCACCCCCAACCGTGGCAGCGAATTCCACTACGACTCATGGCGTGTACCTATGAACATTGCAATGGACTTCACCTGGTACCACAAGGATGCCCAGTGGCAGAGCCAGTATGCCGAAAAGATGCAGAACACAGTTGTAGGCCGATACGGACTTACCGAATTTCCCGACCAGTTCGCTCTGAACGGTGATGTCTCCGCACGTCCTTGGGGCGGTGGCCGCTGGAAACCCAACCTGCGTCATTCCATAGGTTTTGTAGGCACCATGGCAACCACCAGCCTCATGATGGACGGCCCGTACAGCCAGGACCTTGTACGCCACATGTTCGAACAGAAGCTTGAACCGTATGAAGACGGTTACTATGACGTATATTATGACGGCCTTATTTATCTGTTTGCCCTGCTGCACCTTAGCGGCAACTACCGCATGAACTGGTAATTCACCGTCCGATATGAAAATGAAACGCCTCACATCAAGCCGTGGGGCGTTTTATTTTTTTATAAAATGTATGTAAATTTTTTGTTCAAAAGCAATAAATGGTTAACTTTACGCGCTAATGCTATAAAAGTACGCGCACATACGCACGTACAGGCATAGTTAAAAGAAGACTAAATAATTAATAACCAACTAATATGAACAACTTTAAAAGTAATCATTCTAGAAAGTCCAAGCTAATTGTGGCACTGGCAATAGCCGCTACCGGCATGTTCCAAGCCGCATGCTCTGACCTGTGGAGCGAACAGCATCCGGAAACCTACTACATCAACAGTGGTGAAACCATTGCTGACTGGCTGCTCAACCGCAATGGAGAATACAGTGATTTCATTCATTGTCTTGACGTAGCCAATGTTTGGGGAGAAATGAGGACCTACGGCGGTCATACATGCTTTGCCCCGGACAATGAAGCATTCAAAATCCATCTTAATGAAATTTTTGGAGATAACACCCACACCGTATATGACCTGACCAAGGGACAGTGTGACACCATAGCAAAGACCCATCTCTGCAACTCCACTTTCTTCTGCAATGACCTGGTACCCGGTCAGACATTCCCCTATCCGAACCTTCTGGACCGTTACCTGACCTATGACATCGACTCCACTCTGATTGATTCGGCCCGTAACAGCTGGAAGCCGGTTTACAAGGTCAACAAGATGGCTGAACTCATAGTACGTGACGACACCGTACAGAACGGTGTTGTCCACAAGGTGAACAGAATCATCAACCCGAGTAATGATTTCCTGCCGGATGTCATGCTCCTTGACACAAACATAACCTGTTTCTACAATGCACTTGTAGCCACCGGTCTTACAGACTCGCTCAGCACCTGGTACATGGACGATGAATACATTGAGCCCGATTACGACTCAACACTGCTCAAGTTCCAGACCGAGGGCACAACAGCCATCAAATACTCCACTTCATACGAAAATGAAACAGCCATATATCCAAACCACAGATATTTCAAATTCACAGCATTCGTTCCGACCGATGACGTTTTTGAAAGAAAAGGTCTGGCCGATTTTGAAGCTCTGAGAGAATTTGCCCACAGCATATATGGAGACGCCGATTACACTGATGAAGATGGCAACACCTTCAACTCCTATGATACACTGCAGTATGCTGAAAACTCACTCAAGAAATTCCTTCTCTACCACATGCTGCCTGAAGAACTGACCTATGGCAACATGAACATCCTGTTCAAGGAAATCACAAACAATTATAACGGTTGGGAACATCAGGATGTTGAAGACTTCTATGAAACAATGCTCCCGCATTCAGTTATGAGAATCAGCACCCCCTATGAAGACAAAGGATTCCGTTTCATCAACCGCAAGGGTATTGTCGGTCAGGAAGGTTTCATTCCCGGTCTCAAGGTAATCGAACCTAAAGTGTTCACTGGCGCAAACAACGGCCGCTACTATTACCTTGATGATTTCCTTTTGTATGATGACCATACCAGAAAGGATGTCCTGAAAACAAGAATGAGATACATGTGCAACACTCTGTCACCTGACTTCATAAACAGCAATGCCGCAGGACGTTATGGTGGCAAAGGAAATGACAATGCTACTGCAGACCGATATGTTGTCGGCTTCCGTCAGGGCAAGACCAAGAACTTCCAGGTATCAGACCAGACAGAATTCTATGTCAGATACGCAGACTCCGGATTCGGTTGCTACATGGGTTATGAAATGACCATACGTGGCATGTATGACGTCATGGTCAAATTGCCGCCAGTTCCGTATGAAGGCACTTATGAAGTCCGCATGTTCATGAATACGATGGCAAGCGCCGGTAAAGTAGGCGGCCGCGGCATGGTACAGATCTATTTCCGTGAAGGAGAAGAAGCTGACTGGGAAGCACAGGACATTCCTCTTGATCTGAGAATTGCCGGTAATAATGCCCGCATCGGAAACAAGAAAGATTCAGATATCACACAGACTATTTCAGGTGACGAAGCCAAGCAGCTGGCAATTCAAGCAAACGAAAAGGCTATGCACAACCGTGGCTACATGAAAGCTCCTGCATCATACGGTAATGGCACGATTCTGCGTGATGATGTGGACTGCCTGAGAAGAATTCTCGTGACACGTTTCATGAGAGACACTCAGGACTACTGGATCAGAATCCGTCTTGTGCTTGATGATCCCACAGCTGTATGCCCGTTCAACTTCATTGAAATAGTACCGAAGGACGTTTACGCTGGAAACGTTCCTGAAGACAAGTATTGATTCTTTGATACAAACTATCCAAAGGTGGCCGCAACAAAATTGCGGCCACCTTTTTATTATGCTGCAAATCAAATAGGATCACTATATTCAATGCTGGCTTAGTGGATTCTCTGTGAGTAAAGCCAATATGTTTCTATCCGCCCCCATTGTCAATACTGCGCAGCATATGATGGCTCCAGCCTGACTTCAGCATGTCCTCAAATGTATCTGAACTTGTGGTGGTGTCGGCGCAGATTCCGCCATTTTCTGCGCCGAGATTTCTTCTGCTCAGGCGTGATGTGCCGCTTGGAACCAGTGAGCGGCGGGGTGCCGTTCGTTGGACCGGACCTTTCGATGCACTATCTACCCGTTTTGGGCATTGAGATTTCTGCGTCTCACAGCCAAAGCGCATCAGGAGCCCTGTGGGCGGGGTGCCATTCTTTGGACCGGACCTTTCGATGCACTATTTACCCGTTTTGGGCATTGAGATTTCTGCGTCTCACAGCCAAAGTGTCTCAGGAGCCATATAACAG
>JAGHSY010000075.1 GCA_018065615.1 Candidatus Colenecus caballi | reverse complement strand
TTGAAATCTCTCACACGGTAGTCTCCTTTGTACTTATCCACAAGCCTTAGGAAAATCTGCCTCGGAATGAAACCTGTCACCTGGGTAAACACATACTTGCCCTCATTCATAATCAGTGGGATAAAGCCCACGAAATTACGAACTCATTTCAAATCGAAGTTATCAAAGAACGCGTTTAAATTATATGTTATTAATTAGTTGCAAGCGTAGATGCGTCGCTTAACGCATCACTAGTAGCACAAGTTTATGGTACACGACAAGCTCTGATACTGGCATAAGATTTTACTACCTGAAAAAGATTGGCACCAAGGCTTTCTCTGGCTGTATTCGGCTGAAAGAGTTTACTATCCCTGAAACCCTTGAGCAGACTGGAACAAACGTGTTTGAAAACAGCGGTCTTGAAAAAGTCAATGTCCGAACAGAAATTCCTTTCGATTTGGAAAACAACAAGATGTTCGCCGGTGTTGAAGTCTCTAATATTGAAGTCGGTTTTGGCAATGGACTCAGTGCAGAAGCTCCTTATTTGTACGCCTGCACTCCCGTATGGAAAGAATTCAAGAACCTTGCGGGATCTGTTCAAGCAAATGGCTGTTGCGGTGCCGGTGAAGATGGCAAGAATCTCAGATGGTATGTCTTAAAGAATGCCGATAACACCACATACACTCTGAAAATATTCGGAAGTGGTCAGATGGCCGATTTCACTAAACAGTATGCCGCTTATTATGAAACACCATGGAAAGATTATCAGAAATCAATTACTTCAGTTGAACTGCCAGATGGCATTACAAGCATAGGCAGCTATGCGTTTGAAGATTTCAATATTTCATCAATCAGCATTCCAAGCACAGTAACCTCAATCGGTGAAACAGCTTTCTCTTGTTCAAAACTCACTGCAATAGACCTTTCCCTGACAAAAGTAACATCAATAGGTGCTTCGGCTTTCAATAACTGTGGCAGCTTGAATTCAGTGTCATTACCGTCATGCCTGCAACAATTGGGCTACATGGCCATTTCAAATATGACCGGCGGGACAATAACGCTCAGATCCGTTCCTCAATTGGGTAATAACGCCTTAGGATACAATGCGACACTCCTGTTCGACCTTACAGACAGCGACAGACCGTATATGGCAACCGGCAGTACATTTTCCCATGAAAAGCTGCAGGCCAGTTATCACCGCACGCTGGCAAAAGACAACTGGGGTACCATAGTACTGCCGTTCGTACCCGCAAGCACTGAAGGTCTGGAGTTCTATGAGCTCAAGGATATGACAAAGGCCGATGGCGGTTCGCTGTCATTCCAGAAAGTGGAGACGGTTCAGGCGGGTGTGCCGTACCTGTTCAGAAACCTTTCGGATGATTCAGAATTCACGCTGACGAGCACATCGGACCTGACACTGACTGCAACGCCTCAGACTGCAAGCGGGTTCGCCCTGACCGGCAGTTTCCAGGCAGTGAAGCTGGACGGCAAGACAAACGGTAACCTGTATTACCTGAAGGACAACCGGTTCTACCACGCGACAGGCAACATCAACGTGTCACCGTTCCGTGCGTACATAGAAGGCAGTGGCGGAGCCAAGGCTCAAAGCTTCATGCTGATAATTGAGGACGGGGACAACATCACGTCAGTTCCGGGAATCATTGACCTGAACGGTTCAATTGACGAAACAGTGGCAATATATGACCTGAACGGAAAACTGCTGAATGCACCCGTCCGGGGGCAGGTGAACATTATCCGCACCAGATCAGGCAAGACCGTAAAGAAAATGTTTTAAACCATTTGAAGGAACCAGCTATGAAAAAAGAATATATCCAGCCACGTTTTAAGGAAGTGAACATAAAGACCGGTCAGCTTTTAATCTCCAGCCCGTATTTCCGCATCTCTGATGACAATTGGGGTGGAGCCGATGTGTTCGTTGACTGAAAACGACACAAAAGAACAAACCTGTCTCATATGGGATTAAGGACTATCGTATTGTCAGGAATTGCGGTGACAGGCAGTGAGACCACGCCATTCTGTCTTCTATTATCCCATTCTTATCAAATAAGGTACTTTTTCAAAGTGGATGTCAGTATGGAAAGGTCAACCGGCTTGGTAATGTAACCGTTCATGCCGGCAGCAAAAGCTCTCTGCCGGTCTTCCTCAAAAGCATTGGCGCTCATTGCCACAATAGGAATGCGCGATGCCTTCGTACCCAAGGCACGAATCTGACGGGTTGCTTCAATGCCGTCCATTGTGGGCATCTGGATATCCATCAGGACAAGGTCAAAATCATCGGCCTCAGGTGACTTCATCATTTCAACAGCTTGAGAACCGTCTTCGGCATCGGTCACATGAGCCCCTATCTCGCCAAGGATTGCATTTGCAATTTCCCGGTTAAGCTCATTGTCTTCAACAAGAAGTATCTTCCTGTCACGCAGAAATTCCATGTCATTGGGATTAGTCTGAGGTACCACGTACTCCTGACCTTCCTGAATTCTGAACGGAAGGGTGACGGTGAATGTTGAACCTTTACCCTGACGGCTTTCGCAACTGATGGTGCCGCCCATACTTTCAACCAGGTTCTTGCTCAAGGCCAGCCCCAGACCTGTTCCCTGAATCTTGCTGACTGTGCTGGTACGCTCACGTGAGAACGGCTGGAACAGCTGTTTCTGGAACTCGTCACTCATTCCAATGCCGTTGTCCTTGAATGTGTAGGTGTACAGCCCGTAGCCGTCACTGCGACGGCCTGTCTGCTCGCAATGCACATCAACCGACCCTCCACGCGGAGTATATTTTATTGCATTGCTGATCAGGTTTGTGAACACTCTACCACAATGTGCAAAGTCACATATCACATACAGGTCTTCAATTTTTCCGAATGAGAATGATAGACTTATGCCGGAAGTCCTGGCAATCTCCTGCATCATGGAATCTATGTTGACGAAAGAGTATCGGACATTGCCCTTGTCTTCAGAAAAAATGATTTTGCCAGCTTCAATGCGGCTGATTTCCAGAATGTCGTTTATGATGGTCAGAAGCGCGTCACTTGACTGGGCAATCTTCTTCAGGCAGTCCTTTACCTTTCCGTCATCCTTGCCCAGCGCTCCCAAAGCCACATTATTGAAACCGGTTATGGCATTGAGCGGAGTCCTTATGTCATGGCTCATGCTGTTGAGGAAAGCCGTCTTTGCTTCATTGGCTCTGCTCATGCTGATGTTTTCCATGGTACGTGCGTTAATGATGTCAGTTACCACAAACGAATAGATAATGCAGCAGCCAAGCATGTAGCCTATTGAGTACGCAGGAGCATCGGGATAAAGCAGCTGGAAGAAGCCTGCGCCTAATGGAGCCGCCACAAATGCAAGGACTGCAAGGTAATTGGAATTCCTTCTGTCGTTCCTGACAATGCGGAAAAATGCCAGAATGGCTATGGTAACGTAATTCAGGTACTGGGCATAGAACAGATATCTGCGTAACGGGCCGGTCTGGTATTCACCGTCTGCATTGACAAAGAACACCTGCCTGTCCCAGAAATTGGTAAAGACAAGCACCATCTCCGCCAAGAACAGTATTAACGATATAAGGAAATAATACCTCCTGTATCTGATCTTCCCAACGTATGTGATTACGAAATACAGCCATACAAGCGGTGTGAAAGCAGCGAACGAATGGAATATCGCAGATGCGGCAAACAGGATATGGTCATTCATGATCAGGTCACTGGCAACCAGACCCCATGTACCGTCAGCACAGCAGAAAATCACAGTCCAGTCAATGAGACGCAGGAATGCCCTGTCAATTGGCTGGCCTTTTGAAAGGTTCCGCCGCGTCCTGGCCGGCAGAATAAGAACCACCAGTGCACATGTAAAAGCTGCTACAGCGTAAAGAAGATTTACCATTGTTACTGTTCTTTTTACAAATATAGTCTTTTTCGGACTTCATTCAAAAATAATGTCATTTTCCCTTAAATGCAATTGAAAGCACCAGACACGCGGCAATTGCGTACTGGTAATACAGATATGGAAGAATGTCAAACGCCGTAAGTCCTGTCAGAGAGGCAGCCATGAGCAGTTGAGCGCCGTAAGGAATGATTCCCTGGACAACACAGCTTGAAGTCACCCAGAAAGACCGATGACAGCAGGTAAACCAGCAGGAACACCAGTATGGGACTCAGGGCAAGCAGCCCGGACAGACGGCCTTTGGCACTGGACACTGGTCAGGTGTATTTTTCGCCATACTTGAGCATGGCGTCATTAATGTATTTCTTGAAGTCCGTCTCGTTGTCGCGGCGGCATATCACCAGCACGTCATCGGTATCAACCACCAGGAAGTCTGACAGGTCATCAATTACGACCAGTTTCTTTTCATTCTGGCACAGAAGCATGCTGTTGTTGCTGTTATAGACCTGGCAGTTCTTGATTCCCAGCACATTGCCGTTGCCGTCCTTGGCGCAGTAGTCATACAGCAGGTCCCAACTCTCTATGTCATTGAAACTGAAGTCACCCGTTGCCATGAACACCTTATCGGTCTTTTCAAGAATGCCGTAGTCTGTTGATATGCGCGGAAATGCCTCATAGACCGAATACAGCAGGTTGCGGCGCGCGTCACGGTTGTGCATGGTGTTGAATATGGTGTCAAACTGGGCGACCATTTCAGGCAGGCATTCGCGTGCAATGTCAATGAACGAATTCACGTTCCACATAAGGATGCCTGAATTCCAGAAAAATTCGCCGCTGTCCACAAACACCTGCGCAAATGACTCCTCAGGCTTTTCAGTGAAGGCGCGAACGCTGTAGAAACCGTCCTGCACAAGTTCATCGGCCTGAATGTAGCCGAAACGGGTCTCGGGGCGGGTCGGCTTTATTCCGACCGTCAGAATTCCGGTATTGTCCTGCACGAACTGCATGCCGCGTTCAATGACCTTCATGTACGGCTCGTCATCATTTATCACCAAGTCCGACGGCACTATGAGTATGTTTGCGTTGGGGTTGATGTCACGGATGTGGTATGCGGACAGCATTACGCTGGGTGCCGTTCCCTTCATGACCGGCTCACGCAGCACCTGCAGCGGATTCAGGTCCGGCAGCTGGCTGCAGACGTCATCATAGAAGTCAAGATTCGTTGACACAATGATGTTCTCCTCCGGAAATATCCTGCGCATGCGCTCAACTGTAATCTTGAGCAGCGTCTTGCCGTCATTGTTGAAATCAAGGAACTGCTTTGGCATGCCTTTGCGGCTGAGTGGCCACAGACGCGTTCCGAATCCTCCCGCAAGAACAACGCAATAGTTGTCTGATCCTAACATAGTCCGATGTGTTTTTGTGTGTAGCTACGAAGATATGGTATATTTCGATATTATCAAATCCGATGCCACATAATTGGAATGCTTTGTATTTTTTTTGCGTTCGTAATGCGGTATTCAGCAAATTGTTGTACCTTCGCGGCG
>JAGHSY010000103.1 GCA_018065615.1 Candidatus Colenecus caballi | reverse complement strand
TCAGTCACGTAGCCCGCTACGCTCCTTCATTCCGTCTCCAAAATCCATAAACAATCTTGCATAAATCTTACCAACTTATTTTTTCATCATTCCTAAATTATGAAAAGAATATCAATAGTCCTTCTTGCATCCGCTCTGGTACTTGCAGGCTGCAAAAACCGCAAGCCTGCTGACAAGCCTTTTGAGCAGGTTCAGCTTGAGGCCCACATTCAGATGCAGATTGACAGCCTGGCAGCTCTGGCCATGAGCAAGGACGCTGGTCATGTCTTCATCGGACTTGAGGACGGTTCATTTATTCTGACCGATGCTGACAGGCTGGTAAAGCCTGAATGCCTGATTGATCCGGCATCGGTCAGCAAACTGACACGTCTGGACCAGAAATACCGCGCATGTTCCATCATTGCATGTGACATGCAGGTTGCAAGGGCTTACGGCATGGACATAGAGCCATTGAAAGCCGCTTTGGCAAAACTTGTTGCAGATATCAATGACCCGGCACTGAAGAGTTTCCAGGAGAATGCCAATTTCGATACTCCTGCCGATGACATGAAGAAGTTCTACGAGAATGAAAAGGCTAACGGACGTCTTGCGTTCTTCTGGGACATGAATGCGGCTATGAGCATTGAGACCCTGTATCATGTCAGCCACAATGCGGACAAGTTCCTGCCGCTGTTCACGGACCAGGATGCCAGCGACGTGACTCTGCGTCTGTTCCTGATTCTGCAGAGCGTCCAGGCTCTGAGTGACTACTATCCCGGCATGAAGGAACTGTACAACGCAATGAAGCCGCTTGAGGCCCTGAACGCCATGGACGTTGAGGAACTGCGTGAACAGTTGACCGGCATGAAGGCCGAACTTGAGTCTGTGCGCGCCACACTGCTGCGCTGAAAAGAAGCATATTATAAATAGGTAGGCCGGTGCTGGGGCATCGGCCTGCTTTTTTTTTAAAAAATAACATTTCCACCAACACGGATTTTTTCGTTTTGATGTAATTTTGCACATCGAAAATTCATTCTTTTCAAACATTAACCCATATGATTTCAGGAAATGTACGTCCGGCCAGCATGGAGCGCATAACAACTCCCGAACTGGCAAAGAAATTCATTGACGAGCAGATTGCAGACCTGCGCGCTCAGATTGGTAACAAGAAGGTTCTTCTGGCTCTGTCAGGAGGCGTTGACTCATCGGTAGTCGCCGCACTCCTTATCAAGGCTGTCGGACAGCAGCTTGTTTCAGTTCATGTCAACCACGGACTTCTCCGCAAGGGTGAGGCCGAACAGGTTATCCGCGTGTTCCGTGACGAACTGAATGCCAACCTTGTTTACGTTGATGCGACTGACCGTTTCCTGGACAAGCTTGCCGGTGTATCGGACCCCGAAGCAAAGCGCAAGATCATTGGCGGTGAGTTCATACGCGTATTCGAAGAAGAGGCCCGCAAGCAGGAAGGCATCAGTTTCCTGGCTCAGGGTACCATCTATCCCGATATTGTAGAATCAGGTCCTGTCAAGTCACACCACAACGTAGGCGGTCTGCCTGAAGACCCCAAGTTCGAACTGGTGGAGCCTATCAAGTTCCTGTTCAAGGACGAGGTCCGCGTTGTAGGTCACGAACTGGGTCTGCCGGACAACATGGTTTACCGTCAGCCGTTCCCAGGTCCCGGACTTGGCGTACGCTGCCTTGGCGCAATTACACGCGACCGTCTGGAGGCTCTGCGTGAGTCCGATGCAATTCTGCGTGAGGAATTTGCAAAGAACGGTCTTGAGGGCAAGGTTTGGCAGTATTTCACCGTTGTTCCAGACATGAAGTCAACAGGCGTGAAGAACGACAAGCGCGCTTGGGAATGGCCCTGCATTATCCGTGCGGTGAACACCCGTGACGCCATGACCGCTACCGTTGAGAACGTTCCGTTTGAACTGCTGCAACACATTACCGGCCGTATTGTGACAGAAGTTCCCGGAATCAACCGCGTCCTGTATGACCTGACTCCGAAACCCACAGGCACAATCGAGTGGGAATAAATTGAACTCAAAGGGGAGCCGTAAGGTTCCCTTTTTTGTTATCTTTGCAATATGACACTGAAGGAACTGACAGTAGGTGAGAGCGCACAGGTGCTCACGGTAGGAGGGCAGGGCGGTCTGCGCCAGCACTTCCTGGATATGGGCATACTGCCGGGAACGGTGGTGCGCGTGCTGAAACTGGCTCCCATGGGTGACCCCATGGAACTGCTGGTCCGCGGCTGCGTGCTGTCACTGCGTCTTTCAGAAGCCAATGAAATCACTGTCAGCCCTTGCAGCGCAGTGCCTGCATCGGAAGGCATTAAATCCGATGTCAACTTTGGCTACAACCTGTCCCTGCATGAGCACAACGCCCATCCTGGTCTTGGTGAAGCGGGCAAATATCACGATTCCACGCACGAACATCCGCTTCCTGACGGCCAGACCATGGAATTCGCAATCGTAGGCCAGCAGAACTGCGGCAAAACAGCGCTTTTCAATGCTCTGACGGGTTCCAGCCAGCATGTGGGCAATTTCCCGGGAATGACCGTGGAACGTCACGACGGCCAGCTGAAAGGCCATGATGACACTGTTGTGACCGATCTTCCTGGCCTGTGTTCGCTCATGACATACAGCCATGAAGAGGAACTGTCACGCAATTTCATCCTTGAAAAGCGTCCGGACTGCATAATCAACGTGGTCGATGCCACGAACATTGAGCGCCACCTGTATCTGACCGAGCAGCTCATGGAACTTGGAATTCCTATCGTGGTGGCTCTGAACATGATGGACGAACTGACTGAAAGCGGCGGCTCAATACGAATCAACGAAATGGAAAAGGTCATGGGCGTGCCTGTGGTGCCGGTTTCCGTTACAAAGAACGAAGGCATCCAGGAGCTTGTGGACCATGCCCTGCACATAGCCCGATACCACGAAGTCCCTGCGCGTCAGGATTTCTGCGACAAGGACGAATACGGAGGAGCCGTGCACCGCTGTCTGCACAGCATCATGCACCTGATTGAAGACCACGCAGAGAATGCAGGCATTCCGGTCCGATACGCAGCCGGCCAGCTTGTCTATGGCGACAAGGCGGTTCTTGATGCCCTGCAGCTGTCCGTGAACGAGCAGGAGATGCTTGAGCATATTGTGCTGCAGATGGAGCAGGAACGCGGTCTGGACCGCAACGCGGCCATTGCAGACATGCGCTACACGTTCATTGACCGCCTGTGCAGCCAGACTGTCATCAAGCCGTCACAGAGCGTCCAGTACCTGCGCAGCAAGCGCATTGACCGTATCCTGACAGGCCGATGGACAGCCATTCCAATCTTCATCCTGATAATGTGTCTGGTGCTGTGGCTGACCATTGACGTCTTAGGCACTCCGCTCCAGGAGCTTCTGGCCCGATGGATTGATGCCCTGAGCGGCATTGTCTGCATCGGACTGGAAAAGGCGAGTGTCAGTCCTGTAATAATTTCACTTGTACGCGACGGCATATTTGGCGGAGTGGGGACTGTGCTGAGCTTTGTGCCTGTAATTGTGGTGCTGTTCTTCTTCCTCAGTCTGATTGAGGATACGGGCTACATGTCACGCATTGCTTTCGTCACGGACAAGAGCCTGCGCAAGCTTGGTCTGTCTGGGCGTTCCATAATCCCGCTGCTCATTGGTTTCGGCTGCAGCGTTCCGGCTGTGATGGCCGCAGGTACGCTTCCATCGGCCCGTGACCGCCGTCTTACCATTCTGCTTACGCCGTTCATGAGCTGCAGCGCCAAGATTCCCATCTACGGTTTCTTTGCCGCATTCATGTTCCCCGGCCACGGAGGTCTGGTGCTGGCCGCGCTGTACCTGCTGTCGCTGCTGGTGGGTGTTCTGGTGGCACTTGGCGCCAAGCTGCTGCACCGCAACTATCAGCCCGCACCTTTTGTCATGGAGATGCCCAACTACCGTCTGCCGGGTCTAAGGAGCGTGGGGCACCTGCTCTGGGACAAGACGCGTGACTTTGTAGAGGGTGCAATCAGCATCATTCTCATATCGACCGTTATCATCTGGCTGCTCCAGTCTTTGAATTTCAGATTCCAGTTTGTGCAGGACAGCCAGGACAGCATGATGGCATGGATTTCCGGAATCCTTACGCCTCTGTTCCGACCCATCGGCCTTGACGACTGGCGTGTGGTCACATCTCTTATTTGCGGATTCATGCGCAAGGAGAGTGTCGTAGCCACTATGGACCTGCTGGGTATAGGAACCCTGCTGAGTCCTGCATCGGCAGTGTCAATGCTGCTGTTCTGCCTGCTCTATACCCCGTGTGTGGCAGCCATAAGCAGCATACGCCGTGAACTTGGAGGCCGATGGGCCCTGTGGGTGGTCCTGTTCCAGTGCCTTGTGGCATGGGGCGTTGCGTACATAGGTTATTTAATTGCCCTTGCAGTTCTATGAACGCCGCCACACTGATAGTCATTGTCCTGCTGGCAGCCATGATCGTTCTGGCCGTCATTTCCATTGCCCGCCACCGTAACCGCTGTTCCTGCTGCCCCCTGAAGGACACCTGCTCCCGCCGCCGCTGATCTGCCGTCACGCAGGTTTAAGCGTATTTCCTTTGTGCGTGCTTTGCCATTTTTCGGTACCACGATTGTGAGTTCTGAAGCTCGTGGCGGTACCAACCATGCCAAATTACGGGGGTTGGTACCACTGTAGGCGCTGTAGCGGCAATTGACGGTACCAAGAAATGGCGGGCACATCGGATTTTGAAAAAAATGTTCCAAAACCGTTGCAAATAATAGAAGGACTATCATTATCTTTGGTCTGTAAACTTTAAAATTTGATATTCATGGAAAACGGTTACTTCTTCCACATGTTCGCCAATGGTGCGGATTCTCAAAACTTTATCAGTTCATTATCAGACTTTTATGCCGCATTTAACCTGATTGGCGTGTGTGCTGCAAATTCACCTGTCAAAGTCATTTCGTTCTCAATAGAGGAAACACATCCGCATCTGCTGCTGTTCGGCCAGTCCGATGACTGTATCAGTTTCATGGATATGTACCGGTGGTCTATGATCCGTCACATTGTTGAGAGCCGTGGTGACAGTGACAATGTTCATCTGAATTTTCATCTTGCGAAAGTGGACAGCCGGGAATATCTGCAGAATGTTGCCATATACACTGTCATCCAACCTACAAAAGACGGCAAGCGATATATGCCCTACAACTATCCCTGGGGAACCTGTTCGCTATATTTCAAGTCCGAGGGCACCGTGCCGGTATGGCAGTCATGGCCAGACGGCACATACCATGCAACTGAAATGGTCGGCAACATGTCCCGCCGTACAAGAAACGCACTTCTGTTCAGCAAGAAGCCTGTTCCTGACGACTGGCTGTTCTGCAATGGATTCCTGTTGCCATCGAACTATATTGACGTTCAGCGGTTTGAGGAGATATTCGGCTCACCCAACAGCTTTCGCGTGTTTCTTGGCAACAGCAGCAGAAAAGATGATATTGTCATTTCAAAAATGGCAAGGACGGCAGGGGTGGCACTTGAGGATTATGAGGCAAACAGAATCTGTTCAGCTGAATGCCAGACAAAATTTGGTGTGCTAAGTGCGCGCTGGCTGAATCCGGAACAGCGTCTGAACCTTGCTCACAGGATAAGGCGCATTCACCATCTTTCAATCCGTCAGATTGCAAAATTCTGCAGGATTCCAAAAAAAGAATTGGAGAAATACTTCAAGTGAAACGCAGGTTCTTGCCATTTTCCGGTACCACGAAAGTGGGATTTGAGGCTTGTAGTGGTACCAAGCATGCCAAATTACGGGGGTTGGTACCACCAGACGACTCACAAACGCGATTGCCGGTACCAGGAAATGGCGGAACCCATCGAAAATGGCGGGCACACATCGGAACTGGAAAATACGGATGCAAATGCGCGCTTTGCCATTATTCGGTACCACGAAAGTGGGTTCTGAAGCTCGTGGTGGTACCAACCATGCCAAATTTCGGGGGTTGGTACCACCAGACGACCCACAGACGCGATTGCTGGTACCAGGAATTGGCGGAACGGCGGAAAAATGGACAACACTCCAACTTTTTTCTTATCTTTACCGCAAAACGAAAATAACCGATTATGCTTTTCGACTCAAGTACCTATACTGAGCGCCGCCGCATTCTCAGGGAGAAGGTGGGCAGCGGACTGATTCTATTTTTCGGCAACAACAATGCGCCGTGCAACTACCCGGCAAACGGCTACACGTTCCGTCAGGACAGCAGTTTCCTGTACTTTTTCGGACAGGAACGTGACGGACTGGTAGGGATAATTGACGCTGACAGCGGTCAGGAGTGGCTGCTGGGGGACGACATTGACATTGAGGACATTATCTGGACGGGATTCGTTCCGTCCGTGCATGACCTGGCCGCACAGTCCGGAGTCGGCAGTTCGGCACCGCTGGCACAGCTCCCCATCATGCTGTCAAAAGCCCGTGGACGCGGTCAGAAAATCCATTTCCTGCCGCCGTACCGCCACGACCACATGATTCAGATTGCAGACCTGATGGACATGCACCCGCTGCAGACCAGGGCCGCCGCAAGCGTTGACCTTATAAAAGCGGTGGTAAGCATGCGTTCCATAAAGTCCGATGCCGAAGTGGCCGAGATTGAGCGTGCAATGGCCATCGGATATAAGATGCATACGGCTGCCATGAAGGCCTGCAGACCCGGTGTGACGGAGAAGTCCATTGGCGGCCTGATGGAGGGCATTGCCATGACATACGGAGCAAAAGTGTCATTCAACAGCATAGTATCCATGCATGGCGAGATTTTCCACGGAGATCCTTCACTCAAGCCTCTTGAGACCGGCCGTCTGCTTCTTGTCGATGCCGGTGCAGAGACAGTGAACAACTACTGCAGTGACAACACGCGTACAATGCCTGTAAGTGGAAAGTTTACCGACCGTCAGCGTGACATATATTCCATTGTCTGTGCATGCCATGACCTGACTATTGAAAAGGCACGTCCGGGACTCAAGTGGATGGACATGCACCTTGACGTGTGCCGTCTCATGACCGACCGTCTCAAGGACATCGGACTGATGAAGGGAGACACTGAGGAGGCCGTTCAGGCAGGTGCACACGCCATGTTCCTGCAGCACGGTCTGGGACACATGATGGGCATGGACGTGCATGACATGGAGGGCCTTGGACAGATTTATGTGGGGTTCGATGATGAGGTGCGCCCGTCGGACCAGTTCGGCACTGACTGTCTGCGCTGCGGCCGCCGTCTGCAGCCCGGTTTCGTCATGACCGATGAACCCGGCATTTACTTCATCCCGGCTCTTATCGACAAGTGGAAGGCCGAAAAGATGCACACGGAATTCATCAACTACGACAAGCTGGAAGAATACCGTGACTTTGGCGGCATACGCATTGAGGACGACATTCTGATTACGGAAGACGGATGCCGCGTTCTGGGAAAGGACATTATCCCTTACCATCCCGATGACGTTGAAGCATTCATGGCACAATGAGAAGGCCGGTGCTCCATCTGTCAGAATCTCTCATCCCGGTGATTTAACATTTCATGGTCTTTTTACATCATAATTATAGAGATTGTAAAGTTTGACTGTCATGAAGAGGATTGTTACAATTATGATGCTGGCCTTCTTCGGGATGAACCTGGCCGCGCAGACTGCCTGGAAAAACGAAGTGCTGGACTACGGCCTGTACATCGGACCGGTAAAGGCAGGAGAAGCCAGACTGACTACGAAAAAGACAGCCTGGAAGGGGCAGGACGCAGTCATGATGCAGCTTGTTGCACGTACGACTAAAGCCGCTGAAAAGATTTTCAGCCTGAATGATACCCTTACAACTTATGTGAGACCGGCCGATGCGGCTCCCATACATTTCCAGAAGCACTGCATTGAGGAGGATGACATTGTCTTTGAGAACGATGACTTTACCCGGCTTGATGACGGCACCTGGCAGGGCAGGCTGAGCAAGACCTACAAGGACGGTCATGTGAAGGCAAAGACCGTAAACAGCAAGAGCCCCATTTATGACATGATAAGCGTGGTGGCTTATGCGCGCAGCATGGACACGAAGAACCTGCATGACGGACAGCGCATGAATTTCAAGCTGGCCGATGCCGCCGAGGTCCTGGACGAGAGCCTGATATTCATGGGGAAGGAGACTTTGAAGACGAACGGCAAGAAGTACAGCTGCCTGAAGTTCAGGCTGGTGGAACCTTATGTGGAGAAAGGCAAGAAGAAGGACCGCGACATTCTGACCATTTTTGTCAGTGACGATGCCGCTCATACAATTGTTGAGATGGATATCAAGTTCAAAGTAGGTACAGCAAAAGCAAAACTTTTGTAACTTGCAGCACATTTCCGGATTATTAACCTTTTTGATTCATATATGAGAAAATTCATGATGGCTGCGTGCATGTTTGCAGCAGTATGTATGACAGCGAATGCTGCCAAGAAAGAAAAGAACGAACCCGCTGAGATTCTGTTCGGAGTTAAATCAGGTATCATAACCATGTCGAACGATATGGCTGCCAACTTTGCCGGAATGGGCGGAGGTGCCGGCTTTGGCGGAGGTGCCGCTATGGGCGGTTTTGGCGGCGGTGCAGGCATGGGTGGCATGCGCGGTCAGGGTGGCCAGGGCGGTCAGCGTCAGATGAACTTTGATCCCAGCCAGATGGTTACCAAGATATATTTTGACGACTATGGCCGCAAGACAGTCACAGTAACTGACCGCGGTGAGGCCGGCAAGACCCGTTCACTGATGATTGGTGAAGAGAACTATACCATCAATGACGCTGAGAAGACAGCTACCAAGATGCCTTCATTCGGTCGTCGTGGAGGCCAGGGCGGAGGCCGTGGCGGCATGATGGGCGGCATGGGTATGGGCATGATGGGCGGTGCTTCCGCTCCAATGTTCGACTGGAACAACCTGGATGCCAAGACTATCAAGAAGAACAAGATTCAGGAACTTGGTGAAGAGGAAGTTGCAGGTGTAAACTGCAAGAAGTATTCTATAACGACCAGCAATCAGGGCTACTCTACAACACAGACTCTCTGGATCTACAAGAACATAACCATAAAGAGTGAATCTGTTACTGACTGGGGCACAATGGGCCAGTCTGCTTCAAGCATTGAAGAGGTCGATGTCGATCCCGCACTGTTCGAACTTCCTGCAGACTACAAGGTCGAGGAACTGCAGATGGGTAACTTTGGCGGCGGTGCCGGCATGGGCGGCTTTGGCGGCGGCATGGGAGGTGACTTCGGCGGCGGCA
>JAGHSY010000026.1 GCA_018065615.1 Candidatus Colenecus caballi | reverse complement strand
GTCCTGAATGGATACGTCCATGAAAGCCGGCAGGTTGTAGATGGTCTAGTTGAAGCGGTTGTCGGTTATGAGGCCATGCGGAAAATTGTAGGTGCGTATCTTGGCCGAACGGTCACCTGTCGAGACCATGGTCTTGCGGCGGGCGGCAATGTCATCCATATATTTCTGATGTTCGCGGTCATAAATCATGGTGCGCAGCCGTGACAGGGCGCGTTCCTTGTTCTTGGGCTGGTCACGGGTTTCAGTGCATTCTATGAGTATTTCCTCAACAATGCCTGTGTTGGGGTTCTTCCAGTTGTAGCGCAGACGTACGCCAGATTCCACCTTGTTGACGTTCTGTCCTCCGGCTCCGCCGCTGCGGAAAGTGTCCCACTTGATTTCACCTTCATTGATTTCAACTTCAAAAGCATCGGCCTCAGGAAGAACGGCAACTGTGGCGGCCGACGTGTGGATGCGTCCCTGGGTCTCTGTTACGGGCACGCGCTGGACACGGTGTACACCGGATTCGTATTTCAGCGTGCCGTAAACCTTTTCACCTGTTACTGTGAAGATTATTTCCTTGAAACCGCCGGCAGCACCTTCTGAACATGATGAGACGGCTGTCTTCCAGCCTTTGGTCTCACAGTATTTGCAGTACATGCGGAACAGGTCACCGGCAAAAAGGGCGGCTTCATCACCGCCTGTGCCGCCGCGGATCTCCATGATGACGTCCTTTTCATCCAGCGGGTCGGCCGGAATGAGCATCTGCTTGATTTCCTCTTCAAGTGAGACAATGCGCTGCTGTGCGCTGTCCAGTTCTTCACGGGCCATCTGCCGCATTTCTGCATCGGACTCTGTGGCTATCAGTTCTTTAGCTTCACTGATATTGGAAAGCAGGGTCATGTATTCCTTTCTTGCCGCCACAATCTGTTCAAGGTCGCGGTATTCGCGGTTCAGTTTGACGAACCGCTTCATGTCTGCAATGACGGCGGGGTCTGTAATGAGCAGGCTGACCTCCTGGAATCGGGCTTCCAGACCGTCAAGCTTGTCAAGAAGGCTGTCGTTGTTTGCCATTGTCGTATGAATTTCTTAATAGTTGCAAAGATACTCTTTTTCATCGGTATGCAGTCTTTGCAGTTCCGGCCATTTGAATAACTTTGCAATGAATTTTTCAATATTTATGAAGAGAACGACTACCGGCGGCCTGTTGCATGAACTTGCCGACATTTACAGGGATTCGGAATGCATTGTAAGCAGATCCCGTGGAATCAGACTGACTTATTCCCAACTTGACCTGATGGTTGACTGCGCAGCGGCAGAGATGCTTGAAAGCGGCGTGCGGCCAGGTATGAAAGCGGGACTTTTTGCAATCAATTCGCCTCAGTGGCTCATTACAATGTTTGCGCTTCAGCGTATAGGGGCCATTCCTGTTACTGTAAACCCGAATCTCAAGGCCATAGAACTTGAATATATAATAGGTTAGTCCGAGATGGAACGTCTCTATGTGGACGAATGGTTCCGTTACTCGGACAATTTCTCGGACCGTCTGGAAATTGTCACTATGGCAATGCCGGACGGACAGATTTCAGAATCGCAGCTGAAAGCCGTGCGTGACGCTGAAGCGCTGACAGGCTGCATGGATGTGGCCGCCATTCAGTTCACAAGCGGCACTACAGGCTTCCCCAAGGGGGTTATGCTTACCCATTATGGCATTATAAACAATGGCATTACAGTGGGTAAGAATATGAATATCAAGCCGGGGGACCGTTTTGCCAACTGCCTGCCGCTTTTCCACGGATCGTCATGCTTCACCGCCACAATGATGAATTTCAACTGCGGTGCCACGCTGGTTCTGATAGACCGATACAACCCAAAAACTGTTTTGGGAACAATACAGGAGGAACGCTGTACAATGACAGCCGGCGTCCCGACCATGTTCATCAATGAACTGGCACAGCCTGATTTTGACAGTTATGACCTGAGCACACTGGACCGTGCCATCATGTTCGGTTCTGTCTGCCCGCCCGAATCCATGCGCCAGGTTGCGGAACGTATGGGCTGCAACGTGTTGAGCATCTACGGCAGTACAGAACTTTCACCGTGTACCTGCATGACGTTGCCATCGGACCCGGAATATGTACGCTGGGGAAGCATAGGACGTCCCATAGAGGGTACGGAGCAGATCATTGTGAATACGGAAACCGGCAAGCCCTGTGCTCCAGGAGAGACAGGCGAACTGCTGTGCCGCGGCTACAATGTCATGAAGGGGTACTATAAGGACTTCAAGGCTACCAGGGCTGCCGTTGACAGTAAGGGCTTCTATCATACCGGCGATGCCGTATATATGGATGAGGAGGGCAACTGTCACGTTGTGGGGCGTGTCAATGACATGATAATTCATGGCGGAGACAACATCTATCCCAGTGAGGTGGAGAATGTCCTGCTCAAGATGCCGGGAGTGCGTGCCGTAGAGGTGATAGGCCTTCCCAGTCCTCTGTATGGGGAACAGGTGTGTGCGGTGATTGTGCCCGATGGCAACATTACTGAACATGACATTACGGCCTGGTGCCGTGAGCGTATGGCCACATACAAGATTCCGAAGTACATTCTATTTACCGACACTTTCCCATTGACAGCATCGGGTAAGGTAATTAAGCAGAGATTAAAGGACATAGCCCTTGACAAATTGGAGCTTCGCGGAATAACAGTACGCTGATTTTTCCTATATTTGAGGGCTATGAAGAAATTACTGCCCTTACTGACTGCATTATGTGCTGTCATTTCCTGTACGACCAAGCCGCAGCAGGGAAAACTTGAGATTAATGATCTGGGTTATTTTGAAACGGCCGGACTGAACGTCATGGTCTATTCAAATGATTACAAAGGCGTTTTCTGTGACGAGAAGACCGCCGGCGTGGAAATTGTCCAGCGTGGCGTGAGAATTGCCACAGGCGGAGCGGTACGTCTTATGAATACGCCTGAACAGTGGGACATTTACGCTACAATGACAGAGCGTACGGTGGATACACTTGGAAACAGCATAACCTGCAGTTTCAACTATCCGGACTACAAGTTCAGCTATGACCTGCGTGTCAGTCAGGAAGGCAATGGTGTACGGATGTCAGTAATTCTGGACAAACCGCTGCCTGATAACCTTTCAGGTAAGGCAGGCCTGAATATGGAGTTCTTCCCGGCCATATATTACGGCAAGACCTATCTCGTTGACGGACAGTCTGAAATATTCCCGCGCTATCCGTCATCGGACACGAAAATGGCGCCCAATTCGGAAAAGATCACGCAGTTCTACGGGCTGTCGACATTCGATGACCGCGGACGTGACGAATTCATCGTTCCGGAGCCCATCTCAAAAGGACATACGCTTGTACTTGCACCCGAGGATGACGCACTGCGCGTAATGTTCCAGTCCGATGCGGAACTGAACCTGTATGACGGCCGCAACCTGTCACAGAACGGTACGTTCGTGGTCCGTTCATTCCTGCCTGCCGGCAAGACCGGTACCGTACTGGAATGGTATATGGAACCCACGGCCGATGCACAGTGGATCAGGGAACCGAACGTGGGCTTTTCACAGATAGGCTACACTCCCGCCCAGAAGAAGGTTGCAGTCATAGAACTGGACAGAAAGGACAAGGTGGCATCAAAGGCCAAGATCTTCAGAGTGAACGCAGACGGCAGCAGCACTCTGGTCCTGGAACCCGCAGTGAAGGAGTGGGGCGTATTCTATGACCGCTACAACTATGCCCAGTGTGATTTCAGTGCTGTAACTGAGCCTGGCACCTATTATATACAGTATAAGGATGTAAGGACAAATCCGTTCCCAATCAACAGGAACGTATATGACGGCAAGTGGCACAACACCATGGACGTGTGGCTGCCGGTCCAGATGGACCACATGCTGGTCAATGAGGCATACCGCGTATGGCACGGCCGTTCACACATGGATGACGCCATTCAGGCTCCGACCAACTACCAGCAGCATGACGGCTATCGCATGGGCAATACTACCAATACGAAATACAAGCCTTACGAGCATATTCCCGGTCTGGCTGTAGGCGCATGGTATGATGCGGGTGACTTTGACATACAGTCGGGTACGGTCATCGGACTTACAACACAGTTGGCCGAAGTATGGGATGTGCTGCGTCCGGAGCGTGACGAGACTTTCATTGACCAGACAACCCAGTTCGTTGACATTCACCGTCCGGACGGTATGCCTGACATAATACAGCAGGTTGAACACGGCGCACTGAACCTTTGCGCTCAGATTGAGAACATAGGTTTCATTGCCGGCGGTATTGTTCAGGGCAACATGCACCAGTACCACCATCTGGGCGATGCTGCCGCAATCACAGACGGTTACATTTATGACTCGAAACTTGCTCCTTACCAGGTTCGTGACAACAAGTATTCAGGTACGCTTGACGACCGTTTCGCATTCACGAACAATGCCGGAAATCCGATGGGCAATGTCAGCGTATGCGCCGCTCTGGCACACGCTGCACGTGTTCTGGCCCCATATATTCCGCAGACTGCAGAACGTTGCAGGAAGAATGCGCTTAAACTGTGGAAGGAGATAGAAGAGTATCAGTCCTCCAGTCCACGTGCCCAGCAGGCTGCTCAGGGTAACCGCCGCGGCTACGGAAACGACCCGTCCAGTGCGGCAATTCAGCTGTGGCTTCTGACAGGTGATGATAAATACAAGGATATGTTCATGCCTGGCGTGCTGCGTCAGATAGAGGCTGCAAAGCAGGCTCCTCAGGGTGCAGTCAACAACCGTACGGGCGGAGGCAGTGCAATGATGGCCCCGCGTGTCAATCTGACTACAGCCCTTTCGCTCCTGCCTTATATGGATGACGAATTCAAGGCTAAGGTACGTGAAGTGATTCCGGTCTTTGTTGAAGATGCCAGGAAGGTTGCAGCATCATCACCATACGGCGTTCCCGTTGCAGGCGGCACTTGGGGCGGCAGCGAGCGCGTAATCAGCTGGGCTCAGGACAACTACATGGTATGGCGCTATTTCCCGGACATGATTGATCCTGATCTTGTTCTGTCAGGTCTGAACTTCATTTACGGCTGCCATCCGTATTCGAATGTGTCATTCGTTACAGCAGTGGGCGTGAACACCAAGAAGGTGGCATACGGCAACAACCGCGCTGACTATACGTTCATTCCCGGCGGCATTGCTCCGGGTCTTGTCCTGTTGCAGCCGGACCTTCTGGAACACAAGGATGACTATCCGTTCCTGTGGGGTGAGAACGAATGCTGCACACGCACGGTTCCGTCATATGTGACACTGTCAATAGGCGCTGAAGAAATTGCAGCGGCAATAAACAAGTGAGCAACGGGGACTGTCCCCGTTGCAGGGACTGTCCCCATTGTGCAAGAGACCCGCAGGCGGATGCTTGCGGCTCTCTTGATGTCATTTGGCCGGTATTGCTGCAAGTACCGCCTTCAGGAACTCCCAGACCTTGGGAACTGACGGGACGTAGCAGCGCTCGTCAGGTGAATGCGGGCTCATGAGGGTGGGGCCGAACGATACCATGTCCCAGCCGGGATATGCACCGCCTAAGATTCCGCACTCAAGTCCGGCGTGGATGGCCATTGCCTTGGGTTCTACACCGAACATCTTCTTGTATTCGCTGTTCATGACCTTGAGTATGGGTGATGAGGCGTTGGGGGCCCAGCCTGAATAACCGCCTGTAAATTCAATGTCGCATCCGGCAAGGTCGAACACGCACTTCATCTTCAGGGCAAGGAGGTCCTTGGCGCTGTCAACGGAACTGCGCAGAAGGCTCTTCACAAAGAATTCGCCCTTGAAGATCTTGACCATGGCCATGTTGTTCGATGTCTCGACAAGACCCGGCATCTGGTCACTCATGCGCTCTACACCATCGGGGCAGGCAAGAATGGCCTGAATGAAGCGCAGTGCCGTCTTTTCCTCAACGTACAGGCATTCATCAGGATCACAGGTCTCACCTTCAGCGCACTGGTACGGTTCAAACACGCAGTTGGCGGCTGGGTCTGTGGCGGCATATTCGGCCTTGACCTGTGCAAACACTTCGGCAACGGCATTCTTGGCAGCATCAACCTTGTCAGGAGCAATGTAAAGGGTGGCGAAGCACTCTCTTGGTATGGCGTTGCGCAGTGTGCCGCCCTCCATATCGATGAGCTTGGCATCGGCCTTTGTAAGAAGTGCGTAGATTACGCGTGCGCATACCTTGTTGGCATTGGCGCGGCAAAGTATGATGTCCATGCCGGAATGGCCGCCCTGGAAACCTTTGACGGCAAGGCTGTAGCAGAGCCAGCCCTTGGGTTCGGGCTTGCGTTCATAAGTGGCCGATGCCGATGCGTCCAGACCGCCTGCGCAGCCCACGTAAATCTCACCCTCGGTCTCAGAGTCCAGATTGAGCAGGATTTCACCTTTCAGAATACCGGGTTTCAGCGCTGCGGCGCCTGTCATGCCGGTCTCTTCATCGTAAGTGACGAGCAGTTCCAGCGGGCCGTGCTTTATGTCATCGGACTCCAGAACGGATAGGGCAAGGGCTACGCCAAGGCCGTTGTCGGCGCCAAGCGTGGTGCCTTTGGCCTTGAGCCATTCACCGTCAACCCAGGTCTCGATGGGGTCCTTTTCAAAGTCATGCTTCACGTCACTGTTCTTTTGGGGAACCATGTCCATGTGGCCCTGCATGATTACACCCTTCAGGTTCTCCATTCCGGGGGTGGCAGGCTTGCGCATGATCACGTTGCCGGTTTCATCGGCAAAAGCTTCAATTCCACGCTGTGCAGCCCAGTCAAGCAGGTATGCACGTATTTTCTCTTCGTGCTTTGAAGGACGCGGCTGACGGGTAATTCCGTAAAAGTTGTCCCACACGATTTTTGGCTGTAAGTCTTTGATAGTCATAATCTCATTAACTGATTGGTAAATAATGTTCCGGCCGGACAGACCGATACGCGAAGATATGAATAATAATCGTATTTGTTCCGATGTTTATGAAAGCAGTTTGATTATTTTAAGAAATAATTAGTTGGATTATAGTTGCACTATTAAATTATTGTTGTATGTTTGCCATGTCAACTAATGATGAACTATAGTTAAAGGAGATTCATATATGAAAAAACTCAGCAAGAGAGAAAGAGTGATTATGGACATTTTCTGGAAGAACGGTCCGCTTACGACAAGTGAGGTAAGGGAACTTATGCCCGAGCCCCGTCCGCACATCAACACCATTTCAACGCAGGTTCGCATGCTTGAAGGCAGCGGATTCCTTTCCCACCGCAAGGAGGGGACTGGCTACCGTTATTTCAGTGCCATTGAGTGGCAGGACTACAGCAACGAGTATGAGGCCAATCCGCTGACCCGCTGCATGCAGAACTCCTACATCAAGGCAGTGTCCGCACTGGTCAAGGATGACAAGATTTCCGTTGACGAACTGCGCGAACTGATAGAACTGATTGATTCCGATGAAAAGTAACACCTTTATTATATGGAAGCATTTCTGATTTATCAGCTCAAGGTGGCCCTGCTTGCCGCAGTGCTGTTCCTTCTGTACAGGCTGCTGCTGTCAAAGCAGACGTTCCACGGATTCAACCGTGCTATGCTTCTGTTCATATGCGTACTGTCACTGGTCCTCCCGTTCTGCCATGTTCAGGGCGGAGATACGGTCAGCCGCATAAGGGACGGACTTGGTCTTACCGCACTTGCAAAGAACCGGCAACCGGTGAATGAGCCTGAAGCGAAAACCGATTCCGGCGATGATTCGATTTTTGAAACCGTGTACATGCCGGATGAGCAGGCACTTGCAGAAGCCGCTATGAATTCACACATGGCCGGCAGTCAGCATCGGACTGAAACCGCAGAACTGGCAGAAACTGAACAGGTGCCAGCACAGCAGCCTCTTTCAGCAAGACGTATCATTGCCATAGTCCTGTTCACGGCATGGTGCATAGGCTTCATCTGGGTGGCAGTGTCGAAGGTCATATCCCTGATATCGCTAAGGCGTGTCATCAGGGAAGGCCGGTACGCAGACCGTCTTGAGGAATGCGACCTGCTGGAAAGCGAGCACATTTCGCAGCCAATGAACTGGATGCACTGCATCCTGATGCCGCGCAACTGGCTGGAGAAGGAGAATCTGGCCGTTTGGAAGCACGAAATGTCCCATGCCCGCAAGTCACACTCCTTAGATATGCTGCTGGTTGACATCATACAGGTGTTCCAGTGGTTCAATCCGGTAATGCTGCTCCTTAGCAAGGAGATGGAGATGATTCACGAATTTGAAGCTGACCGTGCCGTGCTTGAATCGGGGGCCGATGCCCGCCAGTACAAGCTCACGCTGGTCAGTGCCGTAGCCGAGAGCCGTGGTCTTGCCATGACCAGCTGGCTCAGACAGACAAACCTGAAAAAAAGAATTGACATGATGCAAAGAGAAGAATCAAACCGATGGAACAGGCTCAGAGCCCTGTTCATCCCAGTGGTGGCAGTGTTGTTCCTGCTGCTGAACGTTAACGCCAGAGCCCAGGAAAGCGATTTTCACTGGCCGATATTCGAGGACGGCAAGGTGTGGATATTCAAGGATGGAACGGCCAAGGTACAGACCTTTGACCACGTTACCGCCAACATGAAGGTTGACGAGGTTGCCGGATACCTGAAGAAATACGAAGGTTACAAGACCACCCGCATGACCCTGATGTACACTTATGACATAGACGGACTGGCCCAGGCACAGCCTCTTGCCGAACAGTTGCTTAAAGCCGGCATACGTATCAACGTGGCCAACAACGAAGGCATGCTGCAGGAGATGACCATGCCTGAGTACCGTCTGGTACGTATCTACGGTCCGGAAAAGGATGGTCAGTACCGCTTTGAAATGAACTGCAACAACCATCGGGTACGACTGATGCACCGAGGCTCAAATGATCCGTATCCGTACAAGGACCTCTCCATTTCAGGTGACACAAAGCTCATGCTCAAGTGGATTGACCTGTTTGACGGACACGGTCTGGCAATCTATCCTACGGAGAGCATGCCGAATTCCGATCTGCAGAAGTTTGCCGATGCTGCCTGGGACCGTGGAATAGAGCAGGTGTCTGTAGTCCAGAAGGAAATCGGACGCATCACCCTGATTCCGCAGGGCACAGACATGACAAAGGAATTCGGTAACGTAAGCGTAATTGAGGCAGTTGACAGGATGAACGCCAAGCATACCGATTTCGAGAATTCCACAGTCATAGAACATCCCCAATTCTCTTACAACTCGAATCCAAGCTTCCACAATGTAACCAAGGTGGTCCGCTGCAGCGACAAGACAGTCATCGTCACTATGGCTTTCCAGGGTCCGGACCTGTGGATTACCGGTGATGACAATGACGGCATTCTGAAATGTGACGGCAAGGAATACCGCCAGACCGGAGGATACGGACTGGAAGGTTTTGAACACAAGTATTTCTGGAGTCCTGACTTCGGGCAGTATGTGCTTGTTGACTATTACCCGGCTCTGCCGGCCGATGCTAAGACAGTCGATGTATGTGATGCTGACGGAGACGCATTCATCAAGAATCTCCAGGTATCCAATTCACTTCCGGAAGGCTTTTATGATCAGTTTGTCAATATGGCGATAAGTGGAAGATACATGCTCAAGACCCTTGACAAGGTTGACAATGATGATGCCGGATATGACAATTTCAGTGTCTCGGACATTGAGTTCACAGACAGCGAGACTTCTGTCCGCTGCGGAATGTCACTGGCGCAGTCTCCAACTTTCCCCGGATACATAAATGATTTCAAGCTGATATTCCCCGACGGGACGGAGATGGCTCCAATACGCGTGGAAGGTGTTCCTGTAGGTCAGGACTTCAACCGTGGCGGAGACTTTGTGGAAAACCATTTCCAGCTTGTCTTCCCGAAGCTTGATCCCCAGCTGTTCCGTGACAAGGAGAATCTCATCAGACTTACAGGCATTGTCTGCCATGAACCGGTCGAGGTCATTCTGCTTGAACCTGAAAGAAAGGTCTACTCTATGGAGTATCCCGACAAGATAGAACCGGGCGAATATGACGCCTCTTTATTTGTCTTGGAACACTGGGGAGTGAAAGACCGATGCCATCTTGAGAATTTCACTGTCGGCAAAGACGGTACCATATCGGTAAAGGGTGATACTACAGGCAAACTTAAGGACGGCAAGTACAAGCAGAAAACGGTAGCTGACAGCGACAAGCTTTTAAAGAGGCCAAATCATACCAGTTTCATATCCCTCAGCCTTAAGGGCAATAGCATAAAGTTCTCAGTTGTAGCCCGACTTGAAAATGGTGAACTTTCTCAGATACAGATGCAACCTGTTCCTGACAATGTAACAGACCTTGAATCATACGAACCTGAGTGGGTGTTGCTCCTTAACCCGGTACCGGAATTGAAGTCATACGAAATAAAAATAGGCAATTAATAAATAAGGCGAATGAGATGATGTGGTTTTGATATTGAAGCCAACAGTAGATACCTCAACCAAATCATTCTGACGGAACAGATTCTGAATTGCAGGATAAGAAACGCTCCCTGCCATCGGTGGGAAGCGTTTCACATACTGCCATGCGAACAGATTCTGTTCACAGCCTCCATAAGAAATCTGTTTCAAGACCTGGGGGTAATATGCCTTGGATTTGCTAAGGATACGTTTCGGGTGGTGTTGGTTTTCTTGACAACATTGCAGTAAAAACGGCGTTCTGAGCCTTCTGGTTGCAATGTTGTCAGGAGTTGGGCAAACGGAGTTGGAATACGGCCCAAAACATATCAGAACGTATATGGAAACAGCATTCCAAAAGGGTTCTGTTTTAATTTGTTTCGAAATTCAGACGGAAGTATTTATTTTTGTTCTGAATTATGAGACAGTCCATATGAAGTCTTTCAAGCAATTTCTGCATAATAAGACAATCCAAAAGGAAACGGTTGTACCTGATGAGTTTATCAAGCACTATCCTGACCCCTCTGAGAAGTTACAGGATGTTATGCATAAAGTTCCGGCTACAGGTAAGATTCTGTATCAATACACCAGACATTCCAATATCTCAAAAGAATGTGTGTTTTGGGCTGTTGATCTGATTGATAATGGCTTTGAAACTCCTGGGATTATACAGTTGGCGGGTGAGGACCTATACATAGACAATATCGAATTTTCAAACCTTCTTGACACTGTTTTTCAGGAACTGGATATTCCTGTTAATGAAGAGATCTTTCTCTCAGCATATATATTGAGTATAACAATGGAAGTACTTCGAGGTGAAATGACAGCATTTAACGGTTTCGATACTCTGTCAAGAGCAGCAATTGACTCAGATTACAGACAGCCTTTTGAAGATTTCTATAATTGGTTCAATATTGCTGATGCTGCTGTCTATGACAATTCCGTGAGCATCTGCGGACTACGCTATGACAACATCGAAGAGTGGATGCATCAGTTTTTTGAGAAACTTGCGGGAGCCAACCCAAAGTATTGTTGAGTTTCAGACTACAGCCATCGTCTGATATCCATTCTCTCGTGCAGAATTCTTACTATTTCAACCACATCGTCTTCTGCGATTTTATAGAAGACTATATGCCTGTTGCACTTGCGGCCATATAGCCCGTTCCGGATTTCGGCATATTCCCTGTCAAAGAGTATCGGACGACTTGCTATCTCATTGAAAGTGTTCACCAGGTCATGGTAATAGATATCGGCCTGTGATTCGGACCATGTGTTGAGAGTATATTCCCAAATTGCGGTCAAATCCTGGACAGCCTTTCTTGTAATATGGTATTCAGCCATTCTTGTGTGAGGCTTTTATGGTTTTCAGGTAGGATTCAGAATCAAAATCTTCATATCTGCCGCTGTTTTCACCTTCTTCAACAGCGGCTTTCAGTTCAGAAATCTTCTGCTCATTTTCCTCAAGCATGCGCAAGCCGGCACGAATCACTTCACTGGCATTATTGTATCGGCCTGTCTGAATGGTGCTGGCAATGAAGTTCTCAAAATATGAGCCAAGTGCAACAGATGTTGTTTTCATATCATTCAATTTTCATGCGAAGTTACCAATATTTGGTAATAATGCAAAATTATGGAGTAATTTCTGATGAATGCAACATATTCTTTTCACGGCCCCAAAATACTGTTTCCAAATTCCGTTAGCTCAGTCAACACTCAATCTTTATGAGAATTGAAAAGATATAATGTGTCGGGCCAAATGTTGTGTCTAATAGGGAGTTAAATATCAGTTTATCGGTGTAAATAAAGCAAATCCAAGGCAAACTATCCCAAAGCCTTGAAACAGATTTCTTTTACGGCCAAACCAGATCCGTTTGTCCATAAAATGGCAGGAAGAATTACAGCAGCCATGAAGCCGCGCGGTTACGGATTTCGGATAAGCGTGCCGCAGTGGATGGTTTCTGTCTGGCAATTGCCATATTGTAACGGCTCTGCATGTTTATGAGCAGTTCCGGGTTAATACCCAAAGCTGCTTCGACCAGAATCGCAAAATCGCTGGTTACGGAGCGCTTGCCGTTGAGAATCTCATTAAGCATAGTGTAAGATACACCTATGCATGAGGCAAACTTGACCTGAGATATGCCTCTTGCTTCCAATTCTTCCTTCAGAACATATCCCGGATGTGTGGGCAGTCTTTTAGTATCCATACCGTATGCTATTTATAATGATTCGACAATTCTGTAATGCATGCAATGGTAATGACTTGTCCGTTCCCTTCCTCCCTAATTGAAAACTCCAGCCTGTATCTGGCATCAACACGTACAGAGAACAGTCCCTCTCTGTCACCATGCAGGGCCTCAAAGTTCAATGAACGGAATGGAAAAAGATCCTCCTTGCGTGTGGCGGCCATTATTGTATCAATTCGTTTCTGATACTTTGACACTACCTGAGGCTGAAATGAGTACTTTCTGTTTGTACACTTTCCTACCTCATACAGTTCTTTCAGATAATCCTTGTCGAACTCAACAATCATTTCCAATCGTCTATTGCAATGCAAAGATAATGGAACAATGTGTATCTTCGCTATTTTAGTGAAGAAATCTTCAGATGATTTAACTCATTGCTCAATAATATGGCTTGGGAAGGGTTATCCCCCGCTCAAGCACGATAAGCCTCAGGAGCCTTGTGAATTGGGCGCCATCGTTGTTGGCGCAGTTCCCGCCATTTTCTGCGTCGGGACTGAGCCAATTCTCTGATTCGGGAAATACCCGATGCACAAATGGAACGAACATGAGCACAGGCTCCCCCCAATAAATATCCACTGAGCCGTGAATTGAAGGAAATAATTTTGATGTACAGAATAATGTACATATATTTGCAAAAAAGTAAGAATTATGATATCAGTAACAGCAACAAGTTTCAGATCCAATATCAAGCATTACATGGACCTGGTCATTAAAGACAGTCAGGAAGTGATTATCAACAGAGGCAATGAGGCGGCTGTCCTTATTCCGATGGATCAGTATAATGCCATGAAGGAGACGGAATATCTTATGGCTTCCAAGGAGATGGAGCAGGCAATCCTGACAGGAATGGAGGACGTAAAGAAAGGCAACTTCGTAGAGGTGAACATCGATGAGCTATAAGATTGCATTCACACCACAGGCGATGGAAGATTTCAATTATTGGAAATCCACGAACCCAAAGACTGTAGAGAAGATAAAGAATCTGCTTCGTGAGCTGCAGGAGCATCCTTTTACAGGAACGGGAAAGCCTGAGGCGCAGAAGTATCAGTTCAGCGGAGCATGGTCCAGAAGAATCAATCATATGGACAGACTGATATATCAGGTTGACGGGGATGTGGTTACGGTATTCGTCCTTGCAATGCGATACCATTATACAAAGTAGAACATTCAGGGCTGTCTGTCCCGGTATACGACAAAACATGCAATCGCCTGATTGACTTGAACTGTGAAGAGGCACAGTTCTATTCATCTGATATTGGAATGGTCTGCTGCAGTCAACAATCCTACTGCCATCAAAACGAGATTCTGTTCACGGCCCCAACCATATCGGAACGTATATGGAAACAGCGTTCCAAGCAGATTATGTATGATTATTATTGCAGGATCCGAAATTAGTTGTACATTTGCATACATTGTAATACAAAGTACACTATTATGAATACAGCAGCTGTTAATTCAGACAAGACATTGACGTCATTCAGATTGAACACAAAATTAGTGGAACGCCTGCGTGAGCTGGCAAAAGAGAGCAATCGGAGTCTAAACAACTACGTTGAGACCCTGTTGCTTGATATTGTGTATCACGAACCGAACGAGGAAACCGTTGAAGCTCTCAAAGAAGCTAGAAGCGGAAAGAAACTCGATACCTTCAACCGTAGTGAATTGGAAAAACTTATCGCTTCATTGTAGTGCTATGTACAACATTGAGCAAAGCAGTAAGTTCAAGAAAGACTTCAAACGCTACCAGCACGACAAGGAGAAACTTATTGCCCTAAATACCGTGATCAGACACTTGGAGGAAACCGGACAGGTACCGAGGGAATATAATCCGCACCAGTTGAAGGGAGATTATGATGGAGCTATGGAATGTCACATTCAGGGGGATTTTCTTCTGATTTGGATTGATAAGGACACACATACTGTCAAGCTGGTCCGTCTGGGCAGCCATTCTGAACTATTCAAATAGTATGCCAGTTTTTCCTTCAGTGAGAACAAGTAAACATAACGACTATACATATCGAAACAGATCTCTTTTCAGCTTACCTAACCGATTCAGCTTCAATTATTTCATACCTTTGTTTTTATAAATTACTTGTCTTTTGTATGACACTCATTAAGAAACTGGGCCTTTCTTTCAGATACGGAAGTGAGTATTATATCACAGCCGGCGTTCTGACATTGGTGGAAACCTACTGTGTGGCTGTAGACCCTTCAAACATAGTACCGATGAATCTGCTCAAACTGGTGTCAATTCCACTGTTTCTGTACCTGATAGATCATCTCAGCAGGAAAAGCACCATATATTTCTATCTGAACCTTGGTCTCAGTCGTCTGGAGATTTATTCCATTCCGGTAATAATCGAATATGTGTTCTTCAAACTGATGCTGGCTTATGTTTCACCTTTATTGTCCATCTTTTTAATAAATGTCGCAGACTGAAACCAAGACCTTGGTCATTGACAGCGTACAGCTGGATTTTGGGCAGAACACTGTTTTGAAGAGTGCCTATGTCACGGCTCAGTCAGGCCGTGTAACAGGAGTGCTTGGCCGTAATGGAACCGGCAAATCCTGTCTTTTCAAGTGCATTATGGGTGGAATCAGACCGCAGAACAAATACATCAGACTTAACGGGGAGCCCAAGACCGACTACGGACACATAGGACTTCATGTGAAATACCTGCCTCAGGAGCATTTCATACCAAGAGGCATGACAATGGACAAGGCCTTCCAACTGAATGGCGTTGACTATGCAAAGTTGATTGAATTTGACGAAAAGTTTGAACGCTATCGCCACTCAAAGTCCAGGGAACTGTCCGGCGGAGACTGCAGAATTGCTGAAATAGTCATGATATTGAACACCGATGCCGATTTCTGCATCCTTGACGAACCGTTCTCCAACATAATGCCTGTTTACGATGCAAGAATCCGCCAGCTTATTGAGGAACAGAAATCCCATAAGGGCATAATAGTGACAGATCACCTTTATGAGCAGATATTAGGTTTGGCCGATGACATATACCTGCTGCGTGACGGTTTTACACATCAAATCCATTCCCGCGAAGACATTGTCCGACTGGGGTACATCAGGCAGTGATAAGAATATCGCTACTGTATCTGGGACTTTGTATCCCAAACAGATTCCTTTCACGGTTCTTCGTCACTTTCGTTGCACTTTGAGAATATAGCAAACAGTTAGGGTAAACCATTGAATATCAATAGTTTACCTTAATTATTTGTCACATTTTAAAGGTGCAACGAATTTGACGAAGAACCTGGAAACAGCCGCCTATACATGTAAGTTTTGTGGCTGCGACAGATTATGCTTATATGGTGGAATTTGCATGAAATTATTTAGCCGTTAATGCTAAATTTGATATATTCGCGGCTGAATAATAATTTATGACATGAGATCTCTTATCATAGCCCGAGAAAAAGAGCAGGCGATGCTTGACCGGCTTTTGACGGAGCCGACGTCTCAGCTGTTGACCGTGTATGGAAGAAGGAGGATAGGGAAGACTTTTCTTATTCGTGAGTACTTTGATGACAACTTTGCCTTTAAGCATACGGCAGTATCGCCATTGGAATATAAGGAAAGAGACGAGAAACTCCTTTATAGGATACAGCTGGATGAATTTGCTCATTCCATGGAGAAATATGGTGCCAGGTTGGATGGACCACTTAAGGACTTGTTTGATGCATTTCACAAGTTGGAGGATTTCCTAAGTAAGAAACGTTCCAAGAAGAAGATGGTGGTCTTCATTGATGAAATGCCATGGCTAGATACTCCCA
>JAGHSY010000030.1 GCA_018065615.1 Candidatus Colenecus caballi | reverse complement strand
TTATCACAAGTGTAAAACTGCAAGTAGTATTTACAATCAATGTTTTATACAAACTGCACAAGCATACTTGTGATAACAATATACTTGTGATAAGTGGCGTTATCTTAAGTGGAGGATAAGGCGAAATCCACTCTAAGGTCAATGAATCTGATGTCCTCATCCTGAGGTCTGCCCGCATGAAAAGCGGGAACGTCTTTACCTGACTTTTTCATAAATTTAGATTTAAAGTGTTAATTGGTTGATAATCACGGCATACCATTAAATTCGCTGTTATTTCATGGCTTACCGGTAACAAATATAGTCAATGTCAGCAAAATACATTGGAAAATAAAGCAGACAAATTCAGATATTGGCATTCCGGTCCAGGCCTCCCAGCTCCACCCCAATAGGCTTTGCCAAAACTTGGTACCACAAAACGCACGTACATGCGCAATAGCGGTACCAAGCATGCAAAAACAAGGGGGTTGGTACCACCAGAAACCATATAGCAAACTTTTGTGGTACCAGGAAATGGCAAAAGCCAGACTTCAGGTACCCAATTCAACTGACAGACTCCATCTCATTAAGCCTGACAACTTCTTTAAGTTCCCGGACTGAGATTTTTCCTGCATAAACAAGAGCCCTAATCGCGTCAATGTAACAATTGCACTTGGCATGACCGTTTTCCTTAATCATATGTTTTATCGTTTTGTTGCCAAAATGTAGGCCCAGACGAAAGCATGCACCAAATTCTGACCGTCACAAAAACGTCACAGCGTTATAAATAAGCAAGTTACAGAGAAAGGATTACTTTGCGGCAAATAGACGGTCAAATTCGGATTCAGGCAGTTTGCCCTTTATCCGATACTTCAGCGTGCCGGATCCCAGACCGGATGGATTGGCAGCGGCAGGAATCTGGAGCCCCTGCCGGACACGACTCCGAATTTTCTTGAAAGCACAAATGATTTTGCCGTTTGGGGCCAATTGACGTATGGCTGTGAAATTCTGCGACAGCAGATAAAAAACAACTACTTTTGGTGAACCTTTTCAAAGTTGGGGTGTATGCAATCATGAAGCGCTTCAATAACAGAACTCATTTATAACAAAACAGAACAATCAATGAAAAAGACAATACTTGCTCTACTCGTTTTCTGCATGGCAGGTGTGGCATCGGCCCAGACCGAAAAGCCTGAAAGGATTGTGACATTCGTAAAGGAAATGCACAATGCTGCATGGTACGCACATCAGGCAGACCTTTGGGAAAAGGAAGTGAACAGGAATCCCGGCAATGACGATGCATGGTATTTCTGGTTCACGGCAACACGCTACAGACAGATGTTTGAAAGTGAGACCAATGATTGGGATGAGGCACCGCTTGTAGCCATAAAGTCACGTGTCCAGAAGGAGCGTCCCAACAGTTTTGCAAGGTACGTGATTGATGATGACTGCCGGCGTCTTATCCATGACAATGAAGGCATTGAGGACCACATGAATGAGGCCATCAGAATGCGCCCTGATTTTGAGGAACTCTATTCAAAATATGTGGTCCACTGCATGACCACAGGTAATGACCGGCTGATGGAGGACATAATGAAACGCTGGTACAACACCGGACACTATTCATATGTGCTGCTTTCATACGCATACAACTGCCTTGCAGGCATGGAAGACAACGGAATCCTTGTGACCAATGGTGACACTGACACCTTTTCGGCTCTGATGATCAGATATGGAAAAGGGCTGTTCACGGGCAAGACGGTAATCTGCCGTGGTCTGCTTTACGACCCGGATTATCTGGAAGATATATGCCACCGGATGGGAGTCGAGAACCCAGGACTGCCGCAGAGCAATGAGTCCGATGATCTGCAGAAATGGGAAGAGGACCTGTTCTTCTCAATTGCCCATACATCAGGCCGTCCGTTATATTTCTGTGCTACGAGCACTCCCAATTATTTCCGAAATCAGCTCTACTCGGAAGGCCTGGTAAACCGCTACAGCACAAAGCGTTATGATAACCTAGCCGTCAAGCGCAGAAACTTTGAAGAGGTCTATTTCAAGGACTATCTGTATGAAACGTTCGTCCCTGAGACCTATGAGGCATCGGCCTTCAGATTGAATTTGAACTATATCCCATGCTTCAAGTCGCTGTTGAACTTCTACAAGTCCGAGGGGCTGAAACAGGAGTATGATGAACTGCATGGACTGATGACACACATTGTCAAGGAATGCGAAGGCATTGAGGGTATTGATCCTAAAATCTATTATGATGAGATTGAGCGCTGAGACATTCCGTAGCCTTTACCTTGAGCACGGCCCCCGAGCCCAGGGTTTCTTCCTGCGCATGACAGGCTACGACCGCGAACTGGCCCGTGACCTGACTCAGGACCTGTTCATGCGCCTGTGGGCCAGTCGTGACAGCTACGACTGCGGCCGCCCTTTCAGCACCTGGATGTTCTCCATTGCCTGCAACATGCTCAAGAACGAATACCGGCACCGCATGACAGTCATGGAT
Organism: Candidatus Colenecus caballi; assembly: GCA_018065615.1. GTDB lineage: Bacteria > Bacteroidota > Bacteroidia > Bacteroidales > Bacteroidaceae > Colenecus > Colenecus caballi. The sequence goes on along the minus strand of JAGHSY010000030.1, from coordinate 3,022 downwards.
TATGAGTCCCATGTGGACAGGACTGAGCCGGCAGTCGATTCCGATGAACTGGAAAGGCAGCAGCGTGATGACATGCTGCGCCGTGCTGTCCAGCGCCTGCCCCAGCAGCAGAAAGTGGTGTTCATGCTGCGCTATGAGGAGGACATGCCGATAACCGATATTGCCAGGGTGTGTGACATACCTGAGGGTACCGTCAAGTCACGCCTTTTTACCGCACTGGCTGCAGTGCGCGAATACTGTAACAAAGAAAACAAATAGAATATGGACAAACTCACAGAACTTGAGAAAGACAACCGCGAACTGCTTGATGAGATCAGATCAAAGGCCCATGCCGAAGATATGGAAATGATGTTGCCGGAGTTGGAACTCACTGAAACCAGACCCAGTCTGATGCACCGCCGTATCCCGTCATGGGTAGCTGTAGCAGCCATGGTCACAGGCCTGGCAATAGGCTTCATACTGCCCGGACACAGGACTGCTGTAACCGACAGTCATACAGCATACACTACTTATGCCGACACCTGCTGCAGCATTGCGCAGGATGACGTGAACCTTTCATTATTAGTAACCTCTCTTTAACCGATAAAATTATGAAAACCATATTAGTCTCTCTATTCGCACTTTTGTTTCTTACTGTAAATGTCAACGCCCAGAAGGAGGAACCTGTTCAGGATTGTGACGTTCAGGCCGAATTTCCCGGCGGCACAATCGCCATGCTTGGTTTCCTTCAGGAAAATCTCAAATATCCAGAGCGGGCCAAGGCTCAGAATATTCAAGGCCGGGTCATTGTTCAGTTTGTAGTTGAAAAGGACGGAACGGTTTCTAACATGGAGGTCGTGAAACCAATTGATCCGCTGCTTGATGCTGAAGCTGTGCGTGTGGTTTCACTCATGCCGCTTTGGAAACCGGGAATGAAGGATGGCAAACCGGTCCGCGTACAATATTCGGTGCCATTGAATTTCAGAATTTCAAAACCCCAACCCAAGAGGAACGCCATCCTGGTTGAGTATGCCAAGGCCGAAGGCGGCATAAAGAACGTTACGTGTACCGTCATGGACAAGGACTCTCTTAGCACAGAACAGCTTGGTTCAATGATTGGGATTGCAGACCTTGAAATAAAGATGAAGGACCTGACAAAGAAGAAGTCACATGGTTTCTTCACTCTGCCCAACAACGAAAAAAGCATGGATGAGTTCAATGCTCTGGAAGATACTTTCAGGAAGTATGAGAAACTGAACGTCGTCTATAAGCAGCGGTGATAAAGCCACGCCTACTCCCAGTCCGGTCCCTCCAGTTCGAACAGGTCGTTGACCGATTTGCCGAACAGGCTGGCCATTTTCAGCGCCAGAACAGTTGACGGGTTGAACTTGCCCTGCTCTATTGCAGCTATGGTCTGGCGGGTCACGCCTGTGCGGTCTGCCAGATCCTGTTGCGTCATGTTATTGCGTGCACGCTCCACGCGAATGCTATTCTTCATTGTCCAGGGCTTTATTCTCGTTATGCAAAGATATCTTATAAATCACATAATAGTAAATCATGAACGGTGACCATCCAAAGAAACAGTGTATAATGACACTGATTCTGGCATAAACCTCCGGACACGTCATTATTGAAATGAAGAATGTAGCAATAATGGAAATTACCATTACTGTCAGATAAAAGACTGTTGTACGGAACAACGCAGTCCTGCGTATCCCTGTTATGCGTTCATCCTCCGTCTTTTCCTTTGACAAGGCCGATGCGGTCAGTGCTATAGAACTGATTAAATAGCCTGCAAGCAACATCATACCAACAGCGACGGAGGAGTCGTATAACGTCAGCGCAATCATGGTCCTGGCAATCACCGCACATGCATAGCAGATGACACCTGCAACGAATCCCCTAATCTGCCAGCTGTGGGGCAGCATGAATGGCTGCCTTATCTGCATTTCGCAGGCACCATCGTCCTTTGACAGTTTCCTTTTCTGATTCCACAATGACGCTTTCAGTACAATCATGTACAACAGCGGAAAGCAGTTGATACCGGAAAGCAGGTTACAATACAAATTGAATTTGCCAATACTATCAAAAGAAGCCAGTTTGAAAGTGCTCAGACAACTGCTGACTGTTGAAATAAGAATGGATATGGAAAACCATATTATCAATGACACCAGCAGAGATCTGTAGCGTACGGAGGAAATCCATTCATCCTCCACCCTCTCCTGTGAGAACGCCATGATACAGCAAGCAACCGGTATTGCCAGCCTCCATAAAATCATCTGAATCCCATAGTCACCCGTCATGGGTGGAACCAGTCCCTTCTGTTTCAGAACGGAAATCACCAGCCAGATGGCAAACACCACAAACAGGCCGAATCCTGTCAACTGCCAGCTGTGTGGCAACAATTTTCTCTTTTCCATTTGCATTGAATTATTGATTTCGATGCAAATGTAATGTATTGTTTACATAATGCAAAGTAATTATTGCAAATGTTTTGTTTTATTTACTCAATTGCCATGAAATGGGTTTCAATTTTCGGAGTATTTTCCCAAATGTATTCTTGTCGGAATGCTGTTTCCATATACGTTCTGATATGGTTAGGGCACAGCCGCCAGCGGCCCCGTTCCCGGCTTCATTTTAGGGTGCGGCCCACAACGGCCCGCATCCCGCCATCCGGTGCGCGTAATCTTCTCCGGTATTCTTGCAAATACCAGTGATAATCCCTTAATTTGCAGGAACCAATCGTTATGGTACTAAAGACCTTCAACTATTTCAACAAGACCAGCTTATTAAACCTGCATTGTATATGAAGGAATACTTAGTTCTTAAATTATTCTGTTTTTTTTCTTTAGCCTGCTTCTCTATAGCAGTCAGAGCACAGATTGCAACATCCGGAACTCAGATTGAATTTACTCATGTAAAATCTCAAGAGCATGATACTTACTCACTCACTGAAGTCAATCCGGCAGACAGTACTTTTGACATCAGAGTAACAATAGAAGGAGATAATGTCAACATACAAGAAATGTATGATGTTCTTTTC
>JAGHSY010000032.1 GCA_018065615.1 Candidatus Colenecus caballi | reverse complement strand
GTGACCAGCGTCTTCAACATCACAGATGAGGAAATCTACGACGCTGTAATCAATCAATCTGAAGAGCTTGCCCATATTTGTGAAATTTATCGGCTAAAAATGGCCGTTTGAGAACTTGCAAAACTTGAATTATTAACTGAGCCCTTAATCAGTTTTTTCGGTTCTTCTGTGAGAAGATTTAAAGCTATTATAATCGTTTACTTCTTCTTATGGAAGAAATATTTGAAAATTTGGCGGTCTTGGTAGATGTTAGAAATTGTTATGATCAACATTACTATCCAAAAAATCTTTATCCATATTGAAGTATGATGAATGACGCTTAAAGTAAAGAAATATATCCAAAGTAATACGGCAATGAAGTGCAATAGAATTAAAATTGGATGATACCATTTATAATCTCTTGAATCCATATAGGCAAGTTATTTGAGGTTCCAAAGTTCATAGCTTGAGGCAGCAACACTTAATGATTTGAGAAGGATTTCCTTGTCAATTTCGTTAAGTTCAGTAGTTTGTTGTATTGCATCAATATACTTGCCACCTGTATGAACCTGAAGATATGAAGCAAAATCAATCTCCGGATGATTTGTAACGGTGCAACTGGAAACACCAGCAGTTGGGGTTATTGTGAAATGCCCCGCCTCAGGCTGAGCCATAAGCGGAGTTCCAGCAATGAGGAACATGAACAGAACTGGGAATGACTTTTTCATTTCTCTATCGCATTGGGTAAGTTATGATGCCCTTGGTCGCCAAGGCATCGGCTACGCTGTATTTTGCCTTGCAGGACCACATTTCCCCACTGACCAGTTCATTCCAGCTGCAGCTGTCCCAAATGTCCTGCTTGAAAACATAGACAGCCAGCGTGTCTTCCTTTCCGTAGGTTTCTATCGGCGTCAGATAGTCATCGTTGCTGTCAAACATTATTGTATATGACGAATGGGCGTCAATATGGAAAACGGATATCTTCTGCCATTCGCTGAGAACAGACGGAAGGCTGTCTGCATGCTCCTTGTCTGGAATGAACCATACTGTGGCGTCCGATGAAAAGTTCCTGGCCGTCAGAGCAACATCATTCGTCTTATAGTATTCTTCATCATAATATCCTTCATCATACGCGGGCGAACATGAGCCCAGTGAGAGCAGTGCCGCAGCCATTATGACCAAAAGTTTGTGTTTCATAACTTATCTCCTCATTTTTACAGTGAAACAATAACCAAGACTGATGCTGACTGAGGGCTGGAGTCTGACACGCTGACTAGTAACCACCCCTGCGGTGTCCATTATCCAATTCTTACCGGCATCGGACCACGCTACGGATTCGACCCAGTTTGTAGGATCGTGCTCCAGAGTTGATCTTGTAACCGTCATCTCACGGGTCACCTTGCCAACGGGGATGTCGGCCCCTAAATCAACGAACAGGAATCCGATACGGTTCTCATGAGGCATGGAGAAGCGGATGTCCGCTTTCAGGGCAAATAATGAAGGAACAAATTCCTTTTCATCACTTTCAATGAGATAGTCCTGTGATGTTGTACGGCGGACCACCAATTTGATGTCATAGTATTCAGGGCCTGTGCTTCCATCACGGCTCCTGCGTTCATAAGAACAGTCAAAACCGTCCATCATGACACCTGCTCCCAGCCTTGTCGTTATGTCCAGCCCGTTGCAGCTGGCCCGGAATGCCGCCCCGGCAAACAGTCCGATGCATGACTCGTTTATTGCCGCATAGCCATTTCTGAAACGGTACAGATACTTTTCACCGTCTGCTTTATTGACAGCGCCGAACCAGTGTTTTTCACTGCCGGACCACGATTCCGCTTCAAATTGTGCAAACGCTCCAAAATGCCTGCCTGCATAGAAAGAATACCGTGTACTGAATGACAGACCGGGATTCACACTGACAGTGCTGCATTCATCGCCATCTATCTCCCTGAATGCAGCCGACCCACCCAGCATCACCTCAAATTCATGTCTTATCTGACCGTAGGACGGTACATTTGAGATTGCCAGCAGCAAAGCCAATGCTGCGCATTTCAATTTCCCTTTGAACATATTACGTTTGTTTTGAGTTGTAGATCAGTTTTTTAATCTGTTTTATAATCCGCTGGAGGAGTAGGATTCTTTATAGGCCGATGAGAACACGGGGGTCATGTCAATCACTGATTACATTTACTGATACGTCTTTCAAACCTCGTTACTGGCACAGAGTATTTTTTACTTCCTGCCTTAAACGAATTGAAAAACCTATGATAATTTGACATAAGAACGATTACTCTGCCTCCGTCTGAAGTTACCTGAAAATAGTTGTCGCCTAGAGAATATAAATAATGTCCTTCCTCTCTCCTAAACCTGAAATAATTCACTGCTCCACATCGGAAAATATCATCAGAATTAATATGCGTTCCACTATCAAAGTTGATATCCTTTTGTGTTATGGAAATCAATGAATCTCTATTTTGCGTCTGAACTTTTCCCTGTCCATTGTAATAGTTCTCAATATCAGGATACATCCATATTGTATCAGGTAATACAGCGCCATAGCTATCAATTATCTTGATTCTGACAGCTGAAACATGGAAAGTTTCATCTTCTACAACACGTTTCATTTCCAGGATTTCACCTTTAACAAAATAATCGCACAGATTAAACCAATAAGATTTGTCATCAAAGTAAGTGGGATTCCTTTGAGCACCACATATGCCGCATATAAACATGGCAACAATATACAAATAGAATCTCTTCATGTTATAATAATCTCGTTTTTTAAACAGTTACCTGTTTGTTGTTATTTCTGATGGATTGGCCGATGAGCGATTCACACTTGCTGATTACTTATGGGTAGGTCAATGTCCAGTTCAGGCTGTCTAGATCTTGCAACGAAAAGCAATCACGTCTTAAGACAGCGTAATCATTCAGATCTTGAATGGTCTGATAATAATTGTCATAATAATCAAATCCGTTCTGCTCCAAACTGTCTATATAATTGGCATTGAAAAAAAAGAATGCCAACGTGTCCCATTCTGAGGAATTAAGCAAGCCCTCCCAACTAGCTCTTCCATCAAGTTTTGCTGTTTCGCATGTTGAATGAGCTGGCACTCTATATGACTGTTGATTATGGTATAGAAGGCTAAAACCTACATACAATTCATCCGGGCTATCCCATCCGTCAACATAAATATCATTATCACTATTGTTTGTCACCACAATTGAATAATGAACATTAGAATCAAAGAAACAGCCACAAAACAAGAATGTTATGCAAAACGAAATAACTAAAGATAATCTTTTCATTCTGTTTAATTTGCGCTACATTTAAAATCAATACAAATGAATTTTATTATAGTTTTCAATGCTAAATCCTACACTTTTATCTGTATCCAATGGATTCATTTTCCACTTCCATTTATCACTGCTCCATTCTCCATCTATACAACTGCTAAAACCTGATACATTTTCAGAAAAATACCTGAAAGCAAGTCGGTTAGCATCAATTTCGACACCACGGGTCAGATGTTTGGATGATCTGTTAGATTTATCTATTAAAGCTGAAAAACCACTGGTTAATCCATTGAACAAATAGGTCCATCCATATTTCCGGCTTTGCAACACATGACCATATTCATGCTGGAATGTTTCATCATTAGGGCTGGCTTTTGTACCATCATGAGCAATGATAACATTTCCATATGTCAACCCTGCGGTTCTGGACTTATAGTCTGTTTCTACAAGAGTCGCGCCACCATAATAATCGACACTCTTCACATGACCGAGCAAGTTTAGAAGTTGTGCGCCTGCTTCGCCTGTATGTGACTGTGCTGCTTCATTAAAAGGTAACGAACGTGAAATGATTAACCAACAATTATCCCAAAAATCCAAATTAGAATCCGTTTTAAAAGTAGACAATGTGATTTTCCACGAATTCTCCACCCTTTGACCATATCTGTTCCATGCATTTGTCATCTTCTCCTTGTTAAAAACATTCAATCCACCATCAAAGAGCGTTACAACGAACTCATATATACATGTAAACACACTAATTTCTATCGTCTCTCCGCTGGGATCCGTATACCGCACCGGGTTGTTCAAGCAGTAAGCGTACCGGTTGAAGTTCTGCGGATTGCTGGGGTTCTGAATGTACGGATCTACACTGATGAAGCGGCCAAGAATGGGGTCGTACATGCGGCCGTTCATGTCTATGAGGCCAAGCTCGTCTATGTGCTCGTGACCGGTGTAGCCGCGGTCGTACTCTATGGAACCCGGCTCAACGTAACGGCGGCCCCACGGGTCAAATGACGCGCTGAAGCACTTGTTGCCGTTCTGGTCAAACAGCGCTGTCACGCTGCCCAGATGGTCGCGGTCTATGCAGTAAACCTTGTCACCGGTCTGGGTGTTGGACGTATAGACAGCACTGTTGCCGTCAGCTCCGTCAACGTAATAGTAGCGGGTGGTCTGGGTGGTCTGGTACTTCTCCTCATAACCCTCTCCGTAATTCACCAGGTGAACTATAGTGTTGTTCTTCCACAGCACGGCCAGCACACGCTGAAGGTCCGGCCCGTAGGTCAGTTCATACTTGTAGGTGTCGCTACCAACGGTCTCATTGACCTCGGCTACCTTACCCCAGGCGTTGTAAGTTATGCTCTGGCTGCTGTAAGGTATGACGTCATCCGTATTGTCAACGTTGGAAAGACGGTGACTGCCGGAGCTGTAGGCGTAATTGCCCACACCTGTCTTGCTAAACAGGTTGCCGCCGGAGGAGTAGGTCATTGACATGACCTCACTGTTATCCACATTGAAAGTGACCAGGCGGTCTGCGTCGTCATACGAATACGTCTCTGTATGAAATTCCTTAACGCACTGGGTCAGATTACCTGTGGAATAATTGTATGTGTATATTTCTCCGCCAACCGGGTTGTTGCCCCTGTTCAAGAAATAGCTGGCTGGATAGCCGTAGCTGTCTGCCGTCATGGTTCTTGTGTACAGAGTTGGATTGGAATTCAGCTTCATTGTTGAGGCTGTTGTCGTGCCTGTGTTCTGCGTCAGGTTCCAGATTATGGCACCGGATATGGCATTTGAGCTTATGTGGTTCCCGTATGTGTCATAGGTGTAATTGACGTACTTGCCGTCTGAACTGTCGCCCCATGTCTTCTTTGTCAGCAGGCCTGCTGCATTGTACTGGTATGCTGTTGTGTGTCCGCCTGTTTCCAGACTGACAAGACGGCCGTACTGGTCATACCCGTATATGTCTGACCATGCCCCAAGTGTCTTGGATACAAGGCGCATCTGGCCTGTGCCGGACGTACCGTAGGTATAGGTGATGGTCTCATCTCCTGCTGTTTCACTGGTTATGCGTCCAAATACGTCATAATTGGTGGTAAAGTGGACATTTCTTGCGTCTGTGTGTCCGGTTTCACGGCCAAGGGCGTCATAGGTGTAGGTTGTCGTTCCCGCATCCGGATCAGAATATGACATCTTGTTGCCTATTTCGTCATAGCCGAACTGATAGATGCAGTCTTCTGTCACCACACGTCTTAACTGGCCGTTAGTTGAATAGAAGTAATTTACTGTTGAAACGGGGTCTGTGACTTCCTTGACGTTGCCAAGGACATCATAGCGTGTATATCTGGTTCTGCCGGCACTGGTTTCCGTGACTGTGCGGTTGCCATACTGGTACTGGACGGAAGCGCCGCTACCGGCTGTCTCTGATAGGACGCGTCCGCGGTTGTCATAGGTGTACGCTGTTGACGTAACCAGATTGCCTTGGGTGTTCTCCACATTTGAGACCTGTCCTTTGGTGTTGTAGGTGGTGCGTTTCTTTACTGCTATGTCCTTTGAGCCTACGCTTTCAACCAGTGTTTCACGTCCAAGGCCGTCATACCAGGTCTTGACCCATGGACGCGCCGTGCCCTGTTCCAGCACAAAGTAACGGCCGTCACTACCCCAGCCGCGAGTATAGGCTACCGTTCCGCTGCCCGGAATCTGGGTGCGAATAAGATTACCCCAGTTGTCATAGGTGTGCGTAACGGTGTTCTCAATGACTGTGTTTATGCTGTCGCGCTCCGTCAGCACATTGCCCCATGTGTCATACGTGTACTTGCGCACTGAGGACGCAGGACTGGTATATATTCTGACAGGGAAACGATGGGTGGCGTCATAGGTGTAGCTTGTGGTCAGCTGCGGTACTCCGCTGCCTGAAACGGTCTCGCTGAGCAGGTTACCCCACAGGTTATATGTGTATGTCGTGGTCAGGGGCTTGGAAGTACCATAGTTTTCTATCGTCTGTGTCACCTGACCGTTGTCGTTGTAGGTGTACTTGACTGTGGAACTGAATGGGACACTGCCTTCCAATGTGTTGTACTGGCTGCTGACTACGGTCTGCGGATGGTATGCTCCACCTTTCTTTATATAGTCCCGGTAGCTGACTGAACGGTATATACCCGGTCCGTACGAAACCGAATCTCCTGTCACGCTGCCATTGGTGGTGTCAACGCTTCTGAATGTCGTTACCGTATTGCCATCCATATCTGTCTCTACCGTCTGGGACGGGTATGCAAAGTACTTGCCCGCGCCTTTGTCTGCAATGGTAAAGGTAGTGATTTTCTGTGATGTTTCACTTCCCGCTGTAGTATTTGTATATGTGACAGAAGGTATGTAGTATGTGCTGTTCCACTGGGAAACGCCGCTCTGGACTGTCACGCCCAAGGTGGTGTTGGCCGCTGTGGTTTTGCTGAAACCAAGCATTCCCCTGCCCTGCAGATGAACCTTGAGGCCCTCATAACTGTACTGAACGGTCTGACTGCCCGCTGCGCCGTTATTCTGGACGGTCTGCTTTACGACTGTCAGAGGCAATGTGTATCTGGGTGCAGGATAGGATTCAGCAGTTCCTCTGGTATATACCGTCGGGTCTGCAAGTGAGGCGTAGGTGATGTCGGTGACTGCACCGAAATCACCGGTAACGGATGTCACTTTGCCGCTCTGGGCTGTCATGGCAGCTGTTCTGTACATCCGCCACTGGGTATTGGTACTTGTGCCGTATGAACAGTCATATCCGTAGTTCATCAGTTCCACATGTCCGTCACCGTCAAAGTCACCGGTAACAAATTTACCGGTGTATGCATCAAAATCATTGCCGGAAGATGCATGTCTGACCTCAACCAGACTGTTTCCTGTTGAACGCATCCAATACGTATATGTCTTGTCGAATTCGCCCCATGGATCTCCGTATTCGATTCCCATAAAAGTATTATGCATTTCAGTGTAATCAGCTTTGGTAATGACTACATCTGACTTGCCATCTCCGTCAAAGTCAAACACGTCACAATGGAACTTGTCATCGTCACGTTCGGTAAAGCTCCCATCATACAATGGCAATGTGCAGGCCTGCATTTCTGCAAAAGTGCCATCACCGTTATTGATATAGAAATACCATGAACTGGAGCCTGTAATGCTGGTCAGGAAATCAAGCAGACCGTCTCCATTAAAGTCTCCGGCTTCAACTTTCCAGTTATGATGGAGATTTGTGCCTGTAGATTTATTCGCATCAGAAAAAATGCCACTCCCTTGATTCCAATAGACAATGTAACCATCATTATGAATAACCAGAATATCGGCGGTTCCATTGCCATTCATGTCCGAGACATACAACTGGGTTGGATATGCCAATCCAGATGACACGAAATGGCTCTCCCTATAATTGTATCCTCCATTATGGGATAATATATGATAGGTAACGTTACTTCCGTCTCTTTCTGCATATACTATTTCATCCTTCCCATCATTATTCAAGTCACCGACTGAATACTTAGGCATTTCGCCATGCTCTAATGACAAATCATATGTCATGAATAACTGAATATCATTTTGCATAAGCAGTCTGAATGCGACCTGATTCTGATTACCGACTCTGGAATAAATCGGGAAAAGAAGTTCCTTGATTCCATTACCATCAAAATCTATCGCAGAGATTCCTCCGCGTCCAGAACGATTTTCATTATTAATCACAACCTCTGGTTCAAGATTATACAGTCTTCCACTTGAGAAGCTTATTGTCCCATCTGAAGAGACTGTGCTCTCATAAATGTTGACATATGTCCTATGTGTCCTCAATCCGTCACCAATTATTTCAACATGAGCGGCTCCAATGATGCTTGTACGACCATTATTGCTAATATCAGCAGGTATAAAGCATTGGTTTGCAAAATCAAAACCATCAACAAAACGATGATTGATAGTAGGATTCTCCTGAACTGACACATCATCAGCATCATTAGTCGGTGCCGGCAAGTACTCCCAATCAAGCGTTGTAGCCGGCAAGGTCTCGTTATCCGCATTCTTCTCGGTCACGCTGACCAGACGGGAGAACTTTGTTGCTGTGCCGTCACCTGTGTCGTTGTAATTGAGCGTATAGGTGCGGAAGACTGTGCCGCCGGTCTTGGCGGTAACTGAATGCAGACGTTTGCTCATGGTGCCCTGGATGCCGTCAAAGCGGATGGGGATTGCATCATCACGGTTCTCATAAACAAATTCCACCCTATGCGGAAGGGTGCCTGTGCGGTCTCCGTATTCAATCCTGTTAAGATATATGCAGTTGCTCTCTTTCTGATACGTGTATGACATGTAATTGCCCGTAGGCTGCTCTGCACGGCAAACGTACCATGAATGTATCCGGCCAGACGTGCCTTTGGTGTATGAAAGACGGGAGTTGTCATCATACCCGAAACGGTATCTCATCCCGTCCCCAGTCTGCACCTCATACCATATGCTGTTTGACGTGGAAGTGCAGCTGCCGTGGACTGTCACTTGGGTGAACGGGTCGGATTCGGGGCTGTAGATGGCACCATCCTGGCCTGCCGTGCCGGAAACCAGAATCAGGCGGACGCCGTCCAGATAGAGGGCGTCATCGGCACCGTAGGTCATGCCGCGGGCTGAGCCGTCATGATAGATGTCCTTTGCACCGCGGGTTATTGAGGACAGGCCGGACAGGCTGGTTCCATATCCGGCTACGCCGTTTCCGGCCTGGCTGTTATAGACTATGGCAAGTTGGGGCTGAAGACCGCCTACACCTGATGGAACATTGATGGGTATGCTGTATGTGGCGCCGCCGGTTGGTGACACACCGAATGTTCCGCCCATTGAGCCTACGCTTTCTGATTTGGTGCTGTATGATGACGGGATGCTGGGGTAACCGAATTCTGATGATGAGGAGCCTGTTATGTTCAATGTTATTTCTCCTTCTGAGGAATAGCCTTCAGACACAACGTAATAGGTTCCGGCGGCAAGCTGACGCTGGATGAATGACTGGCCGGTGCTTGTGCAGTGGCTCTCACCGCTGTAGTCGTTGTTGGTGGTTATTACAGTGCCTGATGAATTGAGCAGGGTCATGTAAGTGTTTTTAAGCCCTGAACCGTCATGAGTGAAGGTCACGTTCATTGCTCTTGACAGCACCAGTTTGTGGAACACGTCATTCGTGGCGCGGCCGGTGTAACGGTTGGAGTATCTGCCTGTGAACTGTGTGTCGCGGTATGTGAATGCAGTGGAGTATGTCCCCGCATTTATTGCGTTTTCCCTTGAATCGCCTACGGGCGGAAGCACGCCTGTTATGTTGGTCCTGATATAACCGTCTGCAGAATAGCCTTCTGACACGACGTAATAGGTTCCCGGCTCAAGGTATGTCCTGATATATGAATTATATATGTTGCGACAGTGTCCTACGCCGGAATAGTCATCATTGTACGCTATCCTTGTACCTGCAGAATTGAGCAAATGCATGTATGTGTCAGTGACAGACGACCCTTCATGTGTCAGGGTGACTATCATGCCGTTTGTCAGGGTGAACTTATAGAACACGTCTTTTGTGCTCTGTCCGCTGTACTGGTTTGTATAACTCCTAGTACTGCGGTTGTCATGGTAGTCCATTGACTGGGAGAATGCGCCGGCATCAATCGCAGTGACCTGACTGTCACCAGGACGTTCAAAGGATATTGTGGTGGTAATGTTTCCGTTTGAATACAGGCCTTCAGATACAAGATAGTATAGCCCGGATGAAAGGGTGGCACTGATTCCGGTCGCTCCATTGCCATTGGCTATCACATGGACCTGATTTCCAGAACGGTTATACAGCCAGAGCATTGTGCTTAAAGTGGATGTAGTGGTCGCTGTTACGACATAGGTACCTGGAAGATTAATTTTATAAAAGACATCGTTGGCTATGGTGCCTATATTGTTGGGACCGTCAAAGAACTGATTTGTGTAGGTGGTTGTATTACAGGTGCTGGTGTATATGTACGGGCTCTGTGTCTGATTGCCGTCAAACGGTATGTAGTATGCATTCAGTTCCGTGTCTCCAGACTGAGCCATGGTTCTGAAGGATACCGCTGTCAGGAACAATAATATGAGGAGTGTTCTTTTCATAGGCTTTGGTTTTACTTTCTTACAATCTTGTGAACGCTTTCGCTTTCTCCTGTCCTGATTCTCACAAGGTATATTCCGGACGGATAATCCGTCAGGTCAAGTTCATTGGTCTCTGCCGTTTCAGTCAGACGTATCAGGTTTTTTCCTGTCATGTCGGTGACCGTGATTCCTGCATTTTCAAGATCATATCCCGTTATGACAACTGTAAGAGGACCTTCTGTCGGATTGGGATAGACTCTGATCCCTGACAGTGCCAGCGTATCTGAAATATCCGTTCCATTACCGAATGCGCCCCTTGTTGAAGGCGCATGAGTGGAAGCAGATACGCGGTTGCCTGTATTATCATAGGAATAGTATATCCTGTCAGCAAAAGCAAGACATGCTGACACGGCAAGTACCAACACGGCAAGCAGTGTCTTCTTTGATTTTTGAGGAATCATAATGTAAAAAATGTTATGTTAATAATGCGAATTAAGTTCAATCTTCATTACTGTAAATAAACAACTGATACGTCAAGGTATCTGGTATTCTCCATAATATGAACTTCCATCCGACAACGTGAATGTCACACTGTACAAACCGGACTCATAAGAAGTCGATACCTGCAGTGTATTGCCAACGACTCTATTGTTCCATTGAGAATTGTCTTCAAATCGAGTTACGGTACATTCAATTCCTGTAACTGAGTCTCCGCATTCAATGTAAACAGAACCATTGAAATAATAACAATCAGGCAAAATTGTACGTGGTTGGGGCAGAAGATTAACAATAATGCGTCCACCTACAGATTGCTTTGATTTTGGTTCGTCAGCCATGACTGACATCTGACCAAGAAGAATGATGGTCAAGACACTAAGGAGATACCTTCTGATTTTTGTTTTCATAATTTTGCATTTTTGATGTTTGGTTATGTTGCAAAATTACGAAGCAAAATCTATCTTTAACGTCAAAATTACGGGCAATCGTTAGACATCAAGTTACGTATATCTTTGGTATTCAGCTTGTTATAAAAAATTTTATCGACTAGATTGGACATCTTTATAACTCATTGATAATCAAGCTGCTACAAAATTACCCCCCCCCATAATAAACGTATCTATCTAATACTCAATATATTACATATCATAAGAGCTAGTTCTGGGTCTTTTCCTTCTATTTTCGCAATTGTTCTTTGTCTTTGCTTATAGACAGAGGTTCTGCTATTACCAGTCAGATAAGATATTGAGTTGGGTGAAAAGCCCGCTATGGAAAGTCTGATTATCAACAAGTCTTTTTTTGATATGGCAAATTGCCCATTGATTATCTGCTCCATAATGTTATCACATGATGAGTTGATTATTTTATCCAATTCATCCTGATAACCGTCGGAAACTATCGTATCGAACTTTTTTTTCAGTTCCTTATAGAGAATGTCCGTCTGACTTTGATATAGCTTTGTTCTTTCAGTTTCCGGTTTGATTCTTCCCGAAGATATAAATGTATCAGCATCTATAATTTTTGCTAGGAAATATTCCGATTCCAACAAGGGTCTTCTAAACAAGCTGTTGATTTTTGCGTTGAGTTGATTGATGGTATCATTACTGGAATCTTCCCTTAAACGCAGTTCATTAATGGTAAGAATGAGGGACTGTCTGTCAGATTCATATTTCAACCGGCGAGAGCGTATTGAAAAAACGAATACTATTACAGCCGCCATGAAGATAATAATGAATATAATAAAAATAAAGTGGTTGCGCGATACCTTCAACATTTCAATTTCTGATATATTCTTGTAGTAATCGCTCATTGCACCGGTAAGAGGATGTCCCATGCCAAATTGAAAATTCTGGCGCTCCATTGAAATGGCATTTCTGCACATAACAATAGCAGAATCATATTTGCCAGCTTCTTCCAACAATATCGATTCATAATCATACATAGAAATAGAATCCGAAAGGGTCATCGAGTTTTCCCAACCTTTGTCCAGATAAAGCCGCGCTTTCTGAAAATTGCCAGTCAGAATATTGTATTTGGCAAATGTTGAAAGAGATATTGCATCGTCAAAGGAATCGCCAAACAATTCAGTAATCTGTTTCATATCAGATTCCGCCAAAACCACATCATCTGAAAACATTGAACAGTTTAACTTGTTAAGCAGACAGTTGAACAGCAGGTAATTATCCTCAATATCGGACGCCATTGTTTGAACTGTATCAAATGTTGAATAAGCCTGCTTAAAACTGTCCAACTGCATTTCGCAACAGGCAATATTATACAAGGCATGAATTTTATGACTGTTTCTATATGCTTTTGAATAATAGGAAAAAGCCGTTTTATAATAGCCCAATGCCCGACTGAAATCGAAGGATTTGAAGAAGGCATTGCCCAACTGGGTGTTTAGCAGTCCTAATTTATAATCATCCTTTATGGCAACGGAAAGATGTTCAGCCTGAGTGAATGCCAAAAGGGCATCAGGTTTCCTGTTCATTTCCGCATAAATGCACCCCAACTGATAGAATGCACGGAACCGGCTCTCTATGTCACTGCCAACAGAGTAATACCTGACCGCCACCATTATGAGCGAATCACTGCCGGCCGGTATGTAGTTCTTGTACATTGCCTCAGAGTACAGCAACGCATAACGTGCATTCTGTTTCCTGCCGGATATGGACGCGGCATCTATGCTGTCCAGTGCGGCCATTGCGGCGCTGTCATCTGTGCCAAGCAATGCATCGGCCCTGTCCATGAGCCGGATTATGTCATGTCTGCTGCGTACTTTTGCGGAATCTGTATGTGAACAGGACAGGCACAAAGTCAGCAACAGCACCGCCGCTGCCGCCATTGCCTGCCGTTTGAGTAATCTGCCTGTCATTGTCATCTGAATATCGGACTGCAATAATAGCAAAAGTATTGTTCGCAGCAAAATGGCTGCATTGCTGTTTTAATTACCACCGCACGTTAGGGAGCCAAACGCCGCTAGACGCACATTCCGTCCCTAACGTCACGCACAAACCTGCGTATTTCCAAAATACCGCCGCACGTTAGGGAGCCAAACGCCGCCTGACGCACTTTTCATCCCTAACGTCACGCACAAACCTGCGTATTTCCTGATTACCACCGCACGTTAGGGAGCCAAACACCCCAAAACGCACATTCCATCCCTAACGTCACGCACAAACCTGCGTATTTCCACAATACCACCGCACGTTAGGGAACCACACGCCACCAGACGCACATTCCGTCCCTAACGTCACGCAGGTACGTGCGTATTTCCTGATTCCCGCCGCAAGTCAGGGAGCCAAACGCCGCCAGACGCACATTCCGTCCCTGACGTCACGCACAAGCCTGCGTACGCCGCCGGTCCCGCAAATCCGCAATCCGGATGTACAATAACGCCGCACCAACTGCGTTATTACAGTATGATGAAGAATGCGGCCGCATACCTGTGCGTGGGGGCCCTGTTGCTGCTGTGCGGCTGCGGGGCTGAGGTCAGTCTGCGCAAGGGTGACCAGAGCTACGCGCTGGGAGAATACCAGGAGGCGGCGGCAAAGTACAAGAAGGCATACACCGGCCTGTCATCGGACGAAAAGGACCTGCGCGCAGAAACGGCTTTCAAGCTGGGCGAATGCTACCGCCGCACCAATTACGTGCCGCGTGCCCTTGCCGCCTACCGCAACGCAGTCCGATACAAGTACCCTGACAGCATAGTGTACCGCCATCTGGCTGACATGCTGCGACGCAGCGGCAACGTGAAGGAAGCCGTGCAGAACTATGAGATTGCACTGCAGTATGACTCCACAGACGTGCTGGCCAGGAACGGGCTTGAATCATGCGCCCTGACAAGTGACTGGAAGGACAACCCCACCCGATTCATTGTAAAGAAGGATGCCATAATGAACGGACGCCAGAGTGACTGGTCACCCGTTTATGGCAGTGCCGAATATGACCAACTGTATTTCACGACGACCCGCAAGGAATGTACCGGTGACGACATAAACGGCATAACGGGCATGAAGAACTGTGACATATTCGTATCACGCAAGGATGAAAAGGGCAACTGGCAGAAGCCCGAGCCCATTGAAGGGGGTCCGAACACGATATTTGAGGACGGCACATGCGCCTTCAGCCCGGACTTCCAGACCATGTATCTGACATACTGCGCCACCGATGCCCAGTACCCGCGCCCCGCCGCCATAAGAAAGTCATCAAGAAGTGACGCGTCATGGTCCGAGGCATCGGCCTACAACGAATCCATGGACTCCATATTCAACTACGCCCACCCGGCCGTGTCACCTGACGGCAAGTGGCTGTATTTTGTATCGGACATGGACGGCACATACGGAGGCATGGATCTGTGGCGCATTCCGATGGACGGCAAGCTTATTGGAGCCGAGAATCTGGGCCCGGACATAAACACCCCCGGCAATGAGATGTTCCCCACGTTCCGCCGCAACGGCGAACTGTATTTCTCATCGGACGGACATCCCGGCATGGGCGGACTGGACATATTCAAGGCCGTCATGACCAGTGACACCACATGGACAGTAACCAACATGGGGACTCCTGTCAATTCCATATCCGATGACTTTGGAATGACCTTTGAAGGGGACTACAACCGCGGATTCTTTTCCACCAACCGCGATGACGGCCGCGGGCGCGACCATATATGGACATTCGAACTGCCTGAAACGGTCCATAACATAACCGGATGGGTCTATGAGAAGGACGGCTATGAGCTGACCGATGCCATTGTGCATCTGGTGGGCAATGACGGCACCAACATGAAGCTTGGAGTAAGGGATGACGGTTCGTTCACCCAGCGCGTCACGCCCGGCGTAAGCTACCTGCTGCTTGCCACATCAAAGGGCTTCATGAACTACAAGCAGGAAATCACGGCTGACAGCACCGACCAGGACCGCGAATACGTGCTGCAGTTCCCGCTGTCATCAATATCCAAGCCTGTCCTTATTGAGAACATATTCTTTGACTTTGACAAGGCCACGCTGCGCCCGGAATCGGCCAGTTCTCTTGACCAGCTGGTGCAGCTGCTTGTTGACAACGGCAACGTGACCATTGAAATTGGCGCCCACTGCGACTACAAGGGGGCCGATGACTACAACAAGCGTCTGTCACAGCAGCGCGCTGAAAGTGTAGTGGACTATCTCATAAAGCACGGCATTCAGCCAGACCGCCTGACAGCGCAGGGATACGGCGAATCACAGCCCAAGACCATAACCCGGAAGGTGGCAGAACAGTATGACTGGCTTGATGAAGGCACGGTGCTGACAGAAGAATTCATTCTGGGACTTCCTGAAGACCGTCAGGAGACATGCAACCAACTGAACCGCCGCACTGAATTCCGCGTAATAAGGACTACCTACGGCCTGTTCGGCAACTGATTCAACGCGGTGCGTATCCTCCATTCAGCCGGATACATGTTGTTGGCCCGGTTTCCAAGATTCTTGGCAAAGCCCAAAGGACGGTTCCTGTAGGTCAGCAGCACCATTCCACGCGGAGCATCACTCAGCTGTATAGCCTCACAGTGAAGATATGCCAGAGCCTGCTGCCGTGACAGCTCCACGCGGCAGAACGCATCGGACTTCAAGGCATGTGACATGGCCAGTCCGTGAGCCGGAATCCAGTCGCGTCCTTTAAGTCTTGCAAGTCCTATGCCGCAAACCAGCGTGTACAGTTCCCTGTCTGCCGTCACCATGTCCCATGCCAATGACTCAGGCAGGGCATGTATCATATCTCCTTTCTGATAACAGGTGTAAGCCCCGTCCAGCCAGTCCTGTCCGAACTGAACATTGGGCTTAAAGGCTCTGGAGCGTTGCGGCATGCTGTCCCCGGGCTTGCGCAACAGGGCCAGAAAGAAGCCTTCACCGCGTGTCCTGTGCTGCATGAAATGGTACACCGGAATGTCAGCTTCAGTCAATGAACCGCAAATGTTCCAATCCGGAAGCGTTTCAACTGCCACAGGCTCAGCACCGAACCGTTCAGTCATCCAGACCACGTTGTCCTCATCCTCATGGCGGTTGAACGTGCAGGTGCTGTAAATGAGAAAACCGCCGGGGGCAAGCGCCGGCCATATTTCCTCAAGAATCTGGCGCTGGCGTGCCGCGCACATCTGCACATTCTCCGTGCTCCAGTCCGATACTGCCTGTGCGTCCTTGCGGAACATGCCCTCACCCGAGCATGGCGCATCGACCGCAATAAGGTCAAAGACCATGCTTGACGCCCCTATCTGCGCCGGAGTGTTGCATGTCACCACCACATTCGGACTGCCCCATTTTGTCATGTTCTCAGCCAGGATCTGTGCGCGTGAACGCTGTATCTCATTTGAAACCAGCAGACTTCCTTCAGGCAGGACCGATGCCAGCAGGGTGGACTTGCCGCCGGGCGCCGCGCACAGATCAAGGGCGCGCACAGGCCCATTCACGCACTTGCGCACAGCCCTTTCCAGGAACATTGATGAAGCCTCCTGCACGTAATAGGTGCCGCAGTGAAGCAGCGGATCCATGGTGAACTGAGGCCTGTGGTCCAGATATACGGCATTTGATGCCCAGGGCACGTTTCCATCGGACTTGCACTCCAGTGATTCCAGCGCCATGTCCACAGCGCCTGGAACCCGCGGATTTGTGCGTATGCTGACCTGCGGTTCTGTCTGCAGTGCGCTTACAAGAGCGGCCCGTTCACCTTCAGGAAGTATCCCTGAAAGCATGTTGATAAATTCCTGCGGAAATGCCATTGCTTGGATGAATCTTGCTGCGAAGGTAAGCCAAAAAATCAGTATATTCGCAGACAGCAACAAATTTGGACAAATGAAACAGTATCTTGACCTGCTTGACAGAATACTAAAGGAAGGTGTTGAAAAAGGAGACCGCACCGGTACCGGCACAAAAAGCGTGTTCGGCCACCAGATGCGCTTCAATCTTGAAGACGGATTCCCGCTCCTGACCACAAAGAAACTGCACCTCAAGTCAATCATATACGAACTGTTGTGGTTCCTGAACGGTGACACCAATGTCAGGTATCTTCAGGATAACGGTGTAAGGATATGGAACGAATGGGCCGATGAAAACGGCGAACTGGGCCCTGTCTATGGCAAGCAGTGGCGCGCCTTTGAAACACTGGACAAGGACGGCAACCGTGTTGTTGTGGACCAGATACAGGAAATTGTCAATCAGTTGAAAAGCAATCCGGACAGCCGCCGCATGCTGGTCTGCGCATGGCATCCCGGCCAGACAGACTACATGGCTCTGCCCCCATGCCACACCATGTTCCAGTTCTACGTGGCAAACGGGAAACTCTCACTCCAGCTCTATCAGCGCAGTGCAGACACATTCCTTGGGGTTCCTTTCAACATTGCATCATATGCATTGCTTGACATGATGTTGGCCCAGGTATGCGGCCTGAAGCCAGGTGAATTCTTCCACACCACGGGTGACACCCATCTGTATCTGAACCACTTTGAGCACGCCAAGCTGCAGCTGACCCGTGTACCCCGTCCG
>JAGHSY010000003.1 GCA_018065615.1 Candidatus Colenecus caballi | reverse complement strand
ATTTCCTGTCTTTTCCCTTTGTAGTCCGATGGCTTGAGATGTTCATCTGTTCTCTGTGCAAAAGCCGGAACTGTCATGACGGCAAAAAGCGCAAACGCTGCGAATCTGGCTGAATGTTTCATAATCACTGTATTTTATGCAGGGTAAAACTGTAATTCCTTATTTCAATTGCCGTGCTGACAGACGTATAGCCGTCAGTGGAAATGACCAGCCTGTCCTTTGGGTTCACTATTGTCAGGCTGAACCCGTTTTCATCGGTCAGAACACTTGCAACAACATTACCGTTCCCGTCCACCTCTTCAACCTTTGCGCCAATGGCTGTATGCAATGCCGTGAAACGTCCGGTTTTCTGCGAGCATGTCACGCTGCCCCTGACAACATCGCCTGACTTCAGAGTGACAGGCGCAGGTTTCAGGCGGACTTCAAATGTTCCATGGTCAAGCGGAAAGTTCTGTGACTCGTACCCTTCGGCTTCAATGGCAAGATGGTTCTCCGGACTCTTGATATTGAGACGGAAAAAGCCGTCATCGCCCGATGCCGAGCCCATGGTTACAGCACGGTCCACCAGGTCACGCTCACATACTTTGATGTCCCTGTTCCTGATGGGATTGCCGTCAATGTCCAGAACATGTCCGTTGACTACACCTCCGGCCATAATACTGACTGTTATCGGTTCGCGCATTGATTTCTGCATCTGGTCCATCATTAAATCCAACGAATCTGAAGTCATTGACGACAGTTTACGTACCCTGTCGACGATTGATAACAAGTCAGAGTCTTCGGCCATTGTTAAAGTCTGACCGATGGAATCCGATACCACTCCGCTGATTATGTCTCCGGCCTTAATATGGTCTGTGGAAATGACCGGTCTGGCCTGAACCTTGAGACTGAACAGACAGAAGCAGACTGCTGTCAGGGCAATGGCGGCAAGCGACACCATTGCAGCATGTCCATAGTTTTCTTCCGTTCCCATTTGCTGCATGCGTTTCTTGGTGAATGAGCCGTTAAGGCCCGATGTCACGGCCGGATTCACTCCAAGAAGGGTTTTCAGTATGGTGTTGCGGTAATCGTCAACATTGAATCCATGGGCAAGCACATCGGCATCGGCCTGCCATTCCTGAACTTCCTCAAGGTGCCTTTCCTGCAGCCAGGCAAACGGGTTGAACCAGAGACATGAGCGTATGGCAGACATCAGCAGCTTTTCCTGCGTGTGATGGTGGTCGATGTGGCTCATTTCGTGACTCAATATCTGCCTGCGCTCGCTGTCTGAAGACACACGGCCCATGAATATGGTCTTTCCAAAACTGAACGGTGACTCCACGTCATCGTTCTGCGCCAGTTCATATCCGTCTTCACGGCTCAGTCTGGAACCTCTTTTGAGTCTGGCAATGGTTATGTATGACCTGAGCATCAGCGCCAATGAAAACAGCAGGCCGGCAAGATAGACCGCAATGACAAGCGCATTCCAATTCATCCTGAAGGACGGTGCCACAACATTCCGGTCCGATGCAGGTGCGCTTGGCACGATTTCCTGAGCCGCCTGCGAGTTCCGGATGGTCTGAGAGGTCTGGACAGCCTCTTCAGGTGCCGGTTGGACCGCTTCGGCCGGTGCTTCCCTTTCCACATAGACAGGCACGTCAAACGCAGGAATGATGGCAGCCAGTATCAGCGTTACGACAAGGTACCTGCGGCAGAAAGTGTAGCCGGCCTTGCGCTGGATGAGCAGTCTGTACAGCGCAAGAAATAGTCCGCTGCAAAGCACAATCTCGATTGCATAGAGAATAATGCGGTTCATATCAGCTCTTCTTTGATTGGTTCAACACCTTTAGGATTTCATCGGCCTCCTTTATTGAGATGTCCTTGCGGGCCGAAAAGAAGGTCACCATGCGGCTTATCGACCCGTCAAAGAACGAGTTCAGCACTCCCTGCATGAATGTTCCAGTGTAGTCCGATTTGCTCAACGCAGGCAGATACACGTTGACATGACCGTATGACTTGTGGGTAAGGAAACCTTTTGAATCCAGAATGCGGACAAAGGTCGATACCGTATTGTAAGCCGGCTTTGGCTCCGGCATTTCGTTATAGATATCGCGGACTATGAATTCCCTGTCCAACTTCCATGCTATCTGCATGATTTCCAGTTCGGCACGCGTCAGTTCCTGTGGTCTTTCCCTGTTTTCAGCCATAATAATCCTGTTTGTTTCTGCAGCAAGTATATGATGAAAATTTTAATCTGCAAATTAAAAAATTAATTTTAACATTTCAAAACAGGTTCAACAGGGGCGATGAGGCAGCTGTTCTCATTCCCATGGATCAGTATAACTCCATGAAGGAGACAGAGTATCTCATGTCCTCAAAAGAGATGGAGAAGGCCCTCCTTCGCGAATTGCAGGAGCACCCTTTTACCGGAACGGGAAAACCGGAACCGCTGAGATAACAGTTCAGCGGAGCGTGGTCACGAAGGATCAACCACAAAGACAGGCTGGTCTATCAGGTGGACGGTGAAGTGGTGACCGTGTTTGTCCTGGCTATGAGATACCAATATGCCAGGTAGAATGTGACTACCCGTTGGCAGAACGCAAAACCGCAACAGTATTCGTACAGCACCGGCTCTTCCTCTTGGACAAACGATTCAATACGCCTACCATTGAACGTGATGGTGGCATGTTCACGGATTCAAAATCTCTTTTGCCATAGCATTCACTGCGTCAGCGTTGATAGGTTCGAGAACGATTTCTTCCGGCTCGAGATCCAGCAGGAATTGCATGTACGAAGGAAGAGTCAGCAATTGACCGTCCATGCCGACATTATAGTCACCGAACTTGATGATCTGCTTTACTCCGTATTTTTCAGGATGCTTCAAGACGGTTTGAGCACTTTTGGCTTGTGCGGTCCTTGCCTTCACTTCAAGCGGAACGCATTCGCCTTTCATGCGGACAAGAAAGTCCAGCTCCAGCCCGGAGTCCTTTTGAAAGTAGTATTGTACCAGCCTCAAAAAGTAGACATTCTGCGTAAACAATGCGTAAACAAACTGTTTCAGTCATAGGTATTTTATGAGATTCAAAGATAAATCTCATTTTGCAAAGTACTGATAATCAATAAATATATGAGTAATATAACATCACGAAATATCACTTTTTGCGACTCATAATCTGGAGGTCCTAGGTTATTCGGACCCGTTTCGGGGTCCTCATCAGCTTCGCAGTCAAGCCCTAGATGGCCCACACTGAAAATCAAGCACTTACGCGCAAACGTGAGTGCTTTTTTCATGCTCTGCGAAAACATTGCGAAAACAACGGAGTTGAGTTGAGCCGTTTTGAGGCATTTCTGAGTGCATAAAGTGGTATGACGGAATCACTGTATTGCATGGAAATGAACGGGATTGAATGTAATTTTGCAGGCAGATTGCAAGATTGAAAAGA
>JAGHSY010000101.1 GCA_018065615.1 Candidatus Colenecus caballi | reverse complement strand
CAATGAAGAACCGCCGTATGCCGAACGGCACGTACGGTGGTGTGAGAGGTCGGAAAACGAAGTAGGAAGAAAACTACTTTTGTTTTCCTCCTACTCGATTTCCTTTTTCCAAAATTTGTTATTTTTGCCGGGAATATCCCATCCAATAATACAATGTTCAACTCATACAGGTCATTTATTCCAAAGGTTTCATCCTTGTTTGTGCTGACCCTTCTCTTCTGGGGCGGTTGGATTCTTGCATTTCTTGTTCTCATCCTCATCGGTCTGATGTGGAAGTCTATTACAGACTATCCAAGTCTGGAACTTATAATCATGTACACGTTCGCTTTCGGACTGCCTATGCACTATGCTCATGTCAGGGCAAAAAAGAATGAAAAGGAGCCGGATTGTGTAAGGATTCCGGTTGATGCTCCTGATTATGGCAAGTATGGTGCCCCAGTCTGGTGGATAGGTTCGATTACAGCCGGTATCATGCTTGTCCTGCTGGCATTGTGGCTGACATCATACATTCCGGCCAATGACACCATGGGCAGCTATTCCGTCCTTGTTGACAGTCTGCAGCTTTCTACGCTTGACATAATCATTTCAGAACTTGTCTATGCACCCCTCTTTACAACATGGTTCGTATGTGTTGCCTGCGTGCGCGGTCTGACAGGAAACGGCTTTGCCTTCCCGCTGTCACTTGTGGCAGCAGTAATCGGACTGTTTCTGATAGATCTGGACTACGCGTCACTGCTGTTTACAGTGGCGCAGGTGGTTTGTGTGGGGTTTGTTTACAGGAAAACCTGTTCTGTCAGGCTGTCATACGTGACTATGCTTGTCATGTGCGGGCTTGAATGCCTGAACCTGATCAATCATTTCATTTACTGACCAGATCTTTCTTTATCAAGCCATACTGTCGGTGACATTCCGACCTGTTTTTGGAACTGGCGGTAGAATGTTGATGTGCTGGTGTATCCGCAGGAATATTCTACGTTCTTGAGCGGCATATTGTTCAAAAGCAGATTCTTTGCGTAGTCAATCCGGGCCGAGTTGATGAAGTCCGAGAATGAACTGCCGCTGAACTGCTTGATTGCCTGTGACAGGTATGTGCGGTTTGTGCCCAGTCTTTGTGAAAGTTCAATAAGGTTGAGATCGGGTTCCAGAAACACTTTGTCCTCATTGATGAGAACCTCCAGTTTTGTCCAGCAGTTTGATATTGCATTCAGGCGGTTGTCTTCAACAAAGTTCCGTTTGTCATCTTCCTCAAGAAGACGGCGTATGTCAAATGCCGTGTATTTGATGTTGAAGCACATTATGGTCAGGAACAGCTGGAACAGGAATGATATGAGGACAAGTATCAGCTTGAACGCAGAGAGTGTCTGGTCATAATTGGGGAATGCTTCACGCAGCAGTACGATGATTACGCTGAATGTGGTCAGTATGGCAATTGCCTTGGCCTGTCTGATTGATTTGCCTTCATGTGATGAGAAATACTCGTTGACAGTCTTCTCATATTGGGTAATGCACCAGCTGCTCCATATCATGATACCGGCTTCAAGCCAGAATGTAATGGAACGGAATGCGTAATAGCAGAAATACTCACATGAAATGAGCAGGTTCTCATCGGGACTGAATGAGCCTATGTTCAATATGGCGCAGTCGTGTATTCTCTGTATGTCTGCAGGGTTACAAAACAGGTATATTGCTGCCAGAATTAAGGATATCAGAACCATGGGCACAAACACCAGGTACTGGTTCGGGGTGACACCCTTGATGTCAGACAGTTCGGTAACCGACAGGAAGAACAGAGGTCCGTATGTCAGACTGAGAATGATGTATGTTGGCCATATCCATGGCATATGGCATGTGGACGGGTAAAACAGTGATGCATAGACTCCCATTCGGATTCCCCAGAAGAAAAGGGCCAGAACAAGATACCAGTGGGCGCGCTTCTTTTCCTTCTTGAACAGGACAATGGAAAGGGAGCACAATAGGGCAAACAGGCCAAGAATTGAGTATAGAAATGAAACACTGACTATATTCTGCATGTCATTATTCAAATAAGGACCATCAAGTTATTTTTTAGAATGACTAAGTAAACAAAAGTATTCATTTTTCTGTTAGGAATCATCAGGTTTTTACTTAATTTTACATCGTTCTAACCGAAAACCTTATGAAACGTTCCCTGCTGTTTTGCTTCTGCCTTCTTCTGTCTGCAATCTGCTTTGCCCAACGCGGTGGCGGTGGCGGCTTTGGTGGCGGTGGCGGCAACCGTGGCGGCGGCAACCGTGGAAATGCTGCTGCAGCATGGGGCTCGGCCGCGTTCAATGACACTGTTCCCATGATGCGCCAGGGCGGCACTCTGTTCTGGGACAACGGACGTAACAGCGCTGTCCGTGAAGATGATCTCAAGGAGGCGCTCGGTGATGAACAGTTTGAGGCCTATGAGACGGCCAACCGCCTTTTCATTAAAGGTGACAACCGTCAGTCTGTGGGCGTGCTGCTGTATATTCCTGCCGCCGTATTCGGAGTGATGTCATTTGCAAAGAAGGACAATGACGCGAATATGTCACGCAATATGGCATTCATAGCAGGCGGACTGACTGTTCCGGCAACGGCATTCATGATTTGGGGCGGCATCAAAAAGAAAAAAGCCAAACTTGACGTTGACAATATTGCATCGGACTACAACATTAAGGTGGAAAAGAGAAAGAGTGACAGGAAAGCCGCCACTCTTTCTCTGTTGCCGTCAGTCATGTTTGACCGTGCAACGTATGACCTGGCGCCGGGTGCCGGATTAAGGCTTTCTTTTTGAGTTCTCCTGAAGGTACTGTCTGAAGAAACGTCCCTGGGTCGTTGGCGTGAAGTTCCAGTCGCTTATGAGCATCGGAGCCCAGCTTGTGTCAAAGCACCAGACAGTGAATGATATGCCTTTCCTTTCAAAGTATTCTGTTATTTCCTTACCGTAAATTCCGGTGGACTTGACAGGTACGTGGGCGCCTGGTTCGTCAGCAAGACAGAAGCCCATTTCTGTACAGATTACGGGGTATTTGTCTGACGCAAAGCCGAAGTCCCTCTCCCACTTGTCCGCCCATGGCTGTTCGCATTTCTGCGGGTATGGATGTGACACGTAGGCAATGTTTTCACGTTCAATTGGTTCGGATTTTATGGGCGTCAGTTCGTATGCCCAATTGAATCCGGCGCACAGGCAGACGGCTTTAGGGTTGTATGTACGTATTGTGTCAATGATCTGCTCCTGCAGCTGTTTCCACTGGGGCCAGGTGGCACCTTCAGTGCCCTGTGCCGTGACTGTGGGCTCGTTGAACAGTTCGTAGAAGGCCACGGCCGGTTCATCCTTGTAGCGCTGGGCTACGGTGCGCCAGAACTTGAATGTCTCCTGTTTTGTGGTGTTGTACATGGGGCTTGTGAATTTCTCCGTGACCAGATTGCCAATTGAATGCCAGTCCATGATGACGTACATGCCGCGCTCCTTTGCCCACTGTATGCCTTTATCCATTTCCTGGAAGGTACGCTCCCACCCCATCTGACGCAGGTTTGACGGGTGGACGGCAAAGCGTACCGCGTTGGCGCCCCACGCGGCGGCCTCATCGAAATAGCGTTCGTTCCACTGGTGTTCCCGAATCAGCTTGACCGGATCCGGAAAGCAGAGTCCGCGCAGTATGAGTTCCTTTCCGTCAGGGCCTATCAGCCTGTTGTCCTTAACGTGAACCCATGGAATGTTGCATGAAGCAAGTGAAATTGCGGCAATGGCAATGATGATGAGTCTTTTCATATAAGGTCAGTATGAAGGTTTTGTGCAAATGTAGCAAAAAAGAGCATGAACAATTTGACTTTACGGCATTCCATTCGTACAGCATTTGGAATTCAGCAGCAAATGAACGACATTCGCATTTATGGAAAAGACCGTACTGACAAGGATGAAACAAGGTGACAGGGACGCATTCCGTTCTGTCATCACTGAGTTCCGGCAGCCGGTCTGGTCGTTCGTGCTCAAGACCGTGTCCTGTCAGGACGATGCCCGTGACATACTGCAGGAGACGTTCATACGCGTCTGGCAGAAACGTGCGGAATATGACCCTGAACGCAGTTTCATAGACTGGGTCCTGGCAATAGCGCATAACCTGTGCATGGATTTTCTGCGCCGCAAGGGCCGCGTGATTGAAGTTCAGGCCGATGACGACGCGCTGAAATCCTGGCTGGGGTCCGATGACGACACAGTCCGTGAACTCTCCAACCGCGAATGGGTGCAAATTGTACGGGCATTGGCCGGACGGCTTGGCCCGCTGCAGCGCACGGTCTTCACGCTGAGCTGTCTTGAAGGTGATGACTCGGACGAAATTGTGCTGATTACGGGACTTGACGCCACACAGGTCAAGAGCAACCTGTACGCCGCAAAGCAGACAATACGTAAGAAACTTGAAGAATTGGGATATGAGTGACATTCTTGAAAAATCATTGGAACGGCTTAGGGACCGCTCAGGTGCCCCCATGCTTGAGGACCCGGATTCATTGCTGGGTGCTGTGATGGAAGCGACGGAACCGGCTGTAAGGCCATTGTGGCCGCTTGTTCTGCGGGCCTGCATAAGTTCAGCTGCTGTCGTTCTGCTCATTGCATTTGTGGGACTCCAGTCACAGCCTGCCGTCAAGGCACCGGTGACTGATGACTGCAGATATGAACTGTCAGCCACGCATCTGATTAAGAGTCTGGAGATTGCAAAAGAATATAACACGCTTAAAAACAAGATATTATGAATAGAATCATTTATATGGCCGCATGTGCTGCTCTGCTGGTTTCATGTGACTGTGAGTTTGACATGACCACAATTGTTGACAGGGACGGTTCCATTACCCGCATCATTTCATGTCCGGCCGATTCCGCGTTCATGTGCGGCGACACCATCGGCACGGATGAATGCCCCATTGCCATTACATCGGACTGGGAACTGTCGTGGATGAAAGATGGTGAAAGGAGACAATGGCCGATATCGGTGCAGGAATATGGGCAGCTGTGCCGGGGCAGCAAACCTGTGGTGGACATTAGCCGCCGCTTTGAATCGGTCTCTAAGATGAACAGCCTGTTCCAGTTCGATGCGCTGCCCATGCCTGTAAGGCCCGTTGCCGGACTGACAAAGAAGGTGAAACTGTTCCACACCGAATACACATACACCGAGACATTTCCGCGGTATGAAAGTTTCAGTGTGCCGGTAACGGATTACATGTCAATGGACGATGCCATACTGTTTTTCCAGGGCAGTCCTGACATGACATCAAGAAGCGGTTCAGTGCTGTTTGACAGGTTGAGTGAACTGACTGATTCTGTCAGCAGGTGGTTTGCCGCCAATTATCTTGACGAAGCGGTCCGCTGTCTGGCACAGAACTATGGCAGCATAAAGGATGCTCCAATGTCCGAAGTTGAATTTCTTGCAAAGAGAGATGCGTTCATACGCTATCCTGTTTCCGATTTGGAGGGCAGTTCACTTGGCAGAGCCCTGGATGATTTTTTCGGTACTGATGTGTATTCCAATTACATAAAAGGCAACACTGATGATTTTGATTTTCAGACCCAGATTATGGCATTTGTGACCAATCTGCCATTTGACTACACGGTTGTCATGCCGGGCACGGTCATTCCGGCGCCCGGACTCCTGACTGACGGCAATACCGCCACTTTTCACATGAACGCAGGCATGATATACCCTGCTGACTATACCGTAACTGTCAGTTCCCGCACACAGAACGTCTGGGCCTACGCCCTGCTGTTCGTTGTGCTTGCCGCAGCGTTCATCGGAATTCCTATGGCATCCTCCGGCCGGAGGCGTTCAGAAAAGGGTTGTTGAGGAGCCTACCCGGCGCGGCTCAATCAGGAACCTTATTGCCTGTGACCTGTTGGCAAACCCTGGATAATTCTTCTATCCCGTAAATCTTACAACCGTAAATTTAGCCTTCCCCCAAAATTAGGTTAACTGGAATATCGTCTTTCCCCTAAATTTGCATTTGTCTTTACTACGAAAAACACTTTACCCAATTAACCTGATCAATCAGGAAGAACCTGGCATACATGTTCATCCTGTCCCCATCCGGAACAGATATACTGCGTAACCTCCAGCTGCAGACCGTTTCCGTTCACCCTGACCACCGGGAAATCCGGTTCAATTCGTATTCCGCCAAGTAGTGACACACTTGACGTGGTCATGAGGCTGCAAACCGCTATCCGTGAGTCTGATAGCCCTGAATAAGGCATCTCAGACTCAAGCAACGCCTTTCTGCGTCTTCTGGACAGGGTGATAGAGTCACTGTTTGGCGAAATACCTATTGCCGTCTGTTCCAACAAATAACCACTGAGCAAAAAATGTGGTACAAATGTGGTAAGAATTTGGCCTTTTGAAAAAACGAACCCCGCCAGAACGTATTCTAGCGGTTTTTTTTCATATTCCTATTCTGCTCTGCTCATAAGGAGTTTTCCGTGACGGATGCCCTTGATTGAGGTCATTCTGTCTGCCAGTGCCGTAAGCTGTCGGGCTTCACCCATGACGGTGGCAACATGCAGACATGTGCCTTCACTTATGTAATGCTGGGCCGATGAAAGAATAAGATTCTGGTTCTCAATCTGTATGTCCGATATCCTGGCGCAGATGTCCGCGCGTTTCTGGTCATAAATGACGAATATGGTGCCCGCCACAATGTGGTTGCACTGCCATTTGTGTTCCGCCACATTCTTCTCAATCAGGAACCTTATGGCCTGTGACCTGTTGGCAAACCCTTCAGTCTGCACGTATGAGTCCAGCGACTCCAGAAGGCTGTCTTCAAGTGATACTCCAAATCTCTTCATATTGCAAATGTAAACGTTTTGTCTGAATTACAAGTACATGGCAACAAGTCAAGTGTATGAAGGGCACAGGAGTGCAGTTTGCTTATGACAACATTGCAACTGGAAGGCTTTAGAACGCCGTTTTCACTGCAATGTTGTCAATGATTTTGCCGTTTTTGGCCAATTAGTGTGACAATATTGCACAAGAATCATACGGTCTGACAAAATCACCAGTATGTATGAATGACAGTAAGGTGCCCACAAATATAAAGTTCTGTCTTATAAACTGTTACATTTATGCATTGAAATGAACTGAACATGTAAAAATAGCCAATGCTCCAATGTGTTATTTTCTTTTGAATAGTGACAGCAGAAGATGGCCCAATAAGCCAAAGCATTGAATTATCTGCCCCGGAAGCGCGGCTTTTGGATGATTATGTCCGAATGTTCCGATTAACCATAACACAACACCTGCCATAAATATTGTTTGTGAGATGAGTAACAACGTGTTGAATGTCTTTTTGCTCATAGTGACGGACTGTTTGCTGTTTTACGCAAATATAGTCTGTTATTGGATAGGTTTGCCGGATTTGTCAATGAAACCCCACTTGCCGTTCTTCTTGACCGCAGTATAACCGTCATGGAAACAGTATGCTTCATCATAAATGAACGGGATGACCGTATTGCCGTCTTTATCAATGAAACCATAATGTTTCCCATTCCCAACTTTTGCAAGCCCTTCCCTGAAGTCGCCGGCTGATTTGTATCGGAATGGTATCACCACATTGCCTTTGCTGTCAAGATAGCCATAACGATGGCCGTTACATGCGTTGGCAAGGCCCTCCACATATCTGGAAATGTATTTGTATCCTTTGGAAAGATTCCGGTTTTCCTTGTCTTTCAATCTGTATTTGTATTTGTTGAAGGACCTGATTGAAAGTGGTCCATGATTTCCATACCTTTTTCCCAGAATATATTTCTTTCCTGTAGTGTATTTCACAACATATTTGTCATCAAATGAATCCCAGATTTCCCAACCGGAAAGTGTGGCGGTTACTGTTCCTGATTTGTCAATAACCTTAAGGTTGTCTTTCCCCCATTGCAAAGTCATTGTTTCAGATGCAAAAATATAGGTAGCGACTTCTGGAACTCCCGCACATTCGAATACGGTTTCTCCCATCGGACCAATCAGTCTGCAACTGTCGCCTGCTGTTTCATATTTCAGTTCTGGGGCAATTTCAAAAATGTTCACTGATACCGTATCATGGAAATCGGTGAAATGGCCTGATTTGTCAATGAATGCTTTGGAATAATCCTGACCGAACCAATTGATAGTATAATCATCCACATTCCAATAAGAATCGGATACCTCATGTATCCGGGATTCATCAATTGTGAAACCGCCTTCACCTCTGCATTCCAGAACCTGAGCCACACCATCACGGAAAATACCAGCATAATCGAACTGCAATGGAATCCGTAAGGTACCGGTAGTATCAATGTATCCGCACTTTCCGTCTTTCATTACCATTGCATAACCTTCGTTGAAAGGCAGCACATGATCATATTCGAATATTCCATCCTGGGCCGTCAGCCCCAATGAACGTATTGACAATACCGATACCAGAAATATTAACCGTTTCATAATGAACTGTTATTCGTCAGACATTTCAAAGGTATTGTGCAATTCATGAAAATGTAGAGGAATAGCGTTGCAAAACCGTTGATAAATGTGTTTTCCTGAAAGGAGTTGCCGAAATAATAATATATTTGTTGTCAGTAATGATTTCACCGGTTCTTTCAATGATAACATGAAAGGTGATGCGACGCAGCAAGCGCATACTCAAAAAAAGCCTCCGGAGAGAATCTGGAGGCTTTTCAATTCAAGTTTGAAGATTTGATTATATTTCCGGTTTCCAGATATGAAGATCGCTTACCCACACTCCGGCGTCAAGGGAATTTTCGAAAATGATTTCACGTATGTGGCTATCGTTGAAATCGGATCTGGCGCGACATCTGTTCCAGGTTTTCGTAAATTGGTCCTCCGTGACTTGCGTCATCATATAATTACGGAACTCCACCTCATTGGCGAAATTATCCACATTTTCGCCCAACTCGCAATCTCCTTCAAACCCCGTAGGAAATACAGTGGCACAAGCGGCCTCCATCCTTAAAAAGTAATTTTTGGTTGCGGTAAAATTGCTTGGACTTATCGCGGTGTAGAGGTTGATATCATCAACTATTCCGCCTTCCCTATATGCAATGTCGCAGGATTCGTCACCGTTTTGGAACACATTGTCACCCATATCGGTGTAGCCGTTGTTTTTCAGAAAATCGACAAGAGCCTTTCCGTCTGTGTCAAGTGCATCTTTTACGGCCGTAATAAGGGCTTTGTCCAACTCTTCCTGAGACGGCTGGATGTCTTCCTTGTCATCACAACATGTCAACGTGATGGCGGCAACAGCCATCAGTGCCAGAAACAATTTTTTCATAGTGCTTGAAATAGTTAAAGTATTTGGTTGCTAATATACAAAAAAAGCGGAACTACAAGAAATGTGTGTGACAATATAAATATATTTGCACGCACAGCCTTTCAACTGGTGTTATGAAAAGAGTCTTCCCTATTCTGATGTCGATGATGGCGTTGCTGACGGCCATGTCGGTCAAGGCCAATGACGGCAGTTTCAAAGTGAACGGCAATACTCTGGTTCCGCTTCAGGAGACTGACATTTCTATTGCAAAGGAGGTGCTCACCATTACCATTGGTGACTATGACACTGTGAATTATGTCAGGTATGCCACTGTCGATGTGTACTATGAGTTCTTCAACCCCGGTGGTGAGAAGACCATTACCATGGCATTTGAGGCCGAAGCTCCGGATACGTGGCAGCGTGAGCCGCTGAACAGGAACGGCGTGCATCCGTTCATGAAGGACTTCACGGTCGAGATGAATGGAGCGGCTGTGAAGCATGAGAATGCGGTGGTGGAAAAGAATTATGGCAAGGAGCAGGATTTCAAGCGGGTTGACCTTACACAGTGGAAGGGCATTGGTGACGACATCAATTATAAGGGTGAAATCATTTCCGGTCTGGAATATGAGCCGTTCATGGGAGCCGATGACCTGTACAGTGAGAAGCTGGACAGCTTTGCCCATTTTGCATATGGTTATTTCTTTACGGCCAAATTCAAGAAGGGCAAGAACACTGTCCATCATACATACCGTTACAGGACCAGCGATTTTGTATATGCCACGTTCGAGCTGCCGTATTGGCTCACTCCGGCAATGCGTTGGGCCGGAGGTAAGATAGGCGATTTCACGTTGAGGCTGCTGGCCGAGTCAAAGGGTACGGCTATAAGCATGAATACCGGTCTGTTCCAGGGTGAACCGTGGAGAGGCATCGGACCCGTATATGAGTATGTCAGTGGCGACGGTCATGATTATGAAGGACTTGTGACCGATGACGCCAGCCCTTCAATGGTGGCTTTTCTGGACAATGAGAAGCCGCTTGAGTGGCATTCCGGGAATTTCGTTCCCGAAAAGAACATTTACATTTTCGGTTTCCCTACTTCTTATTATGACTGGACCGATGTCGATGTGGTTGTGGATCATTCTGATGGCAGTATTTATCCTTATCATGGTCAGGATAAGAGGCGTTATCTGGTTGATGTGCAGAATGACAGGTGGATTGACAAGTCTGTCAGCCATATTGAGAAGGTCAGAATTAATGAACATCTGACAGACGTTACCCCTGACATGATTCAGAAGTGTGCTAAGGAGCAGCTCAGGATGCCTGTCGACTTGGGTCTCAGCGTGAAATGGGCCGGATGGAATATCGGCGCTGACAAGCCTGAATCATTCGGTGACTATTTTGACTGGGGCAACTATTGGCCCAAAAAGTCTTATTCTGAGAACAATTATTACAATAGCGGACACTTGGACCATGATGCCGCAAAACACCGATGGGGCGGCAGCTGGCGTATGCCTACGAGTGACGAGTGTCAGGAACTGAAGGACAAGTGCAAATGGGAATGGACTACGGTGAATGGCGTGAACGGATATAAGGTGACCGGTCCCAGCGGCAAGTCGATTTTCCTTCCCGCTGCAGGAATGAGACTTGCTGAGGACTTGTTGTATTCGGGTAAGAACGGTTATTACTGGTCAAGTTCGATATATGAGTCTGACAAGTCACAATCCTGGCAACTGTTCTTCATTGACACTGACCGTTCCGGAGTGGGTCCCTTGAAGAGTTTTGTCGGCAGGTCGGTCCGCGCCGTCTGCGAATAATTGATGACTGTCCTTTTTCTCGGAAAGACAGCTGCAGGTCATTTCCGTTCACCCTGACCACCGGGAAATCCGGTTCAATTCGTATTCCGCCAAGTAGTGACACACTTGACGTGGTCATGAGGCCGCAAACCGCTGTCCGTGAGTCTGGTAGCCTTGAATAAGGCATTTCAGACTCAAACTGCGCCTTTCTGTGTCTTATGGACAGGGTGATTGAGTCGCTGTTTGGCGAAACGCCTATTGCTGTTCTGTTACACTGAAATTCCCACTAAGCCAAACAAATTGGCACGATTTTGGCACATATATAAAAAGCAACCCCGCCAGAGTATATTCTAGCGGGGTTTTTGGTGATTCCGCCGGGATTCAAACCCGGAACCTTCTGATCCGTAGTCAGATGCTCTATTCAGTTAAGCTACGGAACCTCCTTAAAAGCGGTGCAAAGATACTGCTTATTTTTGATTGTGCCACACTTTACGGCACTTTTTTTAAGCAAAAATCACTTTCCTGCAACAGCCTCAATCTCAACAAGTGCGGCCTTGGGCAGAGCGGCAACCTGGAAGCAGGCTCTGGCGGGCTTTGATTCAGGGAAGAATTCGGCATAAACGGCGTTCATGGCGCCGAACATGCTCAGATCTGCCATGAAAACGGTGGTCTTTACAATGTCATTGAAGCCAAGGCCGGCCTCTTTCAGAATGGCGCCAATGTTTTCAAGTGACTGGCGCGTCTGGGCCTCAATGCCGTCCGGCATGGTGCCTGTAGCCGGGTTGATGGGCAGCTGCCCAGATACATACACGGTGCCGTTCAGTTCAACGGCCTGAGAATACGGACCAATTGCAGCTGGAGCATTTGGGGTTGAAACAGTTTTCTTCATATTTTAATCAAATCTAATGAAATCAGTGCGTTACGCAAGTTTTGCGCAGAGCCGTCAAACTGAATGCCCTGCATGCCGACAGAAATTGCGGCGTTCACGTTGTCAATGCGGTCGTCAATGAAAACGCAGTCAGCAGCATCCAGACTGTACTTGTCAAGCAGAAAACGGTAAATGGCCGGATCAGGCTTGACCATACCCACAAAACTTGAAACCACATAGTTGTCAATGCATGACAGGATGCGGAAACGCTTGCGTGCCACAGGAAAAGTCTCGGCAGGCCAGTTACTCAGGCCAAAGACACCTATTCCACCCATCTTGAGTTCATCAATCAGCTCCTGCATGCCTGGAACCGGACCGTGACACATGTCGAACCAGCGGTCACGGAACAGGGATATGTCATCGGCCCATTCTGGATATTGCCTTTGCAGATCTTCAATGCAGCTGTCCATGCTCTCCCCCTGGTCAACACGTGTGAACCACTCACGGTTGCAGATGTGCTCCAGGAAATGGCGGCATTTGGTCTCATCACCGCCAAAGTGGTCAAAGAACAGGTACCAGGGACTCCAGTCAATGAGTACGTTACCGTAGTCGAATATGACGTTCCTGATCATTTTCCTGTCACGTTCATCTGTTCCAGAACCTGTGCCAGCTGGTCCGGGCAGCTGGTGCGCTTGTCGCCGCAGCGTATGCCCTTAAGGCGTGCTGTGACATCGGACACTTTCATTCCGCGGCAAAGGGCTGCAACACCCTGGCCGTTGCCGTGGCAGCCGCCAAAGAACTGGACAGACTGCACCTTGTCATTCTTAACCTCTATGCGTATCATCTGGGAGCACACTCCGCAGGTCGATGCAATCACAACGCGTGTGCCGTCAGAGAGTGTCTCGCTGTTGATTATTGATGGTGTCATTGTAATTTACTGGAATTCCGATCATTTCCATGTACGGACTTATTGTCTTGATATATTGCGGCATGTCTTCAGGTCTGATTGGATCGACGGCCGGAAGATCCATGCGAAGCGGGTCGATGGCGGTGCCGTTCTTGAACACGCGGTAGTCAAGATGCGGTCCTGTGGCTACACCGGTTGCGCCAACATATCCGATGAGCTGGCCCTGGCTGACATGAGTACCCTGCTTGATGCCTTTTGCAAAGCCTTTAAGGTGCATGTACTCTGTTGTGTATGTTGAGTTGTGTCTTATCTTCAAGTAGTTGCCGCCGCCTTTGGTGTCCCATGCCTTTACCGTTACCACGCCGTCACCGACAGAATAGACCGGCGTTCCGGACGGAGCGGCATAGTCAACGCCGTGATGTGCGCGTACCACCTTTGTGACCGGATGGACGCGGGCGTTGCTGAACTTGGAGCTTATTCTCGAATAGCTTAGCGGTGCCTTGAGGAATGCGCGTCTCAGACTGGTGCCGCCCTCATCGAAATACTCTCCGCGTTCATTGTGGTATATGTATCGGAATGCATAATGGTCACGGCCGCCGGTGACGAAATTGGCTGCCAGAATATTGCCTGTGGCTACACGGACGCTGTCCGCATAGACTTCCTGGTAATAGACGCTGAAAGAGTCACGCTGCTGTATCCCGAAAAAGTCAATGGTCCATGAATAGATGTCGGCAAGCATACCTGTCAGGTCAGGGGCTGCCCCCTGCTCCATCATGGCGTTCCAGAGTGATGATGTTATGCTGCCGCTGACATGTTTCAGGACTGTGTCAGTGGGTATGCTGCCGGTGTAGCTGTAAATGCTGTCAGTCAGTGAATATACAGCGTAGTTGACGGCGTTTATATCATATACGAAATACTGTGGAACAGAATCCTTTGCAAGAATGTGATATGTCTTTCCGGCCTGCATTTTCCTTACGCTCCAGCTTTCTTCCGATGCCAGGCTGACATAATGGATGGTCTTTGAAGACACTCCATTCCTGAGCAGAATGTTGGAAAGGAGTTCGTTCTTGCCGATTGTTCCGTCCAGAATGTCAAGGCTGTCAATGCATACACCCCATCGGTACGTGGGCTCCGGTTCCGGCTCAGGCTCAGGTTGGACGGCGGTTTTCTGAGTCTGCTGCCTGCATGCCATGAGCAGGAATGCCGGAAGTATGTATTTGAGCAGCCTTGCCGTCATTCCTTAATCTTGGTGAAGGAGTCTGTAATCTCCACTTCAAGTTCTTTGCTGACCGGTACCATAGGCAGGCGCAGCACGTTCTCCAGCATTCCGCGGCTGGCCATGAGCGCCTTGATACCACTTGGATTTCCTTCCTTGAACAGCAGTCCGTACAGCGGTTCAAGCTTTTTCTGAACGGTTCCGGCCTCGGCAAACCTGCCCTCTTGAGAAAGATGTATAAGGTCTGCAAATGTCTTTGGAACAGCATTGCCAATGACGGAAATCACTCCGACTCCACCTTCATGAATGGTTTCCATGGCAAGGCTGTCATCACCGGAAATGACACGGAAATGGTTGGGAGCGCCGGCAATGATTTCTTTTATCTGGTCCATCTTGCCCGATGCCTCCTTGATTCCGATGACGTTCCTGAACTCACGAGCAATGCGAAGTGTGGTCTGGGCGGTCATGTTGATTCCCGTTCGTGAGGGCACGTTATACATGATGATAGGCTTTTCACTGGCCTTTGCAATTTCGGCAAAGTGACGGTACACGCCTTCCTGTGACGGTTTGTTGTAGAACGGAACAGCACTGAGAATGCCGTCAACACCGTCAATCTGGAAGTTCCTGATCTGTCTGACAGCGGTGGCGGTGCAGTTGCTGCTGCATCCGACCATGATGGGAATGCGTCCGGCTACCTGCTTTATGACAAACCTTGTCACCTGCAGGCGTTCGTCCTCATCAAGAGTCGGAGTCTCGGCGGTAGTTCCAAGCACGCACAGGAAATCAACGCCGCCTGCAATCAGGTTTTCCACAATGTTTGACAGGGAATCGAAGTCAATCTGACCGTCTGTCATGAAAGGTGTGACAAGGGCCACACCCAGCCCTTTAAAAGGGTAAGAGTAATTCATTGGTTTTATCTGTTGGTTTTTCGTTAATCATTTCAAGGAACTGTTCTTCACTGACCAGCGGCACTCCTAGCTGTTCAGCCTTTTCCTTCTTGGCGGGCCCCATGCTTTCACCGGCCAGAACGAATGACGTCTTGGCCGATATGCTGCCCGAATTCTTTCCGCCGTTGTTCTCAATAAGGGCCTTGTATTCGGCACGCGAATGGTGCTGGAATACGCCGCTAATGACAATGGTCTTGCCTTCCAGTGCGTTGCCAGCCACGGATGCATCGGACTCAAGTTCCATTTTAAGCCCGTATTCCTTAAGGCGTGCCACAAGCGTGCGGCTGCGTTCATCCTGGAAGAAACTGACTATGCTCTGGGCAATCTTTATGCCAATTTCATTGACTGCTGTGAGTTTTTCAAGTGTGGCGTTTTCAAGAGCTTCCATGGACTTGAAGGCCCGTGCCAGAATTTTGGCCACGGTCTCACCCACAAAACGGATTCCGATGGCAAACAGCACGCGCTCAAACGGGACGTTGAGGGAACTTTCAATGCCGCGCATTATGAGTGAGGCCGATTTCTCCCCCATCCCTTCAAGACGTGCAATGTCACGGGCCTTAAGGGTGTAGATGTCCGCAATGTCCTTGATAAGACCTGCCTGGAAGAACTGGTCAATGGTTTCAGTACCAAGTCCGTCTATGTTCATGGCCTTGCGGCCTACAAAATGCTCAATGCGGCCTTTTATCTGTGGCGGGCAGCTTATGCTGTTGGGACAGTAATGGGCGGCCTCACCTTCATAGCGTACAAGCTTTGCCCCACATTCCGGACAGACCGATGCAAACTTTACGGGCTCCCCCATGAGCATGGAGCGTGAGTCGAGGTCCACGGCAGTGATTTTGGGAATGATCTCCCCGCCCTTCTCCACATATACCATGTCCCCGATGTGCAGGTCCAGTCCCTTTATGATGTCTGCGTTATGCAGCGTGGCGCGCCTGACAATGGTTCCTGAAAGTTGTACGGGGTCCAGATTGGCCACCGGAGTGACTGCCCCGGTGCGGCCTACCTGGAATGAGACGCTGTTCAGCCTTGTCAGCTGTTTTTCGGCCTGGAACTTGTATGCAATGGCCCAGCGCGGAGACTTGGCCTTGAATCCCAGGTTGCGCTGCTGGCGCATAGAGTTTACCTTGAGGACAATGCCGTCTGTGGCTACAGGCAGGTTCCTGCGCTCTGTGTCCCAGTAGTTTATGTAGTCCA
>JAGHSY010000023.1 GCA_018065615.1 Candidatus Colenecus caballi | reverse complement strand
TTGTTTTGTCTTTTGAAGACGTCATTCAGTCACGTAGCCCGCTACGCTCCTTCATTCCGTCTCCAAAATCCATAAACAATCTTGCATAAATCTTACCAACTTATTTTTTCATCATTCCTAAAGACTGAATCCGATATGAAATGTGAAGAGAAATTCTTTGAGATTTACCGCAAACAGCCCGATGATGTGGCTTTCTGCCCGTACAGAATATGTCCCATCGGAGCACATGTGGACCATCAGCTTGGCCGCATTACCGGTCTGGCTATTGACCGTGGCATACATTTTGCCTATGCTGCAAAGCAGAACGGCGTGATAGAACTGCTGTCACTGCAGTTTGACAAGCGCGCGCAGTTCCATATTCGTGAAGTGGCCGATGTAAAACAGAACGACTGGGCCGATTATCTGCGCGGTGTGACCATTGCACTGGCTCAAAGATACACCCTTTCCACCGGACTTTGCGGTGTGATTGAGGGCACTCTTCCCATCGGAGGCCTGTCATCATCGGCAGCAGTGTGTCTGGTATTCCTTTCAGCGCTTGCCAAGGTCAACAACATCAGACTGAATGCTCTGGAAATGATAACCATTGCCATGGCATCGGAAAACAACTATGTTGGCGTGAACAGCGGCAAACTGGACCAGAGCTGTGAGATGTATTCAATGAAGGACCACCTTCTTTATCTTGACACCCAGGACGATACTTACGAACTGATTCCCACATCGGACTCCATGAAACCGTATGAGATTGCAATTTTCTTCAGCGGCGTGGAGCGTACGCTGGCAGGGAGCAAGTTCAACATGCGTGTGGACGAATGCCGCAGCGCCGCCTATGCGCTCATGGCATACGCGGGCATGGACTACGGCAAGTTCGGTGAGACATTCTTCCGTAATGTGCCGCGTGACGTGTATGACACATACAAGGACCGTCTGCCTGACAACTGGCGAAAGCGTGCCGAACACTGGTACACTGAGCAGGAACGTGTTGTTGCCGGTGCCGAGGCATGGCGCCGCGGTGACATTGAGGAGTACGGACGGCTCAGTTTCCAGTCCGGAAATTCATCGATCTTCAACTGGGAGACAGGTTCACCGGAACTAAAGACCCTGTATGACATAATGACCCGTACTGAAGGCATCTACGGCGGCCGTTTCAGCGGTGCGGGATTCAAGGGCTGCTGCATGGCGCTGATTGACCCGGCTTACCGCGAAAGCATTGTTGAAAAGGTGACAGCGGAATACCTGAAGGCCTTCCCGGCTCTTGAAGGAAAATTCATGACGGCAATATGCCATTCAGCTGACGGACTTAAGCTATGAAGTGCCTGATACTTGCTGCGGGATATGCCACAAGGCTTTATCCGCTGACCGAGAATTTCCCCAAGCCTTTGCTTAAAGTGGGTGAAAAGACCATTCTGGACTGGCTCATTGATGACATTGACGGAGCCGGCCTGGTTGATGAATATGTGGTCATAAGCAACCACAAGTTTGCCCGCCATTTTGATGAGTGGGCCGCCGCAAAGAGCGTGAAGATTACCGTTGTCGATGACGGCACATCGACCAACGAGACCCGTCTTGGTGCTGTGCGTGACATTCAGTTTGCCATAGACAGCCTTGGACTGGACGATGACATGCTGGTCATTGCCGGTGACAACGTGCTTGACTTCAGCCTGCAGAAATTTGTGCGCTATGCCCATGACAAGGGCACGTCATGCATAATGCGCT
Organism: Candidatus Colenecus caballi; assembly: GCA_018065615.1. Classification (GTDB taxonomy): domain Bacteria; phylum Bacteroidota; class Bacteroidia; order Bacteroidales; family Bacteroidaceae; genus Colenecus; species Colenecus caballi. The sequence continues at coordinate 2,482 of JAGHSY010000023.1, read as the reverse complement.
ATTTTGAGCCCGATGCCGCCAGGCTGGTGAAATGCGGAATTGTTGAGGTTGATTCATCGGACCGCATTCTTGGAATGGAGGAAAAGCCGGCACAGCCCAAATCAAACTGGTGCTGTCCGCCTTTCTACTATTATACAAAGTCCGATGCACGGCTGGTTCCGGCGGGCATTGCGGCAGGCTGCGGAACAGACGCACCGGGAAGTTACATTGCCTGGCTGTGCACTCAGACACCGGTCCATGCCATGGAGATGCCGGGCAGCCGTTATGACATAGGCAATCTGGAATCATACCATAAGGTCTGTGAGACCTATCACGGAATAGACAGATGAAACTGCAGACGCCCGTTGAAATAAAGCCTCTGGAAAAGCGCTTCACCTACCATGACAGCATGCTGCTTGTGGGCTCCTGTTTTGCTCAGGAAATTGGCAGGCGCTTGGAGGACCGTTATTTTGACGTGCATGTCAATCCGTTCGGAGTGCTTTTCAACCCCTGCTCAATTGCCGACTGTCTGGGTCTGCTTGAAGGGTATGGCATAAACAGTTACGGGTGCAGCTTCATTCCCGAAGACGTCATTGAGACTTCAGGCGGATTCTGCTCTTTCCATCATCACGGCAGTTTTGCCCGTCCTACGCCACAGCAGTTTCTTGATGAGGCCAATGAAAAACTTGCGTTTTCATCGGACTTTTTTTACAGAAAGGGTTGGGTGGCAGTGACTCTTGGAACGGCTTACGTATATAAGGATAAAGAGACTGGTCAGGTGGTCAGCAACTGCCATAAACTGCCTCAGGACCGTTTTGAGCGTGAGATGCTGAATGTTGACCAGGTCTATGAAATGCTGAACCAGTATATCCCTGCGGACCCTGAAAGGCAGTGGATTTTCACGGTTAGCCCGGTAAGGCACCTGGCAGACGGACTGCATGAGAACCAGCTTAGCAAGTCAACCCTGCTTCTGGGCGTTCAGAAACTGGTTCAGCGTTACCCCAATGCCCATTATTTCCCTGCATACGAGATAATGATGGACGAACTTCGCGACTATCGCTTCTATGCCGATGACATGATGCATCCGTCCAGGCAGGCGGCCGACTATGTGTTTGAACGTTTCATGGACTGGATTCTGGCCGATGAAGAACGGGCTGACCTTAAAGAAGCCGAACGTATTCACGGCATGATGGAACACCGGCCTCTGAATCCTGAAACGCAGGCCGCAAAGGATTTTGAAGTGAAGCGTAAAGAGGCTCTGGACAACTTTATTGCGCGTGTGCGCCTATAATATGAATGATGTAGTGGATGCCCTGATTGAGATTCCTCTGGGCTCAAGAAACAAGTTCGAGATTGACCATGTGACCGGCCGCATACATCTGGACCGTGTCCTGTATTCCGCAATGACATACCCTGCCGAGTATGGCATGATTGAGGGTACTCTTGCCCTTGACGGTGATCCGCTGGACATTCTTGTCATAAGCAGCGAACCTACATTCCCCGGCTGCCGCGTTCCGGCACGTGTTCTGGGCTATCTGGAAATGAGCGATGGCGGCAAACCGGACAACAAGCTGATCTCTGTGGTTGACTGTGACCCGCGATACGCCGACATCCACAGTCTTGCTGATCTTCCCTCATTCATACTGAAGGAAATTGCAAACTTCTTCAGCAACTACAAGACTCTGCAGGACATATCTGTCCGTGTAGGCGAATATCACGGCAAGTCCGATGCTCTTGCCACATTGGAGGAATGCCGCCAGCGTTTTTTTGAGAACACCTGCAAGCTGTGACCGTATTTCCGTCACTGCATCCCGTTCCATGTCCCTGATGCAGTGAAACAGAATATAGAGAAAATGCAGAGAAAGAAAAAGGTAAGTGCCTGAAATACCAGCACTTACCCTCTCCTGTGGTCGGAATGAGGCGACTCGAACGCCCGCGCGTTGCGCGGCAACCTTGTTTTAGTTCGCCACAGCGAACAGTGGTCGGGTGTTCGAATGCACAAAAAAACAGAAGCCGGTATTGTACTGACTTCTGCTCCTGGTCGGAATGAGGCGACTCGAACGCCCGACCCCTACGTCCCGAACGTAGTGCGCTACCAACTGCGCTACATTCCGATCTTGTCGTTTGACAGTGCAAAGGTAATCCATTTTTTTGAGTGATGCACATTTTTGCCCGTAAAAACTTGCGGGTAATGAAAAAGTACGTATCTTTGCACCCGCATTAGGAAACGAAATGCTTCTGGTGCCATAGCTCAGTTGGTAGAGCAAAGGACTGAAAATCCTTGTGTCCCTAGTTCGATTCTCGGTGGCACCACAACAAATCCTCTTGGAAGTTCTTCTGAGAGGATTCGTCTATTATTGTGTGACCAGAATGTTACCAGAGTTAGGCTTGGTGGAAATTTGGGCTCAGTCGAAATTTAGTGGGGGCTGAAGCCATCAGTGTCTGTTTGAAAGTTATACTTTTGGCTTCTCAAACAGACTATAATGGAATCAGTATTATTAGC
>JAGHSY010000029.1 GCA_018065615.1 Candidatus Colenecus caballi | reverse complement strand
TGGCAAAAAAAAAAAAACCCCCACTAACTCCTTGGGGGGGACTGCCCGGGGTGTGCTTAAAAATCTCCACCGTTGGTACTGTCCCCACCATGCATTGCCTTAAGCACGGCAATTGCATTCTCCACATCCGGGACGTCCTGCACCAGCATGCTGCGGCGTCCGCCATCCTCACGCAGCAGACAGCGCATGGGCTCGCTGGCGGCGTAGGCAATTATTCCGCCAAACGCAGCACTCCCATAATACGGGCTGTCCGGGTTGGAGACAAAGAACAGGCTCATGCGCTTTGCCTTCAGGAACACTTTCTCAATGCCAAGTTCGCGGCACATACGGCGCAGCGTGACCAGGCGTATCAGTTCCAGCGCAGGCTTTGGAATCTCACCGAAACGGTCCTTGAGACGGTCCCTGAAACGCTGCAGGTCACTCTCCTTCTCCATGCTGTCCAGTTCGCGGTACAGCAGGATGCGTTCGCTTCCGTTGGGCACGTAGTCATCGGCGAAGAACAGATCCAAGTCAGTCTCGACAGTGCATTCGTCAACAAACATGCTTGCATCACGAACAACTTCAGCAGACGTCTGCTCCTTGAACAGGTCCTGGAACTCATCGTTCTTGAGTTCGCGCACGGCCTCCTTAAGTATCTTCTGGTAAGTCTCATAGCCCAGGTCGGCAATGAATCCGCTCTGCTCGGCGCCCAACAGATTGCCGGCACCGCGTATGTCCAGATCCTGCAGCGCCAGCTGAATGCCGCTGCCCAGTTCCAAAAAGTTCTCAATGGCCTGCAGACGGCGACGCGAATCATCGGGCAGCACGGACAAAGGCGGCGCCAGCAGGTAGCAGAACGCCTTGCGGTTGCTGCGTCCCACACGTCCGCGCATCTGGTGCAGGTCGGACAGTCCGAAATTCTGCGCCTGGTTGACTATTATCGTATTCGCGTTAGGTATGTCAATGCCGTTCTCCACAATCGAAGTGGAAATGAGCACATCGTAATCGTAATTTATGAAACCGGTCAGAATCTTCTCCAGCTCATCGGGATTCATCTGTCCGTGTCCGATGCATACACGTGCATCTGGCACTTCCTTCTGCACCAGTGCCGCCAGATCAGGCAGGGATGAGATGCGGTTGCTGACCAGGAACAGCTGGCCGTTGCGGCTCATCTCAAAGTTCACGGCCTCACGTATGATGTCGGGGCTGAACACGTGGACCTCGGTCTGGATGGGATAACGGTTGGCGGGCGGAGTCTGGATTACGGACAGGTCACGCGCACCCATAAGTGAGAACTGCAGCGTACGCGGAATGGGCGTTGCGGTCATGGTCAGCGTGTCCACATTGACCTTGAGCGCCTTGAGCTTCTCCTTCACGGCCACGCCGAACTTCTGCTCCTCATCAATTATGAGCAGCCCCAGGTCCTTGAACTTGACCTGCTTGCCAATCAGCTTGTGCGTGCCTACAATAATGTCAATCTTTCCGTTCTCCAAGTCCGATAATATGGCGCTGGTCTGGCCGGCTGTCCTGGCACGGGACAGGTAGTCCACCCTGCACGGGAAGTCCTTGAGGCGCTCGGAAAAGGTCTGGAAATGCTGGAAAGCCAGAATGGTGGTCGGCACCAGCACGGCAACCTGCTTGTTGTCGGCCACGGCCTTGAAGGCGGCACGTATGGCAACTTCGGTCTTGCCGAAACCCACGTCACCGCATACCAGACGGTCCATGGGACGGCAGCTCTCCATATCGGCCTTCACGTCCTGCGTGGCCTTGAGCTGGTCAGGCGTGTCCTCATATATGAAGCTGGCCTCCAGTTCGTTCTGCAGGTAGGTGTCCGGACTATAGGCAAAGCCCTTCTCCTCCAGACGCTTGGAATACAGTTTTATAAGGTCACGCGCAATGTCCTTTATCTTGCCCTTGGTGCGCTCCTTCATGCTCTCCCATGCACCGGTGCCAAGCTTGTTTATGTGCGGCTCCTCCCCTTCCTTGCCCTTGTACTTGGATACCTTGTGCAGGGCGTGGATGGACACGAACACCACGTCATCGTTCCTGTATATTATCTTTATCTTCTCCTGGAATCCGTTTCCTTCAGGCACGCGCACCAGACCGCCAAAACGGCCCACACCATGGTCCATGTGCACCACATAGTCTCCAATCTGGAACTCGCTCAGTTCCTTCAGTGTCAGGGCTATCTTGCCGCCACGGGCACGGTCGCTCTTCAGGCTGTACTTGTGGAAACGGTCAAAAATCTGGTGGTCGGTAAAGAAGCAGCATTTGAGCAGGCTGTCAGCAAAGCCCTCATGAAGCGTCCTTTCAACGGTCTGGAACGGAATGTTCTCACCGCGCTCGGCAAAGATGTCATGCAGACGGTCGCCCTGCTTTGGGTTGTCAGTCAGCAGATAAATCCTGTAACCTTTTATTATATAGTCAGTCAGCGTCTGGGACACAAGGTCAAAGTTCTTGTGGAACAGCGTCTGCGGCATGGTGTCAAAGGCAATGGTCGTGCTGCGCACGTCTGTGGGACGGTTGCCGAACTCAAGCACGCGGAAGTCTACCGTCTTCTTCAGGAAATCATCGGCCTGAATCAGCTGCGGCAGTTCAACAGGCCCGTCACCGTCCTTGCTGGAGTCAATCTGGCGCATGCGTGCGGCCACACTCTCACGGTCCGCCACCTCACGCGCAACCAGTGAAATGCGGTCGGCAGCAAGCAGCATGTCACGAACGGCCAGCAGCGTACCTTCGGGCAGGAAATCAAGCAATGAAACCTGCCGGCCGGCGGCCGTCTTCTTCATGTCCGGAACAATGACCACACTGTCCCGCTTTTCGTCGGACAGCTGGGTCTCTACCCTGAACTGCCGTATGGAGTCAATGTCATCTCCAAAGAAATCCAGTCTGAACGGGTATTCCGATGAGTACGAGAACACGTCAAGGATGCTGCCGCGCAGTGCGTACTGACCGGGCTCATAAACATAATCCACACGCTCGAATCCAAGTTCAAAAAGCCTGTCCTGCAGATTGTCGCGGTCAACGGTCTGCCCCACTGTCAGGGCCACGCTGCGGTCCTCAAGTCCGTCTCTGGAGACTACGGACTCGGCCAGCGCGTCAGGTGACGTCACTATGGTCAGCGTGGGGGCATCGGACTGGAGGGTGGCAAGACGGCTCAGGACCTCGGTGCGCAGAATCTCACTGGCGTCATCCTTCTGGCCGTACTTGGCGGCACGGCGGAAGGCCGACGGAAAATACAGCACGTCACCTTCACCCATGGTCTGCACCATGTCGTGATAGAAATACGCGGCATCCTCCTGATCGGAAAGGATTACCAGCAGGCAGCGGAGTCCGCACTGGCCGGCCACATTACACATTACAAGCTGTGGAGCTGACGCATGGAGCCCCTGCAGAAAAACGCTTTTCCCGCCTTTTCCCGCAAGTTCCCTTTTCAAGGCCTTGAACTGGGCAAGACCGCCGTACAGGGCACTAATTTCAGACAGTGTCATGGCTATGATAATTTTTTCAGTCCGAGGCGCAAAAAATGCCCCTCAAAACGCCCCCAAAATTACAAAAAAACTAACTTTGCACCCGCTAAAAAATAAATGCGTTTTCACTGAAATGACCGAGATTGAAAAGAACACTCAGGCAGTACCGCTTGTCAACGTTGATTTCGTGGACAAGGACTGCACCCAGCGCGCACCCGATATCCCTGGTGCAGAGTCTGTTAATACAAAATCAGTTAAAGACGAAAAGGCTTATATCATTGAGATTGACCACATTTCACAGTGGTTCGGCGACAAGCAGGTTCTCGATGATGTAAGCCTTTTTGTGAAGAAGGGCGAATTCGTCACCATCCTTGGCCCGTCAGGCTGCGGCAAGACGACCATTCTCAGAACCATAGCAGGATTCAACCATCCGTCAGAAGGAACGGTCAGGATGAACGGCAAGGACATCACTGAGATTCCCCCGCACCAGAGACCCATGAACACGGTCTTCCAGCGATACGCATTATTCCCCCACCTTAACGTTTACGACAACATCGCCTTCGGACTCAAGCTCAGCAAGGTCGATGAAGACAGCATTGACAAGCAGGTGCGCCGCGTCCTGAAGATGGTCGGACTGACCGACTATGAGGAACGTGACGTGGAATCGCTGTCAGGCGGTCAGCAGCAGCGCGTAGCAATAGCCCGCGCCATAATAAACAAGCCGCAGGTTCTGCTCCTGGATGAACCTCTGGCAGCCCTTGACCTTAAAATGCGCAAGGACATGCAGCTTGAACTCAAGCAGATGCACAAGGATCTTGGCATAACCTTCATCTATGTGACACATGACCAGGAGGAGGCCCTTACCCTTAGTGACACCATCGTAGTCATGAACAAGGGCAAGGTCCAGCAGATTGGAAAACCCACAGACATATATAACGAACCCGTGAACCCGTTCGTGGCGGACTTCATAGGTGACAGCAACATTCTGAACGGCATCATGGTTGAAGACCGCAAGGTGCTGTTCATGTACCACGAATTCGAATGCGTGGATGAGGGCTTCCAGCCCAACGAACATGTTGACGTGGTCCTGCGTCCTGAAGACATCTACATCATGGCCCGCAACGACAAGGGCCAGATAAACGGCACCGTGCAGACCTGCATATTCAAGGGCGTCCACTATGAGATGACAGTCATCACCGACCGCGGCTACGAACTCCTTATCCAGGACTACAACGCCTTTGAAGTTGGTCAGGAAGTCAGCCTGATCATCAAGCCTTTTGACATCCACGTCATGCACCGTGCATGTTTCACAAATCATATCCATGGAACCTTGAAGGACAGCACTCATGTGGAAATGCTTGGAGGTCTGTTTGAATGTGAACCGGTTGAAGACATCGTATCCGGTTCTGACATCGATATTGAGGTCGGGTTCGACAATGTAGAACTTATGGACTATCTTGAGGAAGGCGGTGCTGCCGGCTGCATAAGTTTCATTCTTTATAAAGGAAACCACTATCAGCTCACTGTCACATCGGACAACGGCGATGACATTTTCGTCAACACCAATGAAGTATGGGATGATGATGACATGGTAGGTATCAAGATTCTTCCAAAGGACATCAGCATTACCCGCAGAATATGAACCTGGCAAAACTGGTACAGAAACGTAGCAACTGGGTAGCCCCCTACGTTCTCTTTCTGGTCATGTTTGTCGTGCTGCCCCTGCTGCTCATTGCCGTGTACGCATTCCGTAACCCGGCCGGAAACTTCACGCTCCAGAATTTCGTAAAGTTCTTCACGCAGTCCGAAGCGCTGAACACTTTCATTTATTCCATAGGCATTGCCATCATAACTACCGTGCTGTGCATACTGCTGGGTTATCCGGCCGCCTACATACTTGCCAACGCAAAACTGAACCGCAGCAAGACCATGGTCATGATGTTCATCCTGCCCATGTGGATCAACGTGCTCATGCGTTCCCTTGCCACTGTGGCGCTGTTTGACTTCCTGCATCTTCCGCTTGGTGAAGGGGCTCTCATCTTCGGTCTGGTATATGACTTCCTGCCGTTCATGATCTACCCCATCTACAACACCATACAGAAGATTGAAGGCAGCTACATTGAGGCCGCACGTGACCTTGGAGCCACAAACACACAGGTGTTCACGCACGTAATCTGGCCTCTGTCCATTCCCGGAATTGTGAGCGGAATCATGATGGTGTTCCTGCCAACCATATCGACATTCGCCATTTCAGAGATTCTTACCCTGAACAACAAGCGTCTGTTCGGATCCATTATCCAGGACAACATGATGATGAGCGACACCATGAACTACGGTGCAGCCCTGTCACTCATAATGCTTATAATCATTGCAATAAACAGTGCAGTCAGCGGTGATGACGGCAATATCAATGAAGGAGGCCTGATATGAAGAAGTTCCTTGCAAAATCATATCTGTACCTGTTGCTGCTGGTGCTTTATGCCCCGATTGCAATCATCATCCTGTTCTCGTTCACCAATTCCAAGACCATAGGTGACTGGCGCGGCTTTTCACTTGACCTGTACGCCAACCTGCTGTCCGGCCAGGCAGCCCACAGCGCCACCATCACCCAGGCCGTGCTGAACACGCTCATCATTGCCGTCATAGCAGCCACCCTGTCCATGTTTCTGGGCAGCATAGCCGCAGTGGGCATATTCAACATACGCAACCGCAAGGTGCGCAAGGCCATACAGTTCGCCAACAACATACCCATGATCAATCCGGACATCATTACCGGCATATCGCTGTTCCTGCTGTTCGTAAGTCTGGGCATATCAGGCGGATACGTAACTGTGGTGCTTGCCCATGTGGCATTCTGCACGCCATACGTGGTCCTGAGCGTAATGCCGCGTCTCACGCGCATGAACCCCAACATCTATGAGGCCGCACTTGATCTTGGCGCAACCCCCTTCCAGGCATTCCGCAAGGTCATCATCCCTGAAATCAAGCCCGGCATGGTCAGCGGTTTCATCCTGTCCTTCACCCTGTCCATCGATGACTTTGCCGTGACCCTGTTCACCAAAGGCAGTGACGGTCTTGAAACCTTATCGACCTACATCTACGCCGATGCACGAAAAGGCGGACTGACGCCTGAACTGCGCTGCCTGGCGGCAATCATATTCCTTACTGTCCTTATCCTGCTGCTTGTAATCAACCGCCGCAGCAGCCGTCTCAACAAAGAACAATAACCATTTTACAATTTTACAATAGAAATGAAAAGACTTTCCGCAATTCTTCTGTTTGCCGGTGCCATGATGTGCACCTTCTCTCAGTCTGTCAAGGCCGATGCCGACCGCGCCCACACCCTCAAAGTCTATAACTGGGCCGACTACATTGATGAAGACCTGATACCCGAATTCGAACAGTGGTATAAGGAGAACACCGGCGAAGAGGTCCATGTGCTGTACCAGACCTTTGACATCAACGAGGTCATGCTGACCAAGATTGAGACCGGACATGAGGACTATGACGTTGTGTGCCCGTCGGAATACATCATTGAACGCATGCTCAAGAATGACCTTCTTCTGCCCCTGGACCGCAATTTCGGCAATGTACCGGACTACACCGGCAACGTGTCGCCCTTTGCTGTGGAGAAGTTTGACGAAATGTCCGCAGGCGGCCGCCGTGCCAGCGACTATGCTGTCGGCTATATGTGGGGAACCACAGGCGTCATGTACAACACGGCATACGTCACCAGGGAGGAGGCATCGACCTGGGGCATATTCTGGGACCCTAAATATGAAGGCAAAATTCTCATGAAGGACGCCGTACGTGACGTGTACGGTTCACTCATGATGTACGTACGCAATGATGAGATAAAGTCCGGCAAAGTGTCACGTGACGTTGTCATGAATGACGCTTCCGATGCCATGCTGCAGCTGTTTGAAGACACTCTGACCAGCGCCAAGAAGAACATTGCCGGCTGGGAGGTCGATTTCGGCAAGGAACGCATGAGCCAGGGCAAGGCCTGGGTAAACATCACCTGGAGCGGTGACGCCATGTGGGCCATTGACGAGGTCAGCGATGAAGTCACCCTTGACTATGTGGTTCCCGTTGAAGGCAGCAACGTATGGTTTGACGGCTGGGTAATCCCCAAGTACGCACAGAACGTCAAGGCCGCCAACTGGTTCATCAACTTCATGTGCACCAGTGAGAATGCCATCCGCAACATGGAGGCCATAGGTTACGTGAGCGTCATCGGCACCCCCGAAGTCCTTGAATACAAGATTGATGAAGACCTGGATGAAGTCATCGACCTTACATATTTCTTTGGTGAAGGCGCTGACAGCGTCAAGGTCAATTCAATCCAGTATCCTGATGCCAAGGTCATTGAGCGCTGCGCACTGATGCATGACGCAGGAAACCGCACAGAAGCCATGCTTGACATGTGGTCACGCATAAAGGGAGACAGCCTGCATACCACCACCCTGATTGTCATTGCTGCTGCAGTTGTCCTGATTGTTGCCTTTATCCTTGTCAACAACTCAAAGAAGAACAGAAAGGCCAGAAGAAAGGCCGATGCAAAAAAGAATTCGTCAAGACGCGGATAAACGGCTTTTTTAGTAAGTTTGTCCTGACAATACAACCCGACATGAGAACAAGTGACAGCATAGTAATCATTCCCACCTACAACGAAAAGGAGAATATTGAAAACATAATCAGAGCCGTTCTGGGTCTGGAGGAAAGTTTCAACATACTCATCATTGACGACGGCTCGCCAGACGGTACTGCCGCCATTGTCAAAGGACTCATGGAAAATGAATTCAAAGACCGTCTGTTTCTTGTGGAACGCAGCGGCAAACTGGGCCTTGGAACCGCATACATTGCCGGTTTCAAGTGGTGCGTGGAGCGCGGCTATGACTATATCTTTGAGATGGATGCCGACTTCTCACATGCTCCGTCAGACCTGCCCCGCCTGCTGGGTGCCTGCCGTGATGAAGGCTATGACGTTGCCATAGGTTCACGCTACGTTAGCGGCGTGAACGTGGTCAACTGGCCTATGGGACGAGTCCTCATGTCTTATTTCGCATCAAAATACGTACACATTGTAACCGGCCTGCCCATTCATGACACGACAGCCGGTTTCAAGTGCTACCGCCGTCAGGTTCTTGAAACCATAGAACTGGACAAGATACATTTCAAGGGCTATGCCTTCCAGATTGAAATGAAGTTCACAGCCTACAAGTGCGGCTTTAAAATCAAGGAGGTTCCCGTCATTTTCGTAAACCGCGAACTGGGCACTTCAAAAATGAGCGGAGGCATCTTCGGAGAGGCCTTCTTCGGCGTAATGCGTCTCAAGATTTCAAGCTGGCTGCGCAAATTCCCGCAAAAGCCCGCCTGCTGAACACATGTCAACCACACTTATCAGCAATGCCAGCATGATCAATGAAGGCCAGGTGCGCAAGGCATCGGTCCTCATTGAAAATGAAACCATTGCCGGTGTGTTCACAAGCCAGTTTCCCAAAGCGGACACTGTCATTGACGCAGAAGGCAAATGGCTTCTACCCGGCGTCATTGACGACCATGTGCATTTCCGTGATCCCGGTCTGACACATAAGGCCGATATGGCCACGGAAAGCCGTGCAGCTGCAGCCGGAGGCGTGACCACCGTGTTTGACATGCCCAACTGCGTGCCGCAGACAGTGACCATGCAGGCTCTGGAAGACAAATTCAGGACAGCAGCAGAAAAATGTCTGGTCAACCACTCCTTCTATCTTGGTGCCACCCGTGACAACATCGGTGTCATTGACAGCATTGACGACAACATGGTCTGCGGCATCAAGCTGTTCATGGGCTCCAGTACCGGGGGCATGCTGCTTGATGACCGGAAGTCACTCAAGGACCTGTTCAATGTGGCCAGAATTCCGGTAGCAGTACATTGTGAGGAGACAGACATCATAAACCGCAACATGGAGCTCTACACCCGTCAGTACGGCGGTCAGGAACCTCCGGTGCGCTTCCATCCGCTTGTGCGCAGTGAAGAGGCCTGCTACGCATCGACCTCAAAGGCGCTTGACGTGGCATCGGGCACAAAAGTCCGTCTCCACGTGCTTCACATAAGCACCGCACGCGAACTTGCACTGTTTGAAAAGGGACTTGCAGGTGACAAGCAGTTTACCGCAGAATGCTGTCCGGCACATCTGTGGTTCACTGACGCTGACTATGAAAGACTTGGCACTCATATCAAATGCAACCCCGCCATCAAGACGGCTGCAGACCGTGACGCCCTGCGCCGCGCTCTGACAGACAGCACAATAGACGTAATTGGTACTGACCACGCCCCGCATCTGCTGTCTGAAAAGCAGGGAGGCTGCCGTACCGCCGCCAGCGGGATGCCCTGCCTGCCCTACTCCCTGCCTGTCATGCTGGAACTTACGGAAAGCGGTGTCCTGCGCCCGGTTGACGTAGTCAGGCTCATGTGCCACAACCCCGCCATCCTGTTCAATGTCAAGGAACGCGGGTTCATACGCAAGGGTTACAAGGCCGATCTCACACTGGTGTCGCGCCAGACATACACGGTAGCATCGGACTCACTGCCAAACAGATGCGGCTGGAGTCCGTTTGAAGGACAGCGTCTGCACTGGAAAGTGGAAACCACATGGGTCAACGGCCACAAAGTCTATGACAACGGGACTTTTGACGGATCAGTCAAAGGACAGAAAGTCGGATTTGCAAGAAAATGAAAGTACTCTACCTTATATATCAGCTGTTCATAGCATTGCCCATAATGCTTGCCGTGACCATAATTGCAGCCGTAGTGTGCATTGTCGGATCAGTCTTTGACAACCGTTTCTGGGGATACTGGCCCGGAGCAATATGGGGGCGCCTGTTCTGCATTGTATTCCTTATTCCCGTACACGTGCACGGGCGTGAACATGTACATAAAGGACAGTCATACGTCATTGCCCCCAACCATCAGAGCTACTGGGATGCCTTTTCCATGTACGGCTACGTGGGAATCAACTTCAAGTGGATCATGAAGAAGGAGATTGGCAAGATTCCCTTTGTAGGCTGGGCATGCCGCATGGCAGGACACATTTTCATTGACCGTGCATCGAAATTCAAGTCAATGGACAGCATAAGAAAGGCCGAATCACAGCTCAAGGACGGCATGTCCGTGCTCATCTTCCCGGAAGGGACACGCACACATGACGGCAAGATGGGACGGTTCAAGCGCGGAGCCTTCCAGATTGCCGAGGAACTGCAGCTGCCCATTCTTCCCGTAGCCATTGACGGCTGCTATGAGGTCATGAACCGCCACGCCTGGCACGTGACCTGGCACCCCATTCACATTACATTCCACGAACCTGTATGGCCCAAAAGCAACGGCGGGACCACTGAACAGGAACTTTCAGACATGATGCGTGAAACGACGGCCCAGGTGGTCGCTGTCATTCAGGAAACTCTTGACAAGGGGTACTGATCAGCGGGTATAACCCACTCTGCTTGCATATCGGGTAATGACAGGACTGTTGATGAAACTGTCCGGTGCGCTGTCAAGGATACGCCTGACCAACGGTGACATTTCATTGGCAGGACTGCCGCACAGCATGAGAAACACGCCTATGGAAACCTGTTCGTTATAGTTCGATGACACGAATCTGTAAATCATGTCCTCACATTCCGATACAAGGGCGGTAAGGCTGTCATGCACTTCATCAAGTTCCTGAGAATCCATGACATCTGACCGTATCATAGACATGCGTTTCTGCCACAGTTCATCATAACGGCTGTCAATGGCATTCTTGTCTTTCAGGAAACTGTAGAACAGATCGTTCTGACGCGTGCCGGAAACATTGACCTCAGTACGCTGGATGGCTATATGTGACCTGCCCTTCTCCAGATACATGGGAATTACAGGACGGCCGTCATTGCACAGCACCACAAAACGGGTTGAATCTGTCCGGCCCTTCATCAGGAACTTTCCGTGATTGACGGCACAGGAATCATAAGTGACAGCACCGGACTCCGTGAACTGCATGACTTTCATCATGTGGCCTTCATAGCCGATGGTGTCAACAGTTCCTTCAATTCTGTATCGGCCTGAACATGCCGCCATCATGAGGCATATTCCTGCAAAAACTGAAGCCTGTTTAAATGAGTGCATACTGATCTCTTCACGAAAAGCGGCACAAAAATACAACTCTGATGCAAAACTGATGCCATTTTATCATTATTTAATGAAATACAGCACGTTAGCGGCCAAAAGTTGTTAAAAAGGGTTTAGAAAATTACAAGGGAAACGCCATGCGTATCCTTCTATTTCCTGTCCAGGGTCTTCTGCCTGTGCTCCATTCTCAGGGCGGAATAGAGTTCCAGCACAGCGCCTATGCTCATGGTGACAATCCAGTTGTTGGGTTTTGTAAGGGAAATCAGGAATGATCTGAGATTGTCTCCAAGTCCGGTCTCAGTGTACATCAGCCTGAGATGGAGCGTTGAAGAAAGGATCATGAGAACCGCAGTTATAATAAGGAACACAGCACCGGTAACCTGCTGTCCGCGCAGCCTCTTCATAATCATGTCATCACCATGATAGCGGTCTGCAAACTGACCTGCAGCGAACATGACCGCCCCTATCATGAAGATGTAGGGTGCATATTCCCAACCGGTAATTTTCACGGCAGCTCCGAACAGCAGCAGAACGCCGCCCACAACAGTCAGTGAATCAATAAGTCTGTTATCCCTGTTATCCATCAGAAAATCATTTTTCAATGAAGACGTCCTCATCATCGCGGCTCATGCCGAACCTTTCACGGGCAAGACGGTCTATGATGAGACTGTCGTCATTGAGCTCGTCAAGAATCTGCATATTCCGGTCGTTCTGTCTTGAGTATTCGTCCAGCTGCTGCTGCAATGCGCGTATCTCACGCTTCTGGGCTATACGGCGTATCATGCTGTTGTCGCTTGCCACAAGAATGACAAGCAGGAACAGGACAGCGACAATAAGATATTTGTGCCGGCCGGTGAAAGACTTCAGTTGTCCAAGAAAACCATTCTCCATAACCACCTGATACGATATGCAAAAATAGGCATTTTTTCCGATGCCGTTTGGGTGCCCAAGGCAAAAAAATCGTATCTTTGGAAATAAATAACCAGGCAATGGAAGACTATATAGTATCAGCACGCAAGTACCGTCCCGCAACATTCCAGTCCGTGGTGGGCCAGACAGCACTTACTGCCACACTCAAAAACGCCATCAGCACGGGAAAGCTGGCAAACGCCTACCTTTTCTGCGGGCCGCGCGGCGTCGGCAAGACCACCTGTGCCAGAATTTTCGCAAAGACAATCAACTGTGAGCATCCCGGTCCGGACGGTGAGGCCTGCGGGCAGTGCGAATCATGCAGAAGTTTCAATGAGGAACTGCGTTCATACAATGTTTTTGAGCTCGATGCCGCCAGCAACAACTCTGTGGAAGACATCCGCAACCTTACCGAACAGGTCCGCATACCGCCCATGAACGGCAAATACAAGGTCTATGTGATAGATGAGGTCCACATGCTCAGTTCCGCTGCCTTCAATGCATTCCTCAAGACCCTTGAAGAGCCACCAAAGTATGCCATCTTCATTCTTGCCACAACAGAAAAGCATAAGATAATCCCGACCATACTGTCCCGCTGCCAGATATATGATTTCAGCCGCATAAGCAACCGTGACATAGTGGCTCACCTGCAGTCCGTGGCTGAAAAGGAAGGCGTTACGGCAGAACAGGCCGCCCTTGACATCATTGCGGAAAAGTCCGATGGCGGCATGCGTGACGCCCTGTCAATCTTTGACCAGGTGGTCAGTTTCACCGGCGGTCAGGTCACTTATCAGAAAACAATTGAAAACCTGAATGTCATTGACTACGACTACTATTTCAGGCTTACAGACATGTTTCTGGAAAAGCGCATCCCCGACTCCATGCTGCTGCTCAATGACATTCTCTCAAAGGGATTTGACGCCAGCCATCTCATAAGCGGTCTCATGCTCCATCTGCGCAACCTCATGGTCTCACGTGACGCATGCACCCTGCCGCTGCTTCAGGTCAGTGACGAAATGCGTGAAAGATACTCTAAGCAGGCAGCCAGATGCCAGCCCAAGTTCCTGTTCCGCGCCCTCAAGATATGCAACGACTGCGACCTGAACTACCGCATAAGCAAGAACAAGCGTCTGCTTGTGGAACTGGCCCTGATTCAGATTGCCCAGGCCGATGAAGACGATGACAGTCATGGGCGCAAGCCCACAAGACTGAAACCCATATTCAAAAAGAACGCTGCCCCGCAGCAGGCAGCCCCGGCACCCGCAAAGTCACAGACAGCGGCCACGCCGGTTGAACCCAAGCCGGCGACCCAGGTTACTCCAAAGCCGGCTGCCACCAGTGCTGTACCCACATTCAAAGGCGGCGTGTTCACATCGATCTACGGCAATGGTGCCGGACGGCCGGACCAGGTTCATGGCCGTCAGACCGTAAAAGTGATTATGCAGGAAAACGATGTTCCGGCCAAACCGCTCACTGAAGACCTGCTTCAAATGCGCTGGACACAGTTTGCCGCCGGTCTCGGGCGTCAGGACACCCCGCTCAAGAACCGCATGGTAAACTGCATTCCGTCTATGCTGTCACCTGACAGTTTCTGCGTCACTGCCGGCAACCCCATGATGGCCCAGGAAATTGAATCGGCCAAAGACCGCATACTGGCATTCATAAGAAACAGTTTCAACAACCCGTCCATAACCATGGGCATAAATGTGGACCAGTCTCGCGGTGTGGAACTTATCCTTACACGTGACGAGCAGTATGCCAGAATGAAGGAAGAATCTCCAGCCCTTAAAGAACTCGACAGGATTTTCAGTCTTGAATTGAGATAAATTGGCTACCTTTGCGGTGTCCGAGTGCTTGTAACCTCGTTAAAAACAAGAATCATGAAAGAAAGCTTCTCACTGCGTTTCCTTTTGGCGTGCACGCTTTTCTGCGTCTGCCTCATTGCATCGAACCTTCTTGAAATAAAGGTTATTCTCATTGGCGGCATTACGGTAACCGCCGGAATGATCGTATTCCCAATCTCATACATTCTGAACGACTGTATTGTCGAAGTCTGGGGCCTGAAGAAGGCACGCATTGCCATTTACACCGGTTTTGCCATGGACTTTCTGGTCATGGCTCTGGGCGGTCTTGCAGTACTGCTGCCATCACCTGACTTCTGGGAAGGGGCGGAACATTTCAACTACATGTTCGCGCTGGCCCCCAGAATAGTGGCAGCAAGTCTTACAGCATTCCTTGCCGGTTCACTCCTGAACGCCAGGGTCATGGCCGATATGAAAAAGGTGCATAAGGAACGTCTCTTCCCGCTGCGTGCCATAGTTTCCACAATTGCCGGTGAAGGGGCTGACTCTCTGATTTTCTTCCCCATTGCCTTTGCAGGCACCATGCCGGCATCGGAACTGACAAGGATGATGTGGGTGCAGGCGCTCATCAAGACCATCATTGAAGTCCTGATCCTTCCGGTCACAAATCTTGCTGTCAGACAATTGAAAAAAGCCGAATCCTGAGACTTCTGAACGTTTTCAGACTTTTGCCGAACAGGAACCGCTTATCCTGAACATTTGTTGAAATGCCATTTCCGCCACTTGAACAAATTGGTATGCGGAATGCTGTCCTCAAGGCAAAAGACGGCTATAACTTTGCCTGCAGAAAACGTTTTCAGTTAGTTTGACTCCAAATAGACTAATAGGAATCCCCCCTTCTGTGAAGAACGGGGGATTTGTTCTTATCTCTTACGCAGTTCCCAGAAGGCAACCGCAGCGGCCGCAGCCACATTCAGCGAATCGACCTTATGGGACATTGGAATGCGCACCGTATAGTCACATGCGGCAATGGCACTTTCCGGCAGTCCGTCGCCTTCAGTACCCATAACGACTGCAAGCCGTGGCAACGACCGGACTTCAGGATTGTCTATCGGAACAGATCTGTCCGTCAGGGCCATAGCCGCCGTTCTGAATCCCATTTCATGAAGCACATCCTGCCAGTCACTGCCGGCCCATGTCCACGGGACAAGAAACACGGACCCCATGGACACTCTGACCGCACGCCGGCACAGCGGGTCACAGGAATCACCTGTAAGAAGAACGGCATCAATGCCAAGCGCGGCGGCGGAACGGAAAATTGCTCCGATGTTGGTGCTGTCCACCACCCCATGAATCACTGCGACACGGCTGGCATCACGGCATATCGAGCAAATATCGGGCAGAACCGGGCGTTTCATGGCACACAGCACGCCTCGGGTCAGAGTATAGCCCGTAAGGCCTGCCAGCAGTTCACGGCTTCCGGTATAGACTGGAATGTCAGGAAAACGCCCAATAATATCCTTTGCGTCACCGGTTATGTGGCGGTCCTCACAAAGCACAGACATCGGACTGAATCCTGCTTCTATTGCAACCTTTATCACTTTCGGGCTTTCCACGATGAACACATCGGACTGCCTGCGCAGCTGCGGCTCCGTCAATTTTGCATACGGTTCAAGTCCGGGGCAATCAAATCCGTCAATATTTATCTGCATTCTGCAAAATTACATATCTTTACAGAAACAAAATTCACCTTATGAAAAAACTGACAGTTATCGCCCTTTTGCTGACATCGGTCTGCGTTCAGGCACAGAACATCATTACAAAAGACCGGTTGGGTCCTGAGAACATAGCCAAAATGGCAGGTTCCGTTTACGCCTATGAAGCCCCGACCTGGAAACTGACTCCGGCGCCCAAAGGCTTCAAGCCCTTCTACCTGACACATTTCGGCCGTCACGGTTCACGTTTCATGGACAATGCATCGAACTATGACCGCCCTTACAATACGCTTAAGGAGGCCGATGATGCCGGCCTGCTGACTGATTTCGGCAAGGATGTCCTGCGCCGTGTCGGGATTATCCGTGCCGAGGCCCAGGACCGCGCCGGTGACCTGACTGAGAAAGGCAAGCAGCAGCACCGCGACATTGCCCGCCGCATGGTGGAAAACTACCCTGAACTGTTCACAAAGGACAAGACCATAGTTGCCCGCTCCACAACGTCACACCGTGTGCTTGTAAGCGAATATTCAGCCTTGATGCAGATAATCAGAATGCGTCCCGGCATGAAGATTGACTACAACTCAAGCAACTATGACGAACCGTACATGTACACTGAGGACAAGGCGGTTTCAAGCCACAAGCGCAAAGCCAATGCCGCTGTGCAGGAATTCAACAGGAACCACACCCACCCCGAGCGCTTTCTGGCCTCAATCTTCACAGACCCGTCAGCCGTCAAGGGAGCAAGTTCGCTTTACACCCAGCTGTATGACATGGCATCGAGCGTACAGGGTTCTGACCCCGGTGTGGATCTTTATGACATTTTCACCTATGACGAATGGTATGACCTGTTCCTTATGAACAACATGCGCTGGTATTCACAGTGTGCATTCACTCCGCTGACAGACAACGTGGTAGCCTACGGCCACTGTGTCACCCTGCAGAACTTCCTTGACAATGCGCAGGCAGCCATTGACGGTAACGGAGTAAGCGCTTATCTGCGTTACGGACATGAGGTCACCCTGATGTCATTCTTCTCACTGCTCTGCCTGAACCAGAGCGGCTACAGCACAGACAATCTTGAAGAGGTGGCAGAACACTGGACCGCATACAACAACGCCCACATGGGCGGCAACGTGCAGTGGATATTCTTCAGGAACAAGAAGGGAGAAGTCATTGTCAGGTTCCTGCTCAATGAGGAAGAGGCCACCCTGCCCGATGAGGTTCCGTTCTACAATGACATGAAACCTTTCTACCGCTGGGAGGACGTGAAGAAATTCTACCAGGCAAAGATTGACTTCTGGCAGGAATACAAGGCAGCCAACCCGTCATAACATGAATATCGTCGTTTTGGAGACCCTGCTGGGAATGCAGGCGCTTGAGGAACTGGGCAATGTCACGTTCTACGACCATACCGGCTATGAGCAGATTGTGGAACGGACACGTGATGCAGAAATCGTCATTATCAACAAATGCCGCATGGACGCTTCCATACTTGCACAGCTGCCCAGGCTCAAGTACATCGGAATCCTGGCCACCGGTTACAATGTGGTTGATCTTGAAGCCGCCACAAGACAGGGAATTACGGTGACCAACGTCCCTGAATACAGCACCGACAGCGTTGCGCAGATGGTCTGGGCGCACATTCTCAACATAGTAAACCGCACAGGTTTCTATTCTCACGAAAACCGTCTGGGCCGATGGTGCCGCAACCGGGACTTCTACTACCTGGAGCAGCCGTACATGGAACTTGCAGGCAAGCAGATGGGCATTGTCGGACTTGGCAACACAGGCATGGCAGTAGCCCGCATTGCACAGGCCTTCAACATGAATGTCGTGGCATTCACATCAAAGAAGGAGCCCGGTCCCGGAATACGCAGCGTTTCACTTGACGAACTGTTCTCAACAAGTGACATTGTCAGTCTGCACTGCCCTCTTACACCGTCAACGGAAGGGATGGTTGACGCGGCCCGTATCCGGACAATGAAGCCCACCGCCATTCTCATCAACACCGGCCGCGGTCCTCTGGTCAATGAACATGACCTGGCAGAAGCTCTTAAGAGCGGCCGCATAGCCGCCTACGGGGCCGATGTCCTGAGCACGGAACCCGCAAAGTCCGACAACCCGCTGGTGCCGCTCCCCAACTGCCATCTCACCCCGCACATAGCATGGGCATCGGCCGAATCCCAGAAGCGTCTGGTCGGAATCTGCATAGACAACGTCCGCTCCTTTCTGGCTGGCAATACGCGCAATAAGGTGAACTGACAGATATGATGACTGTGCCGTACAGTATATCCATTCACATTTGGCAGATTATTGCAAAGTTTTTTAACAGGCCGGCTGTTATTTGGCGAAAAGTTCATATCTTTATGGCTGGACAGCAACATTTGTCGCTTTCCGCAACAGATTATTTTAATGTTTAACTATAAAAAAGACTATGGCTTACAAAATTGATCAGATTGAGGGCATCGGACCCGCTTATGCAGAAAAGCTCAGTGCTGCCGGCATCAAGACTACAGAAGCTCTTCTTGAGAAGTGCGCAGCAAAGAAAGGACGCGTTCAGATTGCAGAGGCTACCGGCATTTCAGAAAAACTCATTCTCAAGTGGACAAACCATGCAGACCTGTTCCGCGTGAACGGTATTGCAGGACAGTTTGCAGAACTGCTTGAAGCAGCCGGAGTTGATACTGTAAAGGAATTCCGCCACAGAGTACCTGCAAACCTGCAGCCAAAGCTTGTTGAAGTAAATGAGGTAAAAAAACTGTGCAACAGGGTTCCCGCTGTCGCAGAACTTGAGAAGATGATTGCTCAGGCCAAGGAACTTGAGCCGCTCATCACTTACTGATTCACACTACAGTAAAAAAATAAAGCCCTCAGGATTGCTCCTGGGGGCTTTATTATTGCAGGTTCCGATTACTTCTTCTTCAAAAGTCCGCCAAGAATGCCGGTAGCGGCACTCAGAATTGATGAGCCCGATGACTTTTCCGATGCGTTTCCACCCTTGAGTGAAAGCAGGATGTCGTTCAGATCAACATCACCGTCACCGTCACGGTCCTTGATGAATCCGGAAATATTGCCCAGGACTCCGGGAATCAGGTTTGAAAGTGCTGAGCCGGTATTTGCGTTCAGGCCAAGTTTCTCTGACACATTCTTAGTGAAAAGTTGTGTAGCCAGTTTGGTAACAGGACTTGACTCGGCCTTTGTCTTGCCGGTAAGCAGCTGTGAAATCTGCTCAATGCCGCCGCTCTTGGTAGCCGTCTGGGTAAGACTGCCAAGTATTGAATCGGAAAGACCGCCCATAACCTTATCCTTGATGTTTGAAGGAATTGAAACATTGCCGGCAGATGCCTTGACCTGCTGCAGAATGATATCACTGATTGATGCCATAATGAATTTAGTTTGATTTGAACAAATATAGACATAATTCCGATTTGGAATGCGCATTTGTTTTGATATATTTGCTGTATGGAAAATTTTAACAGTACAACTCTTGAAGATTGGATTCCGTTCGGTGACGGTGCCACATCGACCTGCTATTACCACAGGGAAAATCCGGACCTTATGCTCAAGTTCTTTGACCAGGGAAGGACCGGTTCGGACTACGCCGACAGGGAGTTCAGCCTGTCAAGCGCCGTATGGGCAATGTCAGTCTCAACGCCAAGAGCAATCCAGGTCGTCTCAATAGAAGACAAGAAAGCCATCATCTATGAAAGGATAACGCCCAAGATATCGGTCTCACGTCTCTGCACCGACAACCCGGACAAGTTCGATGAATACGTCCGTCAGTTCTCACTTGAATGCCGCAAGCTGCACGCCACCCCCTGTACTCAGGACCTTATCAAGTCCAGAAAACAGCAGGTCATTGACGCACTGAATTCAGACAGGGGCCTTTCTGAAAAATCCAGACAGTTCCTTCTTGATCTGGCCGGTTCCGTAGAGGATTCACATACCTGCCTTCACGGAGACATGCAGTCCGGCAACCTTGTCTTTAACGGAAAACGCTATTACTGGATTGACCTTGGCGCATTTGCATGGGGCAACCCCATGTTCGATGTCGGTGGTATGTACTTCTTCTACAAAAGCCGTCTTGGACAGATTCTCTACGGCAGGATTTTCCACATGAAAAAAAGCCAGCTGTCACATTTCTGGGACGTGTTCACCAGCACTTATCCACAAATGTCCAAGTCCGATTTTGACAAGGAGGCCAGAAAATGGTCACTCCTGTTCATTGTCTATACATTAGCTGTGGAATCCTTCTCCAAGTTTGAAACCTGGATTGTCAACCTTTATATAAACCGCTGCATCAGAAAACTCTGACCGCGTGGGCGGGCGGCCAGACGGTTTATGTATGCATCGAATGCAAATGTGGCAATACGGCCGTAGTTCTCAAGACCTATGGTATAGACAAGGTACAGGATTACGTATCGGGATGCCTTTTCCGCAAGGCCGCTTGCACCTGTACACTTGCTGTATTCCCGTTCAAAGGCATTCCAGAACTGTGACAGGCGTCTGAAACTGAGATGGCACAGTTTGCGTCCGACCAGGCGTCCTATTGGGTGCTTGCAGAAAAAGTACAGACAGGCAATGTCATACATGGGGTCACCCCACGCAAATGACCCCAGATCTATCCAGTAGGCCGTACCAGTCTCACTGTCCACAATTATGTTTCCCGTCTGAAGGTCTCCGTGGAGACAGTGCGGCGTGTCGTCCAGTCCGGCGGCAAGAGCTGCAATCCCGGCTTTTGTACGTTCCCTGTATCCCTTGTGCCCGTTCACGAACTTGAGCATCTGCTCCTTACGGGACACAAAATCATCGGGCTGGCAGACAGTGGCATGCAGTGCGGCACTTTCACGGGCAAACACAGTTGCCCATCGGTCTATGTCTTCAGGATTCGAAGCGCAAAGACGTGATATGCTTCTTTTCTGTACTATGCGCTCGTATATAATGGCAGGAAAGCCATCACAGTCAACCAATTCCAGTGCCCTTGGCGTCTTCAGGCCCAGTGCCGATACCTTTTCAGACAGACCGAACTCACTTTGCGCATACTGCGGTCCCACCAGTGATGAATTGAAGACCTTCAACATAATGTGCGGGTCCGATGTGCAGTTGTAGCTGTCAGCCGTGGCACCGGCTCCGCTTTTCACCCACCCTTCAAGAGTCATTTTCCGCGTTTCCATAATCTGTCTGTCAAACTGAAGAGCATCGGATAGACACCCATTGATATGAACGATGTAAGGAAATATCTTATGCACCGCCATATTCTGTCATATGGCATAATACCCTTCAACGCAGCACCCAGACCAAAGAACACGGCCATTCCGCAAATCAGTCTCAAAATACAGCGCAGTATGTTGCCGGTATTGCTGAAATTCACGAATCGGGCTTCAAATGCAAACCCCAGAAGCATTCCTGCAGACATTCCGTATATTACACCGAACCCATCGGAATGGCAGAAGAACCAGCCTGGAAACGCCAGAATGGCTACAGCTATGAATATCCCGAAATAATTTTCTGTCATGGAAGTGATTTTTAGCGCCAGGAAAAGCACAACAGCACCAAGCACCCACCCCACCAGTACATCGGTCGGATAATGCACACCCAGGAACGGACGTGAAAAACCAATCAGCAGCGGCATTATGAGCAGTATGAATTTTAGCCAACGCCGTCTGACGCCCCATGCCAGCGTACCGAACATTGCAATTGAGTTCGATGCATGCATGCTGGGAAACGAATAGCCCTGAACGGCAATGTCCATAACGTCACCTTTCCCAGAGGGTGCTCTGAGACATGAAATTTCCGGATGGTCAAAATAAGGTCTGCGGCGCATGACCGCTCCTTTTATCATCTCTCCGCCAAGCAGGCTGAAAATCATTCCAAGCGCCAGTTTCCGGCCCAGACTCTTGTCAATGCACCAGTACAGAAGACCTACTGTCAGAACCAGCACAGTCTCCTCGCCCAACATGGAGACTATCTCCATAAACCGTATCAGCGCAGGACTTGCCGCGCTCTGAATGGCTGTAATGAAATCAACTTCCCATCCGAAATTTCCCATACCCCGAATTCCTATGCATTCTATACATTGCAAACATACACAAAATTCACCGTCCGTTCTGCCAGTCGGGTTGAAAATCAGCCTGTCCAGCATGCTGGCAGGCAACCTGCGCTATGTGTTTGCCAAATTAAGGTCCCGCCAGAAGGCCACTGACCGCGATTTGAGGGACCTTTGAGCCATTTTTGGCCTGAAGGTCCCGCCAGAAGACTCACAACGCACATTTGCGGGACCTTGTTATGGCAGGAGACCTATCTACTATCCGGAACGGAATATCAAGACTTTTGAAGAAGTGCCTGACTTCAACCATTCTGTGGATGTTAAAGTCTCCGGACTTTCTTTTAAAAGTTAGTACACTTTTTAAACGGCAAGTGCCCCAGAGATATCTCCAGGGCACTTTCCTGCGGTGTGTATGGCACTTCCCTCGTTCGGAGTGAAGTCCGGGGCGATGAGGACACAGCGCCCGGCGCCACGGCTGACTCCGGCACTGGTGGCCTTGCTCATGGCCACGGCCAGACGGAAGGACGGGCCCACTTCCTCGATGCCTTCGAGCAGTATGAGTTCCGGGGTTACGGTCATGTAGGTGTAGTTGACCTGCGGAACGTAGATGTAATTGGTTGGCGGGTATGCTATGGGGGCAAGGCCGAGCAGCGCGCGGTTGCAGTTGTGGCGCACATAGGCGTTGAATCCGGAAAGCTTGCAATCACTGCCGCTTTCATAGTAGCGCGCGAAGAAAGACCAGGCGCGATGATGTTCGTCGGAGAGCTTCTTGTAACTGCGGTCTATGCGGGCAAGGATGGCGCGTTCCGCTTTCTGGGCTGGGGTCGAGACTTTGTCATGCTGGGCACGGGAGGAAAGTATGGTGCCGTTCTTTGAGTGGCGGGCGGTGCGCCGGAACTGTGGCAGCATATTCCCGCCACTGACGCTGAACGCCGGAGTCCAGCTGCTGCCAGGCCAGTATGGCCCGATGATGCACGCTACTCTGCTGCAGTTGCGCCGGAGTACCGGGAAACGACGGCGTGGGCTTGCGCCTCCAGAAGCACTGTCCGTTACGATGAAAGAAAGTAATGCCGCCGTTGGAGGACCAGCAGTCAGAAATGAGAAATGTGGGATGGTATTTGGGCATGGTATTTAGAATGAGTGGTTGGTGCAAAGGTAGTGAAACGACAGCTTTTATGAAATATGGCTTATCGTTGAATTGTTTTCACTAAATTTGCAATAACCATTAATAAAGACGGCCATGACGTTTGAGGATATCAAAAGAATTATCTCTACCGACGAGACCAAAACCCTGGAGCTGAAGAAGAGTACAGGAGAATTGAAAGACGGGATGCACAGTGCTTGCGCATTCCTGAATACCGATGGAGGATGGCTGATTTTCGGTATTGCACCAAAGTCACTCAAGATTCTAGGCCAGCAGGTCACTGACGATACACGCAGGGAGATTGCACAGGCGATCAGAGGCCTTGAGCCGGCAATTGATGTTCATGTTTATGATATTGATGTACCTGACAGACCGGGCAACAAGATTATTGCAATGCATTTTGACGGATGGGTATGGGGAATGAAGCCGTACACTTTCCATGGTTGCCCGTATATCAGAATTGAGAGCACGACATCTGTCATGCCTTCAGGAATTTACGAAGAACGTTTCCGCGAGTGTCAGCCTATGGAGCATTCATGGGAGAACCTAACCACACTGAACGGGACACTTGAGGATATTGATGAAAATAGGATTATGGGAATAGTCCGTGCAGGTATCAGAGATGGCAGGATGCCGGAGACTGCTTTGGAGGAAACCATACCGTCATTACTTAACAGGTGGGGACTGCTGTCCGGAGATAAACCTACAAATGGTGCTATGGCATTATTTGCAAGAAATGCAGGCAATTATCCTCAGTTGAAAATCAAGATGGCAGAATTCAGCGGTACTGAACCTATTGATTTTCTGGACAATCAACAGATTGATGGTAATATATTCGAGCAGTTGGATGCCGCAATGTCATTCTGTTTCAGGCATCTTAACCTTAGAGGCAAGGTGGTTGGCCTGAAAAGGAATGATGAACTTGAAATTCCGTATGAGGCCCTGCGAGAAGGTATCATTAACAGTCTCTGTCATCGCCGGTATGATGATTACAGGGAAAGCATACAGCTTGGCATATACTCAGACAGGGTAGAGATTTGCAACCCGGGACGATTCCCTGCAGGTGTAACTCCTGAAAACATAAAATCATTGCATAGTTCCAAACCTCGCAACCTGCATATTGCACAGGTCATGTACAAGGCTTCATATCTTGAAGGTTGGGGAACCGGCATTACTCGAATGATCAATGTCTGCAAGGCCCACAACTTGCCGGAACCAAGTTATGAGATATGGGCCGATGGAACTATTGTCCTGGTATTCCAACGTCCAAAAACCGCCAATTCCGGCGAAAAACCGTCAAAAATGACGGAAAATGAAATAAAAACCGTCAAAAATGACGGAAAATCTCCTTTCCCGACCATTGCTTATAAAGCCGTTTACGATGCGCTTATAGAGAATCCGAAGGCAAAATATGAGCAACTTGAAATATATCTTGGTCTGAGCGAATCAAGTATCCAAAGAGCAATAAAGTGGATGAAGGAGAATGGATATATAGATGCGGAACATTCAAAAGTCAATGGAATCTGGCAAATCAGATAAAAGTGATTTTATTCTTTCAGCGATCTGAATCCGTCCATCATCCGACGCCGGTCTGTTAGAGTCCGCGTCCCATCCGTGTCCCAACTGTTTGCGTACGACGTCCATCCGTCCCGAATGTGTCCCAGAACGTCTTACGTCCGTTTCCCGACCGAAGCGGGTCTGTTCGCGTCCGTCTCTCATCTGTGTCCCAACCGTCTGCGTACGTCGTCCATCCGTCCCGGAACCGTCCCCGGACTGTCTGCCTCCGTCCCCCATCCGAAGCTCATCCAAATCCGTCCGATTCCCGTCCGCAGCGGCGAAATCCGCCATCCGTCCCCCATTGCCGCCCGAATATGCGATTCTCAGGGCACCTGCCCCACACCCCCTACAACTCTTAATCACCTCCGTCATTAATACCTGTATCGTCCGATGCGCGGCAGCGGGATGGTGCTGCTGTCCGCAGGCGGCTCCTGATACGCAGTCAGAAGGTGACGCGGGCTCTTTGGTGGACGATGCGGAGAGGAACGGCGATCCTGGAGCGCAGCGGAAGCATCGCCGGTCCACGTAGCAGCGGACATCCAATGTGCCCGCGGCACCGGGCCAGGCGAGCCCTGTTCCAAAGCGCGCTGCCGGGGGTCTCTCTGGCAGACGGCGTCAGCCGGCTGACGGGCGACAACCGCCTGAGGCTTGCTTCCAGGCCCTGGCTGTTCTGGGTTAATCAAGCCAGACAGTGGCGATTGAGCGGGATGCTTACTCTATATACTGACTCTTCGGCCGATGCGGGAGGTGGAGGTTGCTATATGAGGGCCACTGGCTGCTACCTATACAGGGTGGGCACGTAAGTAAAACTCTGCTGCTACTTGCAGAATGTCGGATGGTCTGCACCTACCAGCCCGCGATACTTGGATATCGGCCGTGAGGGCATCGGCCTAAAGAATATCGGACGTAAGATGCATCTTCTTTCGAAATGTTTATGTACTTTTGAGGAGTACTTATGGGTAATTCGACAAACCTTCAACAAGGAGAGAGCCGGTATTTATGCCGGCTCTTATCATTGATTGAAGTTGTTGTACTGGAATAATGATGTATATTTGTGGCGGATTCGACGCCCTTTCTCCCAAAAGCGACACACAGCACGGATGTCCATGGGGCCTTGGAGGACCTGCAGTAATGTGGGTCCTCCTTTATTTATGATGGATATGGCTAATGGACGTGAAAGTATCAGCCCTACTTCCGGTTTGGGTCAGGGTTATTGGGATCAACTTCTAACATTCCTGGTACCTGGGTGATAGCCTGACCATCGGGAGTGATTAGTTCATGATGAGGTATAGACGAGAAGTTGAACAGACCGGCCATTGCATTGTAGTCATCTTGTGATACCCGGTAGCTTTGGGCACCCTTAAGCCACTCACGGCGGAAAGGTTCGTACACTTGCACAGGATCACTGGTTATGAACACCATCACAAAATTGTCATGGTTTCCAGTCATAATCCCACGGTTGGTATTGAACATATCCCTTATGCCTGCAATGCAAGGGCCGCAACCTGTTGACCAGAAATCAAGATAAACGTACTTGCCTGGATATTTGGCCAGGATACTCTTAAGAACCTCTTTACCGCGACATTCAGGTAGGTCCCAATATGGTGCCTTTGTACGGATAAAACCCTGATATATCAAATCTACCTGAGTGGCCAGATTATCATCGTTCATCAGTTCCTTCATCTTTGAAAGATATGATGTGAGCACAATATCAGGATTGGCGCTTCCTTTAAGTGACAGATATGTTTTGAGGGTATCAAGACGGCGTGAAATATCCTGCATAACGCATATCTTGCCGAACAGCGAAGGCTCATACAGGCTGTACAGTTTACGGTCATTATCCAAGTGTGTGGAATCTGTCAAATAATGCTGCCATGCAAAACTTGAAGCCTTATCCAGTTCATTCCCTGAATCAACAGGAACTAAATCCGGAGAATAGAAAGGCACGTCATACTTATAACGATTAAATATACTCCACTGAACCGGCATAATCATCATGAGTGTATCGTTGGCCGGAAAACCAGCTATGAATTCAAGAGCTTCTGGTTTTGTCATTTTGCGGTTAGTGCTGCCCGATAATAGTTTTCCTATGGTGCTATTCGGATTCCTCATTGATGTGCGGCCCAAGAACAACCCATGTTGAATATCCATTCTGAAGTCAAGATACCTGTTAAGTGCACTATTATGGGCCATTATGCGGGCATACTCATATTCAAACTTCGAAAAACCATACTTGACGGCAATGTAATCAACAAACTCAAGGCCAAGGGTTCTCCACTGGCGTGCATATTCCAGCGCCTTGGAAAGGTTCATTGACTTGTCAAACTGGAACAACCAGTTATCGACGGACCTTATGCTTTGAGTAAGACGGTTATAATTCTCCAACGGATAAGGACGCCCATCAGATAGCGAATACCTTGTGGTGCCGTCCTCCATGAACACAACGTCAAGGGTATCGCCGGCCAGGGCAATAAATGAATGCCATATGTTCCTCTGATCAATGATTGATGCGCCAATTGCATGGTTAATATCAAATGCCGTCTCAAAATTGCCTAATGAATCAATTTCTATGGCGATAGTAGTGGATTCTTCCTGGAAATAATCCGAATATATCAATTGATAGGTCTGGTAATTCTGACTGCGGTCATAGCCCTGAATGGTACCACGCAGGCAGACACCTCCTTTCCTGAAGATAGCGCGTCTGATCTGTTCGGCCTCCGCTATCTGTGCTTGGCTGAACTCAGGTTTGACGGGTTTGTATGATGGAGAGTGAATACCCATTATCTGAAAGTGACTGTCGGAATCACCCTCTTTCATGTCAAATATCTGTATGCCAGACGGCATTGGCTCGAAACCTACATGAAAATACGTTCCTTTCTCATCCGGGAAAAAGTATTCGCCCAACTGATGTTCCACTCCGAACAAGGCCTTGTAATGGCGGTCCTGCTCATCGGACAGGTATGTCTGGGGCAGGATGCATATGTTACCCGGCAGCATGCGGTTCTTGTAAAAGAAAGTGAGTATCGTAGCTGTATCGGTAAATTCAACATCTGTCACTTCAACACACCTCTCATAATTCTTGGTGTTGGATGCATAAGCCAGGACTTTGTGCTGTTTTGAAGGGCCGCTTGAACAAGTTGTAAGAAGGGCTACGGATAGTGCCAATAACAAGAAATTCTTCATTATGATCAAAAATAGGGTTATTGATTATGGCAAAGGTAACTAAATGTTTTCGTTTTTTTGTGTTGATTTGTTGGTGATTAAGAAGCTGTTTAAATTTTATTGAAATATAATGTTATGTAGCCGCGCAAATACTTGAAAATCAGTAGGTTAATTGAATATTCTTCGTAACTTTATGAGTACCAAATCATTACAAGTTATGAGTCAATATTCAACTAACCTCACTGATAAGCAGTGACAAGTTACAGAAAAAATTTTGGACCCGAATCATCGTAAAAGAAACTATTCTCTCAGAGAGACAATAAATGCAATCATGTATTTGGTGAAA
>JAGHSY010000006.1 GCA_018065615.1 Candidatus Colenecus caballi | reverse complement strand
GGCTGTATACAACAGTCCTTATTCAATAACAGAGATAGCTACATTAGTAAGAGTGTCAGCATTAGCGAAAAAGAACCTAAAAGAGCTCGTCACCGAACCACAACCACTCATTCAAAATCAAAATGTCAAAGAGCCAACTTTATTTTAAAAGCTTAACGCATCAGTAGTATTAATAAATTACAATTGATTATTTCATCTTTTTTGCTTACAAACATAATAAAAATGCGGTAAAAATGTTGAAATCTGCTCTGGCAATGAACAGGATATTATTCCTTTCCGCCCAGCAGGTCGGACAGCATTTCGCGGTAGGGGCGGGAGACGGGGATGGGGTTCAGGCCTTCACGGTCAAGCAGGACGTACAGGTTGTCACGGTCGTTGTTGAAGAACCTGACTTTGCTTATGTTGACCAGGTACGAACGGTGGCAGCGGGTAATGGCACCCTCCAGGTCATTCTCAATGTTTCTGGCGGTGGTGCGTATCATTGTGTTCTTCAGTTCACCGTTCTGTTCGTAGAAGACTTTCACGTAGTTGTCTTCAGATACGGCGTACAGAATGTCGCTTACACGCAGTGACAGCTTGACCTTTCCGCGGTTGTCATGAATTGAAACGATTGCGTTTGCATCGGACTTGACGGGACGGTCTGAGAGTTCCATCTTGAGGCCGTGCGCATATCCGTACAGGTAGCACAGCAGGTAGGGTATGACCAGAATCAGGAAAAGGCAGCCGAACGCTTTGGGGAAGACCTTGATTGGCGATACGATTTCCGGATTCATGAGCTTGGTCACAACCACATAGAAGACCGATATGACCAGCACTTCTGAAACGGAATAGAACAGCAGTCCCAACGGTCCGACCGTGTATTTTCTGTGAATGTCAATGAGTATGACCTTGCTTAGCAGCAGGAACAGGACCGATACCGTGTAAATGGATATTGTGCCCAGCAGCAGGTTGCCCTGAAGTGTCAGCCAGAAGGTCTGTGAGAACGGGGAGTAGAGCTTCAGGAACATGATTGAGAATACCGTGATGAACAGTACGGTAAGGAAGAGAAACTTCCTGGTGAACATGTATTCCGGTACTTTTCCCATAATCGAATCCTGCAAACTACTGCAAAGATATACAAATTAATGGGATTTGAGTACCGGAAGCCAGGCTGCGGAAAGCCTTATTTGTACAGGAACCTTCTTATGCTGTTCTTGGGTGTGCGCTCAAACGGTTCGGTTCTGATCTGGAACTTTGAAATCTGCGAATAAGACGGAAGCAGCCCGTTCAGCTGCCTGCGTTCGTCCTCCATCTTTGCCGCAAGATCCAGAGAACTGAGTCCGGCGGCCTTCATTGCTGCAAAATCAGGCAGGACCAGGGCCACCAGCTTGCGGTCACGCTCCACGACCAGATTCTCAACTACCAAAGGCAGGTTGTTTATCATATCCTCAATCTCCTCCGGGTAGATGTTCTGACCGGACGGGCCCAGAATCATGTTCTTGCATCGGCCTTTAATGAATATGTTGCCGTTCCCGTCAATAAGGCCCATGTCACCTGTGTGGAACCAGCCTTCCGGGTCGATGGCGTCACGCGTGGCATTGGGATTCTTGTAGTACCCAAGCATGACATTGTCACCTTTGACAAGCAGTTCGCCAACATTGCTGCTGGGGTTGTCACTGAACACGCTGACCGTGCAGCCGGCAATTGGAACACCGCACGAACCGGGCGCGTACCGTTCCCAGTCGGCGTATGAAACCAGCGGAGCACATTCCGTGCTGCCGTAGCCCACCGTGTATGGGAACCTGATCTGACGCAGAATCTTCTCGACATCGGCATTAAGTGCGGCTCCGCCAATGATTAGAGAGTCCACATTGCCGCCAAACGCGTCAAGAATGCCGCGACGTACTTTTCCTCCAACAAGAGCGCGCAGTCCGGGAATTGCCATTGCAATCTTCATGAGCGGTTTGCCAAGCAATGGCTGCACTTTCTGCCTGATTACTTTCTCAACTACAAGCGGAACTGTAATGACCAGTTTGGGCTTTTCTTCAGCGAATGCCGCAAACAGTGTCTTTGGCGTAGGTGTACGTCCCAGATAGCAGACGCCGGCGCCGGTCAGCAGTTCGAACATAAGCTGGAATGCCAGGCCGAACATGTGTGCCATGGGCAGCATTGAAACCACGGTCTCACCTTCAACCAGCGGCAGTGTGGCGCATGCGAACTTCATGTTGGCCAGCAGCGCACGGTAGGGAATCATGACGCCCTTCGGTTCACTGGTCGTCCCAGATGTGTAATTCAGCACAGCAAGCGATTCAGGTGATTCTTCGGCTTCATAGCTGACATCGCTCTTTGTGAATCCGCCCGCGTATTTCACTGCAAACGTGGCGTCCAGATTCTCAAAGGCCCGCTCAAGGAGCCCCGAACGGCTGAACCGGCATGACATGTCATTCATCAGGATCATGCCGTCAATGCCGGGCATCCCGGCCGGATCCATGCCGCTCAGTACCACATCGCCGACCATAAGGAGCCTGGCCTCGGAATGGTTCACAATTGTATGTATGTTGCCCGGCTTGAAATCATTAAGGATTGGTACGGGAACGGCGCCATAGGTCAGAACGCTTAAAAAGGAGACACCCCATGCCAGGCTGTTCTTTCCGCACAGCGCAATCTTGTCACCACGAACAATCCCGGCGTTTTCAAACAGGACATGCATTCTTGCCACCCTGCGCGCCAGTTCACCGTATGAAATCCTTTCACCCCTGTAGTCCGATAATGCCGGACTGAGCCAATGTCTGCGGAAACTGTCCTCATACATTTTTATTAAAGACGTCTCCTGCAAATTGCAATCAGGAATTCTTCTGTTGATTCTTTCCATTTTCCTTTCAGTTTTAAAGTCCGATGCAAAAGTACGCAGCCACCTGTCCGCTGATGAACCGGAATGCCGTTTTGGGCCATACTGCACAAGAAATGTGGCGAATTGCCGCCATTTGAGACGCGGCAATCCGCCACACATGTATGCTTTATAAAAACGGCTTCTCCTTATTTCCCTGCCTTGAGTCCTTTGATTACCGCGTTGGTGAATCCGGCCTCTTCCATGGCGTTGAGTCCCTTGATGGTAATGCCGCCGGGGGTGGTGACCTTGTCAACTTCCTGTTCGGGGTGTGTGCCGTGAGCCAGCAGAAGTTCAACGGCACCCTTTATTGTGCCAAGGACAATCTCCTGGGCATCCTTGGGGTAGAAGCCCATTTCCACGCCGCCTTCAACGTTGGCGCGTATGTATCGGAATACGTATGCAATGCCGCATGATGCCAGTGCAGTGCCGGCACTCATCTGCTTCTCTTCAACCTGCTTTGCAAAACCTACCTTTCCGAACAGACTCTGGATTGTATTCAGGCTTGCTGCGCTTGCGTTGGCCGAGCAGTAGAAGAACACGCCCGCACCGACTTCGACGGCAATGTTGGGAATCAGGTACACAATTTCAGGTGTCCTGCCGTTCCTGTCAAACAGTTCGGCCAGTTTTTCAAGGCCTACGCCTGCTGCAATTGATATGATGAGCTGCCTGTCATAATCAAGTGCATCCCTGACCTCTGCAACAGCGGCTGGCAGAATCCATGGCTTTACGGCAAACAGTACGATGTCCGCACCCTTTACGGCTGCAATGTTGTCTTTTGAAGTGACTATGCCCGGAATATCCTTTTCCAGACCTTCAAGAGTATTGTCACACCTGTCACAGCAGGTAATGTCTCCTGCGGCAAACACTTTTCCTGCAGCAAATCCGCGTGCAATTGCACCGCCCATGTTGCCGGCTCCGATAATTGTGATTTTCATATCAATGTGTTTAAGTTGCCGCAAAGATAAATATAAAAAGAATAAGGCGCCTGAAAGGACGCCTTATTCTGTGGGTGAAGATGGATTCGAACCACCGAAGTCGAGAGACAGCAGATTTACAGTCTGCCCCATTTGGCCACTCTGGAATTCACCCCTGTACCTGTCTTGGACAGCAATTACTTGCTGGTAAGACGGGCAATGTATTTGTCAATGTCAGCACCTTCTGCCGATGTGGGGTACTGAGCCTTGATTGTCTGATAGAGTTTCAAAGCCTGAGCGGGCTTGTCAAGACTTTCGTAGATGACAGCTGCCTGGAAATAGTAATAAGGTGAAAGCAGGTTGTTGTCAGCTTTCTGTGCGGCCTTTTCAAATGTGGCGGCAGCCTTTGCGGCCTGTCCCATTTCAACGTAGCAGTTTGCAAGCGCACCCATTGCTGAAGGAGCGACCATCATATCCTTGCCGTTAAACTTTTCCAGATACTTGACTGCAGCTGACATGCTGTCAAGCTGAGCGTAGCAGAGACCTGTATAAAGCTTTGCAAGCTTGCCTGCCTTGGTGTTGCTGTACTGGTCTGAAAGGGCTTCAAAACCTTCAAAACCGTATGCGTCACCTTCCAGAGCTGACTTGTAGTCACCGTTCATGAAGTAGTTTTCACCTGGGAATATTGCTTCCGATGCCCTGAGTTCACGTGGTTCAACCACCTTTGACTTGTAGAGCATACCGCCGGCTATGACAACTATGATTGCAATGAGAATGCCGAAGATGGTCTTCTTGTTGTTCTCAAAAAACTGTTCTGAACGTGACAGGGCTTCTTCCAGACCCTTCTGTTCCTGCTTAGCTGCAGGTTTTGCTGCTTTCTTTGCCATTTTGTATTTTTATTAGCGGGTGCAAAAATAGTCATTTTTTGCTATTTCTAAACAAATTGACTCAAAAAAACTCCTGTTGTTAAAGAAAAGAAAAGTAAATTCGCATTCACCAATCAGGGGCAGTATGATACTTGAGCATCTCTTTGTACAGGATTACAGGAACATTGTCCAGGCAGACCTGGATTTCTCACCTAAGCTGAACTGCTTTGTGGGGCATAACGGCATGGGCAAGACCAATCTGCTTGACGCAGTCTATTGCCTGTCTTTCTGTAAGAGTGCTCTCAGTTCATCCGATTCACAGACAGTCCGTCATGGTGCCGCATGCTTCCAGATACAGGGATCATACATGCTGCCGACAGGTGACAGGACGGTGATTGGCTGCGTGTCGCGTCCTCAGGGCCGCAAGCAGATTAAACGTGACAGGAAGGAATACCAGCGTTTCTCGGACCATATAGGCTATATTCCGCTTGTGGTCATATCGCCGCAGGACACTGAACTTGTTACGGGCGGGAGTGAGGAACGCCGCCGTTTCATGGATATGGTCATATCCCAGTATGACAGCGATTATCTCAAGCAGCTTATAAGTTACAATAAGGCACTTCAGCAGCGTAACGCACTTTTGAAGATGGAGCGTGAGCCCGATGCCGAACTCTTCCTCATGTGGGAACAGACCATGGCTGAAAGCGGCTGCAGAATTTTTGAGAAGAGAAAGGAACTTGCAGACCGTCTGGTGCCCTATTTCCAGGATATGTATTCCAGGATTGGTGATGCATCGGAATCCGTAACGCTGGAATACACGTCACATGCCGGACGCGGTGATCTGCTCAGCCTGCTGGAGGAGAGCCGTGCCAAAGACAGGATTGTGGGCTATTCGCTGCACGGGGTGCACAAGGATGAACTGGAAATGAATCTTGGCGGGTATCCGATCCGCCGTGAGGGCTCTCAGGGCCAGAACAAGAGTTATCTTACGGCACTTAAGCTGGCGCAGTACCTGTTGCTGTCAGAAATATGCGGAAAGCGTCCCATACTTTTGCTGGATGATATCTTTGACCGCCTTGACGCCAGCCGTGTGGAGAGGATTCTGGGTATTGTGTCCGATGATTCCACGTTCGGTCAGGTTTTCATAACTGATGTTGACAGGAATCACATTGACGGCATTCTGGCAGATCTTGGATGTGACCATAAGGTGTTTGCCGTTGAAAATGGTAATGTGCTATGAGAAAGACCCGGACAGAAGGGATAGGTTCTCTGATTCAGCAGTATCTGCGTGAGACCGGGCTGGAGACGCCGCTCAATGAGCACCGTGTCATTCAGGCGTGGAGCACCGTGGCCGGTCCTGTAATGGCAAAATACACCCTGGACCTGAAAATATACAACCAGGTGCTGTTCGTGCAGGTGTCATCGGCCGCCGTAAGAAACGAACTCATGATGAGACGTACGGAACTTGTGGCCCGTCTGAACGCCCAGGCCGGCGCCCAGGTCATAACGCAGATTGTCCTGCGCTGACCGTTATTCCAATGCTTCTATTGCCTTCCTGACAGCGGGGTCTGTCTGATTTATGAAGGAGACGTAGTCCTGCATGTCAAGCGCGTCATAAATGATGTTGCTGTACAGTGCGGTGCGCATCTGTTTCCTGGCGGCAGCAGACAGGGTGTTGTCCTTCTTTACACCGTTCTTGGCTGCAAAATCATAGAACTGGTTGAGAACTCCGTTGCGGTCAAGATAATTCTCAATGTCTGTGGCTGTCTTGAGTGCGGACATCTCCTTGCGGTGCGAATCAACGTACTTGAACGAGAATTTGTTCGTCAGGCTTTTGCGGATGACATTTGAATAGTATTGTGAAAAGCCTGTGGTGTCCTGAGCCACAAAGACATCAGGCATGATTCCGCCACCGCCATAGACAGTGCGTCCGCCCTTGGTCTTGAACACTTCATTCTCATTCTGTCTGACGCTGTCGGCGCTGAAGAATTCGCCATGCTCGTAGCGCTTGACAATGTCCATTGCGTAGTCTTCATCGGACTCTCCGTACGGTTTCTGGATGCAGCGGCCGGATGGGGTGTAGTAGCGGGCAATGGTTATGCGTATGCTGGATCCGTCAGCAAAATCAATGGGTTCCTGAACCAGTCCCTTGCCGAACGAACGGCGTCCTACAACGGTTCCGCGGTCATTGTCCTGAATGGCTCCGGTAAAGATTTCCGATGCGCTGGCCGATGATTCGTCAATCATGACGACCAGAGGAATTGAGGCGTAATGTCCGTATCCGTTGGCGTACTGCTTTGCAATGGGGCTGTGGGCTCCTTGGGTATATACAATCAGGTCGTTCTTGGGCAGGAACTCATTTGCCATCTGGATGGCAGCGCCCAGGTATCCGCCGCTGTTGCCGCGAAGGTCAACAATGAGCTTCTTCATGCCCTTGCTGCTGAGTTCGGCCAGGCCTGTCATCATTTCGGCGTATGTGGTTTCACCGAACTTGTTGATAAGAATGTAGCCTATATTGTCTGAAATCATGTATGCGGCATCGACACTCTTGACAGGTATGTCTCCGCGTACTATGCTGAAATCAATGATTCCGGGTTCGTCAGCACGCTTTATTCCGACTTTGACTGTAGTGCCCTTGGGGCCTTTCAGATGCTTGACTATTTCATTGCTGTTTATGCCTTTGCCTGCAAAGACCGAGTCATCAATAAGTACGATGCGGTCACCGGCAAGAATGCCCACCTTTTCAGACGGGCCGCCGCGGATCACACTGTTCACGCGCACGGTGTCCTCCTGAACGGTGAACTGGATGCCTATGCCGGAAAAGCTTCCGTGCAGTTCGTCATTGCTGACCTGAGTCTCTTCGGCAGGATAATAAGCGGAATGCGGGTCCAGTTCTTCAAGTATGGTTGGAAGTGCACGGTCAATGATGGAATCCATATCGACTATGTCAACATATTTCCTGTCAATGGCGCTGATGA
Organism: Candidatus Colenecus caballi; assembly: GCA_018065615.1. Lineage (GTDB taxonomy): Bacteria > Bacteroidota > Bacteroidia > Bacteroidales > Bacteroidaceae > Colenecus > Colenecus caballi. Next base: position 8,540 of record JAGHSY010000006.1, on the reverse strand, counting down.
GCGCTTCAACTTTGTTAGCCGTTGATCGTGACGGTCTGTAACTGACTGCTGCGCTGTTCTTTTTGAACATGCCGATAATTATTTCACTTCCGATGAAGATACCGACAAGGAGAATGAACAGTGCCCAAAGGATTTTCTTCAGAGAATTCATCTGTTTTCGTTCAAATCAAGGTATTTAACTTCAATTCCGGCGCGTTCCAGCAGGTCAATGCCGTCTGTGAGTCTGTATTTTTCAGTGTATATGACACGTCTGATGCCTGACTGTATGATCAGTTTGGCGCATTCTATGCAGGGCGATGCAGTCACGTATAAGGTGGCTCCTTCACTGCTGTTGGCGGAACGTGCCAGCTTTGTGATTGCATTGGCTTCGGCATGAAGCACGTATGGCTTTGAAACGTTGTTGTCGTCTTCACATACGTTCTCAAAACCGGTGGGAGTGCCGTTGTAGCCATCGGATATGATCATGTTGTCCTTAACGACCAGAGCACCCACTTTTCTGCGTGTGCAGTATGAGTTTTCTGCCCAGATCAGGGCCATACGGGCGTACCGGCAGTCTAGTGCCGCTTTTTTACATTCATCCATGTCAGTTCAGTTTTTCCAGTGCCGGAATGAATATCCCGCCGCGGCGCAGGTTGATGAGCCCGCTGTCGGCCATGGCATTCAATTCTCTGGACACGTTTATTCTTGTGGCGTCCATTAGGGCCGCAAGGTCATTCATCTTGATCTGCAGATGCTTTTCACCTGAGCTGACATCGGACAGACCGGAAATGAAACGGACAATCCTTTGGCGGAGAGTCATTTCACTGCGGCTCCAGATAAAGCTGTCAAGCTGCTGTACGCGACCGCTCAGCATGTTCAGCATGTTCATTCTGCATATGTTGTATTTGCCTATTTCCGTATATACGTACTGCTTGTCAACGAACAGCAGGCTGCACTGTTCCTGTGCTGTGTATGTGCGCTGATAGGAATTGGAGCGCCCGAACATTGAATAGGGTTCGATGAGGTGGGGCGCGCAGACAAGTTCCTGAAAGATGAACCTGTCATCCTGCCCGCCACGTGAACTCAGTACTGTACCGTTTATGAGAAAGGCAAAACTGCTGCAGCGGTCACCTTCTGTAATGATGACCTGTCCGGGAGCATACCTGACAAAATCCAGCCTGATTTTCTGGAGCAGGCTGTTGAAGTCAGCCGCAGTCATTCCCTGAAAAACGGGAAGACAGAGCAGGGTGTCATACATCGGATTGTCCATATTCGTTGCAACAGTCGTCAAAGATAGTCATTTTTTCAATAGACAAGGGCGACCGTATGGGCCGCCCCTGCTAAAATATGTGAATGAGTATTACTTCTCCTCCACAGCTTCTGAAATGTCATCCTTTGCCGGTTCCTGCTTCTTGGCAAGGTAGGCGGGCAGGTCCAGGCCTGCAAGGTTGAACAGGTCAGACATTGGGGGGACTGACTTCATCAGGCCGCTGATGAAATTGGCGGTCGAACCCTTTCCGTCTGCGTTGTTGCCTGAATCCCAGACGGTGACGTTGTCGAACTTGATGCCCTTGACGGCTTCGACCTGGGTCTTGACAAGTTCCGGCATCTTTTCTGACATGAGCAGCATGAAGGCTTTTGCGGCATCTCCGCCGGCAGCCTGCACCATCTTGTCATAACCGGCAGCCTGCTTGGTCAGGATCTCATAGTAACCCTTTGCTTCGGCCTCCATCTTGGCGAATATGGCATCGGCCTCACCCTTGGCGCTTACGCGGAGCTTTTCAGCTTCGGCCTCGGCGGCAACGATGATACGTTCCTTTTCAACCTGCTGGGTGTCCAGAATGTTGGCCATCTGGGTTGAACGTTCACGCTCGGCACGGGCGTTTTCAGCATCACGTTCTGCAATGTAGGCATCCTGCAGGGCCTTTGCCTGCTGGACTTTTTCAGCGGTCACAGCCAGACGGTTGGCCTCGGCCTCCTTCTCACGGCGGAAGGCATCGGAATTTGCAATCTCGACCTTGGCGTTGTTTTCACCCTGTACGGCTACGGCGTTGGCCTGTGACGTACGGATACGCGTTTCCTTGACGGCTTCGGCCTTACCAATCTCACCGTTTCTGTCCTGTTCTGCAACGCTGACCTTGGCTTCATTGATGGCCTTTGCGGCGGCTTCCTTACCCAGAGCCTGGATGTACCCGGACTCATCCTTGATGTCGGTCACGTTCACGTTGATGAGACGCAGGCCGATTTTCTTGAGTTCGACTTCGACATTGCCGGCAATCTTTTCAAGGAAGGTGTCACGGTCACTGTTGATTTCCTCGATTGACATGGTTGCAATGACCAGACGCAGCTGGCCGAACAGGATATCACGGGCAAGTTCCTGGATTTCTTCTGCAGTCAGGCCAAGCAGACGTTCTGCTGCGTTGTTCATGCTGTCCGGTTCAGTCGAGATACCTACTGTGAAACGGCAGGGAACGTCAACGCGTATGTTCTGCTTTGACAGGGCGTTGGTCAGGTTGGCGTCAATTGAGATGGGGGTCAGGCTCAGGTATGCGTAGTCCTGAATTACCGGCCATACGAACTTGCCGCCGCCATGGATACACTTTGCGCTGCCACCGCCGGTCTTGCCGTAAACTACAAGTATCTTGTCTGAAGGACAGCGTCTGTAGCGGCGGATAATGGTAGCAAACAGGATGAAAAGGAGCACTACTCCAATTACCACGAGAATTGAAAGATTCATTTGCTGTAAATATAAAAAGGTTAATAATTCAAATCAGTTCATTCCACACGCAGCAGGTCGTTGCCGAGCACTTCAACAATGCGCACCTGGCTGCCGGTGGGGATCATCTCCTTACGGTCCGTGATGGCATCGATCTCATGGACCGATCCCTTGACGCTTACCTGGACCTTGCCGCGTCCGGTGCGGGCGGCGGGTATGCGCAGATAGACATCGGCATTGAGTCCTATGGTCTCATCCATGTGGAAGCTGCCGTCATGGGCAAGCTTCATGACCTGGCGGAACATGAATACGAATGCAAGCACGAACAGCAGTCCCACGCCTATGGCAACGAACTGCAGGAGCCACATGGGGCTGACGGTGTCATACATGAGGACTCCGGTCCAGCCGTAACCCAGCAGGAAGTTTATCAGGTTGCGGAAGGAGAACACGCCGTTCAGACCGCCATCCTCAACCATGTCACCCATATCGGCATCCATGGGGCCGGCATCGACATCGGTGTCACCTCCAAGACCTATGAATGTCATTATTGTCTGGATAAGGAAAACCAGTGATGCACTGCCGGCTATGATCCAGAACACCTTCTGTGCGGCATCAAGAGAATTGAAATCTATCATAATTGTGATGTTTAGCTTTTAACCGTTTCACAGGTTTGACGCACCTTTATTTACAAAATTACAAATTGCAGGGAAAAAATCGGGTCGGGCGGTCAAAAAAAAAACTATCTGTTGTAATTTCGCGGTATGAATATCATACTGTTGTCCGGCGGTTCAGGCAAGCGCCTGTGGCCCCTTTCAAATGATGCGCGTTCAAAGCAGTTCCTCCAGCTTCTTGAAAAGCCCGATGGAGGCATGGAGTCAATGGTGCAGCGTGTTGTGCGCCAGGTCACTGAGGCAGGTCTGACACAGGACATAACCATTGCGACCAATGCGGTCCAGCGTGAAATAATAATAAGCCAGCTGGGCGAAAGGCTTGACGTTGTGACTGAGCCCCAGCGCCGTGACACATTCCCGGCCATTGCTCTGGCTTCATCATATCTGGCTCTTGAAAAGAAACTCAAGTCCGATGAAATTGTGGTGGTCATGCCGTGTGACCCCTATACTGAGGATGCGTATTTCCAGACTATAGGACGTATGGTCAAGGCCGTTGAGGCCGGACGTGCGGACCTGGTGCTCATGGGCATCACCCCCACTTATCCGTCATCGAAATTCGGCTACGTGGTACCGGAACAGGGCAGTGACGACGGTCTGGCCCTGACGGTGAAGCGCTTTACGGAGAAGCCCACAGAGGACAAGGCTGTGGAACTGCTCAGCCAGGGCGCATTCTGGAACGGCGGCGTGTTCGCGTTCCGTCTGGGGTACATGATGGACATTGCTGAAAAATATGTCAAGGCCGCCACTTTTGCAGAAGTGCATGCCCGCTACGCTGAATTCCCCAAGATAAGCTTTGACTATGAGGTGGCAGAAAAGGCCGCATCGGTGGCTGTCGTTCCGTTCAAGGGCGAATGGAAGGATCTTGGAACCTGGAACGCTCTGACCGGTGAACTGAAACGCAATGCGCTTGGCAACGCCACGGTCGGTCCCGCCTGTGAGAATGTCCATGCCATAAATGAACTTGGACTGCCGGTTTTCGTGAACGGCGTGAAGGACGTTGTGGTGGCAGCCAGCCCGGACGGCATCCTGGTCTGCGGCAAGGACAACTGTGAGGACCTCAAGTCCCATGTGGCCGGTCTTGCAACCAGACCCATGTATGAGGAGCGCCGCTGGGGCACTTACCGTGTGCTGGACCAGACAACATATCCTGACGGGACAAAGTCACTGACCAAGTTCATCACCCTGAAAGCCGGAAAGAGCATAAGCTACCAGATACACCATCACCGTTCCGAGGTCTGGACCTTCGTTGACGGTGAAGGACAGTTCGTGCTGGACGGCCAGGTGCGCAGGGTGGGGCGCGGTGACGTGGCCAACATTCCATGTGAGCACCTTCATTCGGTCAGGGCCGTATCGGACTTGAGTTTCATTGAGGTGCAGACCGGCAATCCGCTTGTGGAGGATGACATTGAACGCTTTGATTACGATTGGAAATAGCAAATAAACATACTTATATGAACAAGAACATTGAGATGAACCCCAACCTGCTGGTGCGTTTCCTTGGAAAGCCGGCATGTGAATTTACCTGTGAGGACATAGTCCGATATTGCCGTGAGAACGCCGTGCAGTTCCTGAACTTCCACTACTGCGGATGGGACGGCAAGCTGAAGACCCTGAATTTTGTGATAGGCAGCGTAGAGCATCTGGAGAACATACTGCAGGCAGGCGAGCGCGTGGACGGTTCAAGCCTGTTCCCGTTCATTGAGGCCGGCAAGAGTGACCTGTACGTCCTGCCGCGTTATAAGACAGCATTTGTCAATCCTTTTGCCGAGGTGCCTACCGTTGACCTGCTCTGCTCATTCTTTGACCGTGACGGAAACCAGTTTGAAAGCAGCCCGCAGTACATCCTGCACAAGGCACATAGTGAATTCAAGGCTGTGACCGGCCTGGAGATGCAGGCTATGGGAGAACTTGAATATTATGTCATTGCCGAAGCCGAGGACCTTTACCTGACTCCTGACCAGAAGGGCTATCACGAGAGCGCTCCGTTCTGCAAGTTCCAGGACCTGCGCACTGAGGCCATGAAGATGATTGCCCAGTGCGGCGGCAACATAAAGTACGGTCACAGTGAAGTGGGCAACTTCACTCAGGACGGCAAGATCTATGAGCAGAACGAGATTGAGTTCCTGCCCATTGACATTGAAGATGCCGCTGACCAGCTGGTCATTGCAAAGTGGATCATGCGCCAGCTGGCTTACCAGTACGGCGTGACTCTGACCTTCGCCCCCAAGATCACTGTGGGCAAGGCCGGCTCAGGCATGCACGTGCACTGCAAGTTCACTAAGGACGGCAAGTCTGTCATGACAAGGAACGGTGAACTGACTGACGAATGCAGGAAGGCAATTGCCGGCTACATGGCTGCCGGTACGTCACTGCCCGCATTCGGCAACCCGCATCCGCTGTCATTCATGCGTCTGGTTCCCCACCAGGAGGCCCCCACATCACTGTGCTGGTCGTTCTCGAACCGCAGTGCTCTGGTGCGCGTTCCTCTGGGTTGGATCAGGCCGATGGACATGGCTGCAAAGTGCAATCCCATGGAGAAGGCATCGGACAAGGACTTCAGTGACAAGCAGACATTCGAATGGCGTGCAAGTGACGGATTTGCAGACACGTATCTGCTTATGTCAGCCCTGTGCTGCGCCGCACGTCACGGCTTTGAGATGCCTGACGGTCTGGCTGTTGCGGAAAAGACTTACGTGGGTCTGGGCGTCAACATTCACGATGAGAAGAACCGCGCCGTTCAGGAGTCTCTGGAACAGCTGCCCGGCTGCTGTGTCGAGGCCGCTCAGGAGCTGGCCAAGGACCGCGCCATCTACACGTCACGCGGCGTGTTCTCGGACAGCATTGTCGATTACATGATAAAGTTCCTGACTGATTTCCATGACGAGACCCTGCGCCAGTCACTTGACGCTGCAGGTCTGCTCAAGCTGGTTGAGGACAGCGTAAACAACGGTTGAACAACAGGGACAGTCCCCGCGCAACAGGGACTGTCCCTGTTGTTCACATAAGTAACGTACGCAGCTGGTCTGCGCTGTGGACAATGTGGTCTGCTGCAGTCAGTTCACTGAGCGGACGGAAACCCCAGCTGACTGCAATGGCCGGAATGCCGGCGTTGTGGGCCGTTTCAATGTCAATGCCGCTGTCACCCACCATGACGGTGTCCGATGCGGTTACGCCGGCCTTGTCCATGATGTGGCGCACCAGGGCGGCATCGGGCTTGAGCGGGAATGACGGGCAGTTGCCCATGACGGCTGCGAACGGTATGCCGGGGAAGAATTCTGCAACAAGCTTTTCCGTTCCTTCCTGTATCTTGTTCGATGCTACAGCAAGCCTGTAACCTGATTCGCTGAGGCTGCGGACCAGTTCCTGCATGCCCGGATAGGGGCGGGTGCTTATGTCCAGATGCTCCCGGTACCAGGCCAGGAATTCCGCCAGCATCTGCGCTATGGTGTCATCGGACGTACCCTCCGGCAGAGCCATGCGTATGAGGTTGCGCATGCCGCGCCCCACCATCATTCTGTATTCACTCATGTCGTGCTGCGGCAGTCCGTGCTGCGCAAGTACATGGTTGGCCGCCGCACCCAGGTCATCGATGGTGTTGAGCAGCGTCCCGTCAAGGTCGAATATTACCAGTTTCATGGTGCAAAGATACCGTAATCCAAGTATTTTTTTGTAAGTTTGAGACCGATATTCCTTTTCCAATAAATATGAAAAAACAAGAACTCAGTCTGGCTGAGATACGCCGGGCCATTGCTGCCGCCGATGCGGAAAGAACACAGAAAGAGCTTACGCCGGAAGAACGGCAGGTGCTTGAACAGACATGCGTTACGTTGCGTGATGCTGAACGGAGCGCGGTAACAGACAAGGAGACAGGACTGATAAAAGGCTTCAGCGACAGTGCCCAAAGCGTCAGTCTCCAGGCAAAGAAAATCCGTGAGACCGTTGCGCGGATGAATGAGATTCCAAAAGTTCTGGATACTACAGAGACCGTGATAAAGGAGTGTGTCAGGGTCCTGAAGGCAATTGCCACATGGGTGCTGTGTCTGGTTGTTCTTGCCGGCTGCTCAACTTTAAGCAAGAGCCAGCTCAAGAAAATAAGTTCCTTTGCAACTGTTCAGGACAGTCTTCTGCCCGCTGCCATTTTCCAGACACTTGATGATGTGCGGCTGGAGCGCGGATTAATCTATTCCGCCTCACTGACTGATACGGAGTCGCGCATACATGAACTGAACTCACTGGCAGAAGCTGCAGTAAAACAGGAAAAGACTTCGGCAAAGGCCAATGTCTGCTTCAATATCCTGTCAAGCTATGCAAGTGCGCTGAAATCACTCAGCGCCGATACGCGGTGGAAGAAATACGGAACCGAACTGCGCGGAATAGGACGCAACATTGACTCTGTTGCAATTGCGTACAACAAACTGGACTGGGGAACGCTGTATGATCCGGGCATGGCAAAGAATCTTGGCAAGACCAGCGGTTATCTGACAGAACAGTACATGAAACGCAGACAGCGCAGACTGGTTTATGATGTCCTTGTGACCGGTGACACCATTGTGGCCACATGCTGTGACGCCCTTATAGCCGGATTCAAGTCCGCAGACTTTCTGGAACTGATTGACAACGAGGAAGAAGGCCTTGAGAATGACTACAGGGCCTACTTGAATTCCATGCAGGTATTGGACAGGGCTCCTGCGGCAGACTTTGACAAGGTCTATCTGACAGAGAAGGCTCAAATTGAAAAGGCGCGCCAGTTGAGGAAAAAGAACATCTCCATGCTGCAGTCCCTTAAAAAAGCCCATGCCGCTCTTGTCAGGGAGATGGACAAGCCCCGCACCTATTCCGAATACAGCAGTGACTTGATTGAACTGAACGGGCAGATTCACGACCTGGCGGAAATATACTCAACTTTGAAAACCGCAAAGTAGCCGGTTGGCCTTGAACGGCGGTTGTCTGAAAAATGCCATCCATGCAATCAAAAGGACAAACAGGCAAAATGCATACAGATTCATGACTTTTGCCCTGTCCGCCGCCGTCGGCGCAGGTTCCGCCATTTTCTGCGCCGAGATACCAAGTCGTTCAAGCGTGTTGTGCCGCCTGGAGCCCTGTGAGCGGGGTGCCGTTCTTTGGGCCGGACTTCTCGATGCACTTTTTCCCCGTTTTGGGCATTGAGATTTCAG